>JAFAOG010000222.1 GCA_019237945.1 Deltaproteobacteria bacterium | reverse complement strand
GCGAGCTGACCGCCGAGAGCCGCAAGGTCGTCTCCGATCGCCTGGGCGTCAGCCTCGACGGCGACGCCACCGACGCCACCGCGGCGTCGGTCGAAGGCGAAGCGGACGCCGCGATCGGCGCGGAGCTGGACGCGCTGGCCGATTCGTCGGCGACCGAAGGTGCGCCGTCGGAATCCGAGCTGTCGGAATCCGAGGCGTCGAAATCCGAGCTGTCGGAATCCGAGCTGTCGGAATCCGAGCTGTCGTCGGATGCCGAGCTGTCGGCCGAGGCGCGGTTCGACGCCGAGCTATCGCCGGATGCCGAGCTATCGCCGGATGCCGAGCTGTCGTCGGACGCCGACCTCTCCGACGACGACGAATCGGTGATCGACGCCGAGGCGCAGCGCGCCGAAGATGACGAAGCCGCGCTCGCGGCCGTTCAGGCCGTCGATGCGCACGCGACGATCGTGCACGAGGTGGACGAGCGCGCCGGCGACGAACGCGCACTGCACGCGGACGAGTCTGCCGAGCTCGCGCACGAGCCTGTCGAGGCCGCGCACGAGCCTGTCGAGGCCTCGCACGAGCGCCTCGAGGCTGCGCACGAACCGGTCGAGGCGGCACACGAGCCAGTCGAGGCCGCGCACGAACCGCTCGAGGCCGCGCACGAGGCGCACGAACAAGCCGAGCCCGCGCACGACGTGCACGAACACGTCGAGGCCGCGCACGAACCGCTCGAGGCCATGCACGAGCACCACGACGCGGTCGACGCGCACGAGGCGGGCGACCACGCTCATCGCGATCCGGTCGCGCCCCTCGATCCGGACGACATCGCGGCGCGCGTGATCGCCGGCGAGAACGACCAGCATGTCGACCTCGCTGCCGGAGCCGAGGCCGAGCACGGCGAGCACGCAGAGGGCGACGAGGGCGCGGCGCCCGCCGACGACGCGACGATTCATGCGCACGATGCCGATTCGGAGGCGCCGGAGGCGAGCGCGCCGGACGACCCGGCAGTAGACTGACCGCCATGTCTACGCCGGTGCGCTTGCAGCGCTACCTCGCTGCGGCCGGTGTCGCCGCGCGTCGCAAAGCCGAAGAGCTGATCACGTCGGGTCGCGTGACCGTCAACGGCAAGGTCGTCACGGTCCTCGGCACGAAGGTCAATCCTGACCACGATGCGGTCAGCGTCGATGGCGAGGCGGTCGCCGCGCTCGACCATTTCTACGTCCTGCTCAACAAGCCGAAGGGCTGCATCACGGCGGTCACCGACGACCGCGGCCGCCCGACGGTGATGGACTACCTGCCCAACGTCCCGGTTCCGGTCAAGCCGGTCGGCCGCCTCGACTTCTACACCGAGGGCGTCCTCCTCCTCACGAACGACGGCGAGCTCGCGGCACGCCTGCTCGCGCCGGCGAGCCACGTCCCGAAGACGTACCACGTCAAGATTCACGGCCAGCTCGACGCCAAGCACATCAAGCTGCTGCGCGACGGCGTCCGCCTGGACGACGGCACGATCACGATGCCTGCCGAGGTCGAGGTCCTACCGGGCGAGAGCAAGCACACCTGGCTCGCGATCACGATTCACGAGGGCAAGCACCGCCAGATCCACCGCATGATCGAGGCGATCGGCTTCTACGTCGACAAGCTCCAGCGCGTTGCATTCGCAACCCTCACGTTCCACGGCCTGCGCGTCGGCGACGCGCGCGAGCTCACGCAGCAAGAGCTCAACGCCCTGCGCGACACCGTCGGCCTCGATCACAGCGCCGTCGCCCGCGGCCGCTGGCGCGCCGAGCGCGAGGACACGGACATCCAGCGTCGCGCACGCGCAAAGGCGCGAGCCGAAGCCGAGGACGCCGCCGCGCAACGCGAGGCCGCCCGCGGAACCGCCGCTCGACTCGGCCCCGGCGCCGACGATGACGACGAGCTCGACGAACGGTCCGACGGCGCCGACGCCTTCGACGAAAGCGCGGAGCCGCGCACCGGCGCTTGGGACGACGAGGTCGGCGAGGACACCGACGCCGCCGCGCACGACGACGTCGCGCGCGATGTGGCCGCGGATGACGAGCAAATGGACGAGAGGCGCGGATCGCGAAGCAGCGGCGGAGGTCGCGGACGCGATTCGCGCGACGCACGTGGCGGAGGTCGCGGACGCGATTCACGCGACGCGCGGGGCGCCAGTGGCGAACGCGGTGGCTCGCGTGGCGGGTTCGGTTCGCGCGACGCGCGCGGCGCGGGTGGGGAACGCGGGGGATCGCGCGGCGCCAGTGGCGGTTCGCGCGGTGGCTATGGATCGCGCGATGCGCGCAGCGACGGTGCCGATCGCGGTGGCGCGGGACCCCGCGCGCGCGGCGGGTTCGGTTCGCGCGATGCGCGCGGCGCGGGTGGGGAAGGCGGTGGTTCGCGCGGCGCCAGTGGCGGTTCGCGCGGTGGCTATGGATCGCGCGATGCGCGCAGCGACGGCGGCGACCGCCGTGGCTCGCGTGGCGGGTTCGGTTCGCGCGATGACGGCCGCGACGGCGGCGAACGCGGTCGCGCCGGAAGCGGCTCGCGCGGCGGGTTCGGTTCGCGGGATACACGCGGCGACGGCGGCGAACGCGGTCGCGCCGGAAGTGGCTCGCGCGGCGGGTTCGGTTCGCGCGATGCGCGCGGTGGAGGTGGCGAACGCGGTGGCTCGCGCGGCGGGTTCGGTTCGCGCGACGCGCGCGGCGCAGGTGGCGAACGCGGTGGCTCGCGCGGCGGATTCGGTTCGCGCGACGCGCGCCGCGCAGGTGGCGAGCGCGGGGGCTCGCGCGGTGCCAGCGGCGGCTCGCGCGGAGGCTATGCATCGCGCGATGCGCGGAGCGATGGCGGCGAACGCGGGCGGACCGGGACCGGCTCGCGCGGTGGCTACGTATCGCGCGATACGCGCGGCGGAGCAACTGGCGACCGTGGTGGTTCGCGCGGCGGGTTCGGTGCGCGCGGCGGTGCTGGTGGTGCGCGCGGCGGAACCGGTGCGGCGCGCGGGGGAACCGGTGCGGCGCGCGGCGGAACCGGTGCGGCGCGCGGGCAGGGACGCAGCTTCGGCAAGCGCGGCGGCGGCGGACGCCAGCGCTAGACGCGTCGCAACGAACGGCGAGCTACGCGCGTTCGCTAGCGCAGCCACTTGCGTGCGGGCTGCTCCACCTCATCCCCGGCAATCGCGTACGAACCGTCGTTCGTACTCGCGTTCGTACCAAGTTCCTGTCACGCCCTTGGTTCGAGACGTCGCCGGCGCACGCGAATGCGGCGATGAGGCGATGAGGCGGCGCGGCGGCGGCCGGCGGCGTCAGCTCGCGAAGTCACTCGCGCGCGACCTTCGCGCACCTACGCGCCATCCCCCGGGAAATCTAATACGAATCGCCATTCGTATCCCCATTCGTATCAAATTGCCGGCCCCCCCTCCGATTGTTCGAGAGGTCGACGGTTCGGGTGATCGCGGGCGGCGGCGCGGGGCGGCGGCGGACGCCAGCGCTAGACGCCCGAACGAACGCCGAGCTACGCGTTAGCGAGCGCAGTCACTCGCGCGCGCTCTTCGCGCACCTACGTGCCATCCCCTGGGCGATCTCATACGAATCGCCATTCGTATCCCCTTCGTACCAAAACTGCCGCCCCCTCCCATTGCGCGAGACGTCGACGGGTCACGCGACAGTGCGGCGGGGCGCGGCGGCGACGACGAGGGCGGGCGGGGCGGAGGCGTGATAGCGTCGGCCGCGATGGAGCTTCGTGCGCTCACCGTGATCGACTCGCTGCAGCCGCAGCTGACCGGGTTTCTGCAGACTGTGTGCGCGGGGTTCATGCCGCTCGAGAATGAGGCGGCGGCGTTCATCGAGATCGCGCCTGGGATCGCGATCAACCAGCTGACCGATGTCGCGTTGAAGTCGACGACGTGCCGGCCCGGGATGCAGATTGTCGAGCGGGCGTACGGGATGTTGGAGCTGCATGACCGGGACAAGGGGCAGGTCGAGGCGGCGGTCGATGCGATCGTCGGGCAGATGGGGGTGCGGCGCGAGGATCGGATCAAGCCGAAGATCATCAGCAGCCAGATCATCACGGGGGTGGCCGGCGAGCAGAGCCAGCTGATCAACCGGATGCGGCATGGCGATATGATCGTCCGCGATCAGACGCTCTATATTTTGGAGGTCTATCCGGCGGCGTACGCGGCGATCGCGGCGAACGAGGCCGAGAAGGCGGCGCCGATTCACCTGCTCGAGGTGATCACGTTCGGCGCGTTCGGGCGGCTCTGGCTTGGTGGGTGGGAGGCCGAGATCAAGGCGGCGTCCGAGGCGGCCGAGGCGGCGCTGGCGAAGATCGCGGGCCGCGAGGGGAAGTCGTAGGCGCGTCGGTCGGGCGGGGGCGCGTGGTACTGTGCCCCGGATGTCTAGCGCGGGTAGTGGAGCTGTCGCGCTCCCCGCTGAGCTCGTCGATTTTGTCGAGAGCGGCGTCAGCGTGCTCGTCGGGACGCGCGATGCGGCGTTGAAGCCCGAGGCGCAGCGCGCGGTCGGGTGCGTCGTGCGTGGAGATCGGCGGGTGCTCGCCGTGCTCGTGCCCGAGGGGACCGGCGCGCGGACGCTGGCGAATCTGGCGGCGGGGAGTCCGGTCGCGGTGACGTTCTCGCGGATCGTCGACCATCGGACCGTGCAGGTGAAGGGCGCGTGCGAGCGCGTGCGCGAGGCGAGTGCCGCGGAGATCGAGGCGGCGCGGCGGTATGTGTCGGCGTTCACCGAGGCGCTCTACTTCATCGGGATGTCGCGCGCGATCTCGCGGCGGCTGGGGCTCGAGCCGCTGTGGGTGGTGGAGGTCGGGGTCGGCGAGCTGTTCGAGCAGACGCCCGGGCCGGGCGCCGGTGCGCGCATGGAGCCGCGGCCGTGAGGTTGGACGACATTCCGGCGCGGTGCTTTGCGGGCGTGTTGCCGAGCATCATGGCGACGTGTTCGGCCGATGGGACGCCGAACGTCACGTATCTGTCGGAGGTCGTGCGCGTCGACGGGCGGCATGTGGCGCTGAGCTGCCAGTTCTTCAACAAGACGAAGCGCAACGTGCTCGAGCATCCGCTCGGGTGCATCGAGATGTATGACCCGGCCACGTTCGAGGCGTACCGGCTGGAGGTGCGCTTCGATCACGAGGAGACGGCGGGGGCGGTGTTCGATGCGATGCGCGTGCGGATCGACGCGATCGCGAGCCACACGGGCATGGCGGGCGTGTTCAAGCTGCGGTCGGCGGACGTGTACGAGGTCGTCGCGGTCGAGCGGCGCGACGGGTATCTGGCGATCGGGGAGAGCGTGCCCGTCGCGAGCGAGGTGACCGATGCGCGGCCAAAGAGCGAGGTGCGCGGGATCCAGCTGATCTCGCAGCGCGTGTGTTGTGCGCGCACGCTCGACGAGCTGCTCGGGAGCGTGTTGCAGGCGCTCGACGACGTGCTCGGGTTCCACCACGCAATGGTGCTGATGCCCGACGAGACGGGCGCGAAGCTGTTTGTCGTCGCGAGTCGCGGGTACGAGGATACGGGCGTCGGGGCCGAGGTCGCGATCGGTGACGGGTTGATCGGGACCGTCGCGCGCGAGCGGCGGATGTTGCGGATGAGCGGCGTCGAGAACGAGCTGCGGTATGGAAGGGCGATCCGGGCCGGCGTGTCGCGGACGCGCGATCGGGGGCGGCTGGCGCCGGAGATCCCGCTCGCCGGGCTGGCGGACGCGCAGAGCATGATGGCGCTGCCGCTGGTGGCGAACGATCGGCTGGTGGGGGTGCTCGCGGTCGAGAGCCGGGCGCGGATGGCGTTCGAGGAATGGCACGAGCTGTTCTTCGAGATCGTGGCGGGGCAGGTCGGGCTCGCGATCGACAACGTCGTGCTGCGCGAGCGCGAGGCCGACGAGGAAGAGGACGGGCCGGTGCCGCGGCCGTCGCAGCGGCTCGATGCGGCCAAGACGATCCGGTTTCATGTGGCCGACGAGAGCGTGTTCGTCGGCGACGAGTATCTGATCCGCAACGTGCCGGCGAAGATCCTGTGGAAGCTGCTGCGCGAGCATCAGAAGGGGCGCACGACGTTTTCCAATCGCGAGCTGCGCGTCGACCCGTTCATCGGGCTGCCTGCGCTTCGCGACAACCTCGAGAGCCGGCTCGTCCTGCTGCGCAAGCGGCTCGAGGAGAAGTGCCCGCAGATCCAGCTCGTTCCGACCGGGCGCGGGCGGTTCCGGCTCGATGTCACGTGCACGCTCGCCCTCGAAGAGCGCGCATAAGAAACTATCAAGATCGACTTAGGATCGCGCGAAACGCTTAGGACGCATGGTGGGCTCATGAAGCTCACGCAAACCAGCGTTCTCTTCCTGGGCCTCGCGGCCTGCAGTCACAACAACGACGCCGGCATGGCCAAGCGCGGCCAGCAGCTCGTGTCGATGGGCGGCTGTGCCGACTGCCATACGCCCAAGCACTTCGACCCCAAGCTCGGGATGCCGGTGCCCGACGACACGCACTTCCTCGCCGGCCATCCCGAGGGCGCGCCCGATCCCGATGCGCAGCCCGGCCAGACCGACATGGCCGTCATCGGCCCGACGTTCACCAGCTTCAAGACCGGGTTTGGCGTCGTGTACTCGCGCAACCTGACGCCCGACCGCGACACCGGCCTTGGCGCATGGACGCCCGAGCAGTTCATCCAGACGATGCGCACCGGGCATCACCAGGGCACCGGGCGCGTGCTGCTGCCGCCGATGCCGTGGCAGAACCTCGCGACCGCGAGCGACGCCGACCTGCGCGCGATCTTCGCCTACCTGCGGACGATTCCGGCCGTGCACAACCAGGTGCCCGATCCGAAGGTGCCGGCTCCCGCGATGGCCGCGATCGAGGCGTCGTACCAGAAGGTGAAGCTGTGAAGCGCGTCGACCTGTTCGCCGTGATCCACAAGGCGCTGCGCCTGCAAAGCGCGCGTGTCGTCGGGGCGCTCGCGAATTGCGCCGGCGATCTGGAGGCCACCGGCCGGGCGCTGCGCGAGAGCCGCGAGCTGCTCGAGATGCAGATCGTGCACGCGCGCGTGGAGGAGACATTCGTGGTCGCCGCGATCGAGGCACGCAGGCCCGGGGCCGCGAGCCGTCTCACGGAGGCGCACGAGGAGCACGCCGTGATGATCGAGCGGCTGCGCACGCAGATCGACGAGGTCGAGCGGCACGCGACCCCGGCGCGCGTTCATGCGCTCTACCTCGAGATGACGCGCTTCATCGCCGATGACTTCCTGCACATGTTCGAGGAGGAGACGCTCGCGCAGCCGCTGCTCGAGGAGTGCTACTCGCAGCCCGAGCTCGCCGCGATCGCCGCTCGCGCCCGCGAGTCGGTGACGCCCGCCGAGGAGCGCCTGTTCGCGCCGCTCGTGCTGGCGTCGCTCAGCACCGCAGAGCGTGAGGTGCCCGGGAGCATCGGAAAAACCAGGTGATCGGCTAGGGCCGCGGGCGATTCCTGGCGCTACAGTCCCGGGATGACTTCGACGCTACCCGCAGCGCTTCGTGCGCCGTTCGCGGCCGGCGGCTCGAGTGCGATCGACGCGCAGCTGGCGAATCGCCTGCTCGCGCTCGCGCTCGATGCCGGCGGTGACTACGCCGACATCTACTTCGAGTTCCGCGTCAGCGCGGATTACTCGCTGGAAGAGGAGCAGGTGCGGACGCTCGGGCGCGGGATCACGCTCGGGCTCGGCGTGCGCGTGACGAAGGGCGACGCGACCGGCTACGCGTACACGGAGGATCTCGCGTGGGAGAAGATGGCCCACGCCGCGAAGACGGCGGGACAGATCGCGATGGGCGGCGGACACAAGCCCGTCGGCATCAGCGACATCTCGCGCGTCGAGATCCCGAGCTTCTATCGCGTGCCGACGCCGTCGCTGATGGTGCCGGCGGCCGACAAGCTGGCGCTGTTGCGAGCGGCCGACAAGGCGGCGCGCGCGTTCGATCCGCGGATCGTGAAGGTGCAGGTGTCGTTCGCGGAGTCGATCAAGGAAGTGCTGCTGTTCACCAGCGATGGTCGGATGGCGCATGACGTCCAGCCGCTGCTGCGGTTCGGCGTGAACGCGGTCGCCGAGGTCGAGGGCAAGCGCCAGAGCGGCAGCGGCGGTGGGGGCGGGCGGTACGGCATGGATTACTTCGCGCAGGCGACGCGCGATGCGGCCGCGCACGGCAAGGAAGCGGCACGCGTTGCGATCGCGATGCTCGATGCGGTCGAGGCGCCGGCCGGCGAGATGCCGGTCGTGCTCGGGCCCGGCGACTCGGGGATCCTGCTGCACGAGGCGGTCGGGCACGGTCTCGAGGCGGACTTCAATCGCAAGCAGACGTCGAACTACTCCGGCCAGGTCGGAAAGAACGTCGCTTCGCCGCTGTGCACGGTCGTCGATGACGGCACGATCAACGGCTCCCGCGGCGCGATCAACGTCGATGACGAAGGGTTCGCCGGCCAGAACAACGTGCTGATCAAGGACGGCGTGCTCGTCGGCTACATGCACGACCGTCTCAGCGCGAAGCACTTCGGCATCGAGCCGACGGGCAACGGGCGGCGCGAGAGCTTCCGCTCGATGCCGCTGCCGCGCATGACGAACACGTCGCTGCTCGGCGGCAAGGACAACCCCGACGACATCATCAAGAGCGTCAAGCGCGGCATCTATGCGAAGCGCTTCAGCGGTGGTCAGGTCAACATCAGCAACGGCGACTTCGTGTTCTCGCTCTCCGAGAGCTACTTGATCGAGGACGGCAAGCTGACGGCGCCGCTCAAGGGCGTGAACCTGATCGGCAACGGGCCCGACGTGCTCCGGCGCGTCGACATGCTCGGCAGCGACTTCCAGCTCAGCGACGGCATCTGGACGTGTGGCAAGGATGGTCAGAGCGTGCCGGTGAACGTCGGGACGCCGACGGTGCGCATCGCGTCGATCACGGTGGGAGGCACGCAGGCATGAGCGGGGCGCAGCTGACAGAAGCAACGGTCAAGGAGCTCTGCGACGTCGCGCAGCTCGCGGTCGAGCTCGCGAAGAAGGCGGGCGCGGATCACGCCGAGGTGATGGTGCGCGATGGCACCGAGCTGACGGCGAAGGTCCGGCTCGGCGAGCCCGAGCTCGTGCAGGAGGCGGGATCGCGGGCGCTCGGCCTGCGCGTGCTCGTCGGTGCGAAGCGCGCCGTGACGTACACCAGTGATCTGCGGCGCGAGGCGCTCGAGGCGTTGTGTGCGGAGAGCGTGGCGCTCGCGCAGCTCGCGGAGCCCGACGAATATGCGCTGCCGCCGGATCCGGCGCAGCTCGCAAAGCAGATTCCGGATCTCGATCTGTACGACCCGGCGGTCGCCGAGGTCGAGGCGAGCTGGGCGCTGCGCGAGGCGAAGAACGGCGAGGCCGCGGCGCAGCGTCACGACAAGCGCGTCACGAACAGCGAAGGCGCCACGTGGTCGCGCGTGCTCGGCGCGACGGCGTTCGCGACCGACGGCGGGTTCGTCGGCGGGTATCGCGGCAGCTATGCGTCGCTCGTCGTCGAGCCGCTGTGCGACGACACGACCGATCCGGAGAATCCGAAGAAGCGGAACGGCTACTGGTGGACCGCGAACCGGTTCTTGAATCAGCTCGAGGTCGCCGAGGCGGTCGGCATCGAGGCGGCGCGGCGCACGGTCGCGACGATCGGCAGCCGCAAGGTCGAGACGCAGGAGTGCGCGATCGTGTTCGACCCCGAGGTCGCGCGCTCGATCGTCGGCACGATCTTCAGCGTCGCGAACGGCTCGTCGTTCTGGCGCAAGTCGAGCTACCTCGTCGGCCGGGAAGGGACCGAGATCGCGAGCAAGCTCGTGACGATCATCGACGACCCGTTGATCCCGCGCGCGCCGGGCTCGCGTCCGTTCGACGGTGACGGCCTCGCCGTGCGCAAGAACATGGTCGTCGAGCGCGGCGTGCTCGCGCCGGTGTTGTGCGACGTGTACTCGGCGCGCAAGCTCGGCCGTCAGTCGACCGCGAGCGCCGGTCGTGGCATCGGCGGCAATCCCGGCCCGACGACGTCGAACTTGATCATGCAGCCCGGCGAGATGTCGCGCGAGGAGCTGCTCGAGCAGACCGGCCGCGGGCTCTACGTCACCGCGCTCATGGGCTTCGGCTTCAATCCCGTGACGGGAGATTTCTCGCGCGGCGCGCAAGGCTTCTGGATCGAGGGTGGGGAGCTTACCTACCCGGTCTCGGAGGTGACGATCGCGGCGAACTTCGACCAGATCCTCAAGCGAATCGACCTGGTGGCAAACGACCTGAACATGCGCAGCTCGACCGCTGCGCCGACGTTCCGCGTATCCCACATGACGCTCGCCGGAACGTCAAAATAAGCCAAGGTTTCGCCGCCTTGACTTGAACCGTTGGTGGTGAAACCATTTCGTTCGTGCCCGCCGCCGCCACGGCACCTGGGATGCCTTCGCGCCTGGGGAAATACGAGCTGGTGCTGCCGCTCGCAGCAGGCGGCATGGCGCGCATTTACATCGGTCGCGCGACCGGCATCGGCAGCTTCGAGCGGCATGTCGTTCTGAAGCTGATCACGCCCGAGAAGGCGAACGACCACACCGCGGTGCAGATGTTCCTGGATGAAGCGCGCCTCGCGGCGTCGCTCAATCACCAGAACGTCGCGCAGGTGTTCGAGGTGGGCGAGGACCAGGGCATTCACTACCTCGCGATGGAGTACGTGCACGGCCAGGACTCGCGCGCCGTGCTCGCGAAGGCCGGCAGTCAGGGCACGCGGATTCCGCTCGAGCTCGCGCTGACGATCGTCGCCGGCGCCGCGGCGGGCTTGCACCACGCGCACGAGCGCCGCGGGCCCGACGGCGTGCCGCTCGGCATCGTCCACCGCGACGTGTCGCCGTCGAACATCATGATCGCGTACGACGGCGCGGTGAAGCTGCTCGACTTCGGCATCGCGAAGGCGACGGCGCGCTCCGTCGAGACGCAGAGCGGAATCATCAAGGGCAAGTTCGCGTACATGGCGCCCGAGCAGTGCCGCGGCCGCGACGTCGATCGCCGCAGCGACGTGTTCTCGCTCGGCATCATCCTCTACGAGATCTCGACGCAGCACCGCTGCTTCCGCGCGGACAGCGACTTCGACACGATGCACCGCATCGTCACCGGCGATGTCGTGCGGCCGACGCGCCTGATTCCCGGCTACCCGCAGGCGCTCGAGGCGATCGTCATGAAGGCGCTCGCCGTCGATCCGGCGCAGCGCTATCAGTCGGCGGGCCAGCTGCTCGAGGCGCTCGAGAGCTACGCGATGTCGGCGCGGATGCCGATGTCGACGATGGCGCTCGGCCGCTTCATGCGCGACATGTTCGGCGATGTCTCCGAGCCGTGGCTCAACCAGGGTCGCGGCAGCGAGCCGGTGATCACGCGCGAGAACACGATCTCCTCGACGAACGGCTCGGGTCCGGTGCGCGCGCCGAACGACACGATGCCGCCGCTGCACCTCGACGCCGTGCCCGAGGACGAAGGGAAGTTCCCCGACAGCGGCAGCGTCGCCGGCCGCACGGTGCTCGACCTCCCGCGCGATCACAATGACGAGCCGCCCGAGCCGCGCGAGGATAGTCGCGATTGGAACGCGAAGTCGTATCCGTCGTCGCAGCCGTCGCTCGTGCCTCCTGCGTCGCCGCAGATGGGCAGCAGCTATCCGGTGATGCACCGCGACCAGCTTCCCGGCGTGCTGCCGCACGGTGCGCAGCCGCTGCCGCCGCCGCCCATGCCGCCGCCGCCGACGGCGTTCACGCCGAATCCCGGCTCGGGCTCGGGCTCCGCGCCCGCGCATCCGGCGATGCCGGGGCAGCCGCCGATCGTCAGCACGCGCCACGGCTACGCGAGCGCGGTGCCCAGTCGCGGCGACGTCTCGTATCCGCGCTACGACGCGCCGCCCGACGCGCACGAGGTCCAGCTCAAGCCGAACCGCCGTCCGCTGCTGATCGGTGGTGGCATCGCGCTCGTCGGCATCATCGTGCTGCTCGCGGTGTCGTTCAGCGGAGGCAGCGGCCCGAGCAAGGACGACTCGACCGCCGTCGTCGGCTCCGACACGCCGTCGACCGAGACGAAGATGACGACGACCCAGCCCGTCGAGCCGCCGGCGCCGGCCGTCGAGGACATGGTCACGATCAAGATCGTCAGCGACCCCGCGGGCGCCGACGTGCTGATCGCCGGCCAGAAGATCGGCGTCACGCCGCTCGACACCAAGCTCAAGCGCGGCAGCAAGCTGCAGCAGCTGACGATCCGCATGGCGGGCTATCAGGACATCACGTCGAAGATCGACCTCGGCGGCGACTACTCGAACGAGCACGTCAAGCTCGTGGCGGTCGGCGCCGACAGCGGCTCCGCGCAGACCGCGACCGTCACGCCACCGCCGACGCCGAAGCCGCCGGTCGAGGAGCACAAGGTCGTCAAGACAACGCCCAAGCCGCCGGTCGAGGAGCACAAGGTCGTCAAGACCACGAAGCCGCCCGTCGACGAGCACAAGCAGACGACGACGACGAAGCCGCCGGCCGAGGAGCACAAGACCACGGCGCCCAAGCCGAAGTGCCAGCCGCCGAACGCGGTCGATCCGTTCAGCTCGCTGCCGGTCTGCCCGCACTAGCGTCGCGGCTAGACCGGGATCTCGGGGACGTCGCCGTGCCACGTCAGCGTGGCGTTGGTGACGTGTGCGATCTCGTCGGGCGTGACGCCAGGCGCGCGCTCGCGCAGCACCAGGCCGTTCGGCGTGACGTCCATGACGGCGAGGTCGGTGACGATCGTGTGCACGCAGCGCACGCCGGTGAGCGGCAGCGTGCATTCGCGGAGGATCTTCGGCGAGCCGTCCTTGGCCTGGTGCTCCATCATCACGATGACGCGCCGGCTGCCCGCGACGAGGTCCATCGCGCCGCCCATGCCTTTGATCATCTTGCCGGGGATCATCCAGTTCGCGAGGTCGCCTTGCTGGCTGACCTCCATCGCGCCGAGCACGCTGACGTCGACGTGACCGCCGCGGATCATCGCGAAGCTCTGCGCGCTGTCGAAGAACGCCGAGCCCTTGATCGTCGTGACGGTCTGCTTGCCCGCGTTGATCAGGTCGGGATCCTCGTCGCCTTCGTACGGGAACGGGCCGATGCCGAGCAGGCCGTTCTCGCTCTGCAGCACGACGTCGATGCCGGGCGGGATGAAGTTCGCCACGAGCGTCGGCATGCCGATGCCGAGGTTGACGTAGTAGCCATCCTGGAGCTCGCCGGCGACGCGGCGGGCCATCTGGTCGCGATCTAGCTTCTTCATGCGCGCTTCCTCGTCGTGCGTTGCTCGATCGGCTTCTCGTACCCGGTGCCCTGGAAGATCCGCTGGACGTAGATCGACGGCAGGTGCACGTGATCGGGATCGATCTCGCCGACCTCGACGAGCTCTTCGACCTCGACGACCGTGACCGTGCCGGCCTGCGCGACCAGCGGGTTGAAGTTGCGGCTCGTCTTGCGGAACACGAGGTTCCCCCACTTGTCGCCCTTCCACGCCTTCACGATCGCGAAGTCGCCGCGGATCGCGTGCTCGAGCACGCAGTTCTTCCCGTTGATCAGGCGCGTCTCCTTGCCGTCGGCGACCTTCGTGCCGTAGCCGGTCGGCGTGTAGAACGCCTCGATGCCCGCGCCGCCCGCACGCAGCCGCTCGGCGAGCGTGCCCTGCGGACACAATTCGACCTGCAGCTGCCCCGACAGGAACTGCTGCTCGAAGATCTTGTTCTCGCCGACGTAGCTCGAGATCATCTTCTTGACCTGGCCTTGCGCGAGCAGGACGCCGAGGCCCTTCTCGGTCGTTCCGCAGTTGTTGCTGACGATCGTCAGATTCTTGGTCTGACGGCGCGCGAGCTCGCGGATGCAGCTCTCCGGGTTGCCGGAGAGACCGAAGCCACCCGCGAGGATGGTCGCGCCGTCGAACACGTCCTGGAGCGCCGCCTGGGCATCCGGGTAGACCTTGTTCATCGCTTGTGTCTTACTGCCGATCGGGATGCCGATCATCACGTTGACGACGGATTTCGGCACGCGCGACGGCTACGTCGGCGCGATGAAGGGCGTGATCGCACGGCGCGCCCCCGAGGCCACGGTCATCGATATCGCGCATGATATCCCGCCGGGCGATATCGCACATGCCGCGTGGGTGCTCGCGAGCAGCGCGAACGAGTTCCCCTATGGCACGGTCCACGTCGTCGTCGTCGATCCAGGCGTCGGCACGGCGCGGCGCGCGGTGATCGCGAGCCAGACCGGCCAGTGGTACGTCGGCCCCGATAACGGCGTGTTCGGGTACGTCACGGAGCGCGCGACGGCCGCGTGGGCGATCGAGATGCAGCAGGTCGGCCGCAGCATCAGCCGCACGTTCCACGGGCGCGATGTGTTCGCACCGGTCGCGGCCTCGCTCGCGGCGGGCGAGCCGGTGACGCGCTGGGGCACGAGCGCGCAGCTCGCGGGGGAGCTGCCGTG
>JAFAOG010000221.1 GCA_019237945.1 Deltaproteobacteria bacterium | reverse complement strand
GGCGCAGCGCCGAGCGGCAATCTTCCCGGCGGCGCAGCGGGCGCAACGAACGTTGGCGGCGTCGGTGCGGCGAGTGGCGGCGGCTTCGCGGGCGGCGTCGGCGGCGGCGCCGGTGGCGCGGTGCCGAGCGGCAACGTTCCCGGCGGCGCAGCCGGCGCAACGAACGTCGGCGGCGTCGGCTCCGCGAGCGGCGGCTTCGACGGCGGCGCGAGCGTCAGCGGTGGCGCAGTGCCCGGCGGGCCGAACATCCAGGGCGCGCCCAGCGTGCCGATGGCACCGTCTGCGCCGAGCGCGCCCAGTGCGCCCGATGTGCCCGGTGGCGGCGGCGGCGGCGGCGCGCCCAGCATGCCCGGCGGCGCGCCCGGCGGGAACGTCGTCGGCAGCGCGAGCGTCGGTGTGTCCGGAAGTGGCGTCACGACCGGGTCGTCGTTCAGCGGCGCGGGCAGCGTGCCCGGCGCGAGCGATGTTCCGTCGAGCAGCTCGCTCGATTCGCAGGCGCGTGGTGCGGTCGGGGCGCAGGGGATGGGCTCGGGCAGCGTCGATGCGAGCTCGGCGACCGGCGGCTACAGCGCGGAGGGGCAGGTCAGCAACGCGAAGGCGCAGGCCGGGCTGTCCGTCGGCGACGCGCGGGATCAGGCGAGCGAGAATGCGATCGGCCAGGCGGGCTATCGCGATCCGAGCAATGTCGAGGCGGACGCGAAGTTCGGGGCGCAGGAGCGCGTCGACGAGAAGCTGGCGCCCGGGTACGAGGCGCGCGCGCAGGTCGAGCATGGGCAGGCGGTGGCGGCGGATCCGGAGCGCGCGGCGAAGTTCGAGGCGCAGGGCCGGGTCGATAGCGAAGTCGCCGCGCGGACGCCCGATCAGGTGCGCGAGGCGCAGGCGACGCAGCGCGATGCCGAGTACAAGGCGGGGGTTGCGCGCAGTGTGGCGGCCGATCCGGAAGCGGCGGCCGAGCTGCGGGCGAAAGAGGAGGCGGAGGCGCGGGCGCGCGAGAAGCTGGGCGAGTCGGGCGCGCCGACCGGTGTGACGGTGACGGGGACGGCATCCGGTAGCGTCGACGGCGAGAAAAAGTAGGGGAAGCTCCGAATTTTTGGGGCCTTTGACGCGCGGCGTGGGCGCGTTTTGGATGTTCTCGTCGTTGATGCGCGGGGCCCCGTTTCCTATGATGGGTGCCGCGTTCGAAGGGGTCGAAACGAAAGGATCTTCGCAGGTGGACGAGGAAGCGTTGATCGCTTGGCAGGATGTGCTCGATATGGTGGCGGCTGGACGGCCGGGTGAGGTGTCGTGTCCGTACTGCAACCATCGTCCGCTGACGATCGAAGAGGTCGAGCACTCGACGCGGATCTCGTGTCCGAAGTGCAAGAAGTTCATCCAGGGTCGCTTTCAGCCCTGAGGACGTGAATGCCCGACAATCGTGACTTCCTCGGGAAGGGATTTCGGTTTCCCGTCTCCCTGAACTTGAACGGTGGCGTCTCGACGAGCGCGCTCGAAGAGAACGTGCGCCAGTCGATCTTCATCATCCTCGGCACCGCGCCCGGCGAGCGGATCTATCGCAAGCACTTCGGGTGTCGCATTCACGACCTGATGTTCGAGCCGAACAATCCGCTGACGGCGGCACGCGCCGAGATTTACTGCGAAGAGGCGATCTACAAGTACGAGCCGAGGGTGTCGAAGGTGAAGTGCGAGGCGAAGGCGAACGCCGACGAGCCGAACCGGCTCGATATCCGCATCGAGTACGTGATCGCGGGCAAGAACGACGCAAAGCGCAACCTGGTGTTCCCGTTCTACCTGCGCGCACAGGAAGAAGAGCAGGACGCCGCGGGCGCGAATGGCAAGGCTGATCAATGATTCCACCGCCCAAGCTCGACGACCGCACGTTCCACGACATCGTCGAGGAAGCCATCTCGATGATCCCGCGCTATGCGCCGGAGTGGACGAATCACAATCCGTCCGACCCGGGCATCACGCTGATCGAGCTCGCCGCGTGGATGACGGACCTGCTGATCTATCGGCTGAACCAGGTCCCCGATAAGAACTACGTCGCGTTCCTGAACCTGCTCGGCATCAAGCTGCGTGCGCCGAAGGCAGCGAAGGCGCTCGTGCGATTCCATCTCGTCGAGGGCGCGCAGAAGCAGCGCGTGCCGCGCGGGACGCAAGTGTCGACGCCGCAGGCGACCGAAGAGAACACGGTGACGTTCGAGACCGCGCGCGATGTCGTCGTCACGAACGCGAGGCCCGACCGCTGCTTCTCGTACTTCGACGAGAGCTACGCCGAGAACAGCCGCTACGTCGATCCGGCGCCCGGCGCCGTCACCGACTCGTTCGAGATCTTCGGCGGCGCGCAGCGCATCGAGCGCTACCTGTACCTGTCGGATCCCCGGTTCGCGAACACCGGCGAGCAGTCGCTGTTGCGCGTCTTCCTCGGCACGCCCGAGCACGGCGGCCGCGATCTCGCGCGCCTCCTCGAGTGGGAGCACTGGGACGGCACGCGGTGGAAGGATCTCGAGCCCGCGCAGATCGACGTCGATCGCGGCGAGGTCGCCTTCCTCGGCCCGATCCGCTTCGAGCCGACGACGGTCAACCACGTCGAAGGTCTGTGGGTTCGCGGCCGGCTCGCGGAGGTCCCCGAGTCGCCGACCGATACCGAGATCGATACGATCCGCGCGCGCGTCGAGGTGGTGGGCGAGGGCCTCTTGCCCACGCAGGCGTACGCGAACCTCGACAACAACGCGTTCCTCGCGCTCGACCTGTCGAAGAATCTGTATCCGTTCGGCAAGGAGCCGAAGCCGGACTGCGTGCTCTATCTCGCGTGCGACGAGCTGATGCAGACCGCCGACGCGTACATCTCGATCGAGATGCTGCTCGCCGACTCGACGGTGATTCCGCGCCCCAACCCGAGCGATCAGCTCGTGCTCGCGTGGGAGTACTGGGACGGCAAGCGGTGGCGCGGCCTCGGCCGCACGGCGCCGCGCGGCGCGCTGCCGGGCACCGGCGACGAGCTCGGCTTCCACGACGATACGAAGGCGATGTCGCAGTCGGGCACGGTCAGCTTCCGCCGCCCCAAGGACATGGACACGCTCGAGATCAACGGCGTCGCCAAGAAGTGGATCCGCGTCCGCATCGAGAAGGGCGACTACGGCGAGCAGGGCAGCTACACGCTCGACAACGAGCGCTGGGTGTTCAAGGACGACCGCCCGGTGCGCCCGCCCGCGCTGCGCACGATGACGTTCCGCTATCGCGAGGACTATCGCGACGTGCGGCACTGCCTCGCATTCAACGACTTCCAGTTCACCGACTGCACGGAAGTCGCGCGCACCGAGTACACGATCTTCCAGCCGTTCCAGGCCAAGCCCGAGGAGTCGCCGGCGCTGTATCTCGGCTTCCACGCGAAGCCGCCGAACGATCCGCTCGGCCTGTTCTTCCAGCTCGAGGAAGAGCTCGGACTCGGCAGCCTGCCGAGCGACGAGGCGGAGGTCGCGACGCGCGAGCTCGAGAAGTACGAGCAGCTGCGGCGCCTCGCGTGGGAGAACGGGCAGCGCGTCGTGTGGGAGTACTGGGACGGCCGCGAGTGGCAGCCGCTCTCCGTCGACGACGAGACGCAGGGCTTCACGGCCAGCGGCTTCGCATTCTTCATCGCGCCGGACGACTGGGTCATCTCGAGCAAGTTCACCGAGGAGCGCTACTGGCTTCGCGCGCGGCTCGAGCAGGGCGGTTACGTCAAGCCGCCGCGCGTGCGCATGATCGTCACGAACGCGATCGATGCGTTCAACCACGAGACGATCCGCAACGAGACGATCGGCAGCTCCGACGGCTCGCCGCTGCAGACGCACAAGTTCCTGCGGTCGCCGCTGCTCGATGACGAGGTCGTCGAGGTCCGCGAGCGCCAGAAGCCGCCGGCCGACGAAGTCGCCGACCTCGGCGCCGATGCCGTGCGCGCCGTCGAGCCCGACAACCCGCAGAACAACGCGCACTGGGTGCGGTGGAAGCGCGTCGACAGCTTCTTCGCGTCGGGCCCGCGCAGCCGTCACTACACGCTCGACTACGTCACCGGCCAGATCTCGTTCGGCGACGGCCGCCGCGGCATGGTGCCGCCCGAGGAGCGGAACTCGATCGTCGCGACGAGCTACCGCATCGGCGGCGGCTCGCTCGGCAACGTCAACGCGAACACGCTGACGTCGCTCGGCCGCGCGCTCGCGTACATCGAGACCGTGACGAACCCGCTGCCGGCGACCGGCGGCGCGGATCGCGAGACGATCGACGAGGCGAAGAATCGCGCGCCGTACACGATCAAGAGCCGCGACCGCGCGGTGACGACCGAGGACTACGAGATGCTGGCGCTGCGTGCCTCGACGCAGCTCGCGCGCGCGAAGTGCGTGCCCGATCGCAGCAACCGCGGCCACGTCACGCTCGCGCTGCTGCCGAAGGCGGATACGCGCGGCGAGGAGATGATGCGCCGGCTCGTGCCGAGCAACGAGGTGCTGCGTCAGGTCAAGCGGTACATGGACGACCGCAAGCTCGTCGGCACGGTGCTCAACGTGATCCGTCCTCGCTACAAGGACGTCTCGCTGCGCGTCGTGCTGATCCGGCGCTCGATCGGCACCTCCGACCGTCTGCGGAAAGACATCGAGGCGAAGCTGCGCCGCTTCCTGCACGCGCTCGTCGGCGGGCGCGATGGCAAGGGCTGGGAGTTCGGCCGCCCGGTGCTGAAGCCCGAGCTGATCCATCTCGTCGAGGAGGTCCCGGGCGTCGAGGGTGTCGACCACCTCGAGATCCGCGACGAGCAGCGCAACGTCGCGATCGAGCACCTCCGCCTCGACGACGACGAGCTGCCGTTCCTCGTGCACGTTCACATCGCGGAGAAGGTCCGCGACGACATCAAGTAATGGTGACCGAGGCTCTCAACCGGCGCGTCGTCCGCGTCCCCGATGTCACCGGGCGACAGATGGACAAGGCGCGCATCGTGCTCGAGGACGCCGGCCTCAAGAAGGTCGTCGTGCTCTATCGCGAGAGCTACGAGGATCGCGACACCGTGCTCGAGCAGCGCCCCGCGCGCGGCCAGATGGTCTACGAGACGACCGAGGTCACGATCTGGGTCGCGCGCCGCGGCTACGTCGAGCACCTGCCGGCGATCTATCGCCGCAGCGACGCGGTCGGCCGCAACCTTGTTCGCGATCTGTGCTTCGTGTTCGAGCACATGTTCGACTCGATCGAGAAGAACCTCACCGACGGGTGGCGGTTCTACGATCCGCATGTCGCGCCGCCCGAGTTCCTCGACTGGCTGTCGAAGTGGACCGCGTTCTCGCTCGATCTCGACTGGCCCGAGGCGCAGCGCCGTGCGCTCGTGAAGCGCGCCGTCGACCTCTATCGCATTCGCGGCACGAAGCGCGGCCTGACCTTGTTCTTGAAGCTGTTCACCGGGCACGAGCCCGTGATCAAAGAGAACGAGTGGCCGTTCAAGGGATTCCGCGTCGAGGGTGAGGATGCCGAGGAAGGCGCGCGCATCGCGCTCGATTCCGTCGTGCTGCCGCCCGTCGAGCTCGCGCACTGCTTCGTCGTGAAGATGCCGATCAAGTTCGACGCGGTGACGCCCGAGATGGTGATCCGGATCCACCAGATCATCCAGGCCGAGAAGCCCGCCCACACGAACTACTATCTCGAGTTCGCGGAAGAGCAGGGCGAGGTCGAGCTTCGCGAGTTCTTCGCGATCGGCCTGCGCTCTGGCATCGGCATCGGTGCCGAAGTCGTCGAGACCGCCGAAGAAGCCAAGCCCGGAGACAAGAAGCAATGAGCGAGAACGTTCAGGGATTCAAGCGCATCAACTTCTTCAAGGGCTTTCTCACGACCGAGAAGGACTGGAACGACGCCGAGCGCTACCACATCGACAAGCGCCGCCTGCACAACAAGATGATGCACTCCGCGGGCATCGTCTACGGGTTCTCGGGCGACCTGCGCGTCACCGCGCGCGCGCGTGGCGACCTCTCGGTCGAGGTGCAGCCGGGCTACGCGATCGATGGCATGGGCAACGACCTGATGATCTTCGACGCGACGATCCGCA
>JAFAOG010000184.1 GCA_019237945.1 Deltaproteobacteria bacterium | reverse complement strand
CCAGCACGAGCTGCTCGTATGCCTCACCGAACGCTTGGGTGCGCGCCGGCAGCGCCTGCGCCGCCTTGAGCGCGAACGCCGCATCGAGCGCGGGATCGAATGCCGACGTCGCGTCGCGCATCGCCGAGGCGAGTGCCGCCGCATCGTCGATGCCGAAGTAGGTCGCGCGCTCGGCGGCCTGCTCGCGATGAACCGCAATGTCGGAGACGAGCAGCCGCTTGCCGAGCGACTTCGCCTCCTCGACGGTGGTGCTCCAGCCCTCGAACCGCGACGGATTCACGACCGCGACCGCATGATGCATCAGCGCGAACAGCTCCGCGAACGGCACGAGCCCGAGGTGGCGAAACCGATCCGCGACGCCCGCGCGCCGCGCCTGCTCGGTCAGCTCGTCGAACAGGCCGGGGTGGCGGTAGTTCTCGGTCGGGCCCGTCGCGACGACCGTGACGTCGGGGGCCGCGCGCAGCGCCTCGACGACGAGCGCGTGGTTCTTGTGCTTCCACAGCTGGTTCGGCAGGTGGATCCAGCGCTCGGGCAGCCCGTGCTTCGCGCGCAGCTGCGCAACCGGGATGTCGGCCGCCTGGCGCGGCTGGCTGACGAACCGCAGCACGCGCAGGCGCTCCGGCTTCGCGCCGTAGAACTTGATCAGATCGGCGCGCGCCGCCTCGCTCGACGCGATCACGAATCGACACCGCTTGAGCAGCTCGCGGAACAGCATGTCGCGGATCAGCCGCTCGCTCCGCGTCGACAGCTGGGGCAGGTGGCGATGCTGGACGTCGGGGATCCAGCCGATCGCGGGCACGCGGCCGACGGGCGTCGCGTGCGAGAACACGTCGATCTTCGCCTCGCGCAGCCAGCGCGCTTCGACGGGATCGCGGCCGATCGCGAGCGCCGCGATGCGGCCCGCCATGCGAGCGCGCGGTGACTCGCCCGTGTCGAATCGCTCGACCCCCGGCTGGATCAGGTCGCCCGGCTCCTCGCCGGGACGCGCGAGCACGACCGGCGCGAGGCGAGGCGCGGGCAGCGTCGTGATCGCGTGGAGCAGGTTCCACAGGTACGTGCGGCCGCCTTGCCACGCCGCACCGCCGATCAGCCGGAACCCGACGCGGATCATGAGTGCTCGCGAAACCAGCGGACGACCTGCGAGATGCCGTCGGCGAGCGCGACGCGCGGTTGCCAGCCGAGCTCGCGGGCGCGCGTGATGTCGGCGATGTACTGCGCCGGATCGCCCTCGCGCACGAGCCCCGTGAACCGCGGCGCCGGCGCGCCGAGCTCGCGACAGATCTGGCCGACGACATCGCGCACGCGCACGCCCTGCCCGCGGCCGCCGTTGATCACGGGCACGCCGAGCGACGCCTCGTCCGCGGCCCGGACGATCAGCGCCGCCGCATCGTCGATGTGAAGCCAGTCGCGCTGCTCGTCGCCGGTGCCGCCGAACACCGGCTCGCCCGCGCGCGCCTTGCCGCACGCGTCCCACAGCAGCTGCTTCGTGAGCCCGGGGCCGTACACGCTGAACAGCCGCACCACGACGCACGCGGTGCCGCTCTGCTCGCACAGCTCCTCGCACCGGCGCTTGTGCACGCCATACGGCGACACCGGCGCGATCGCCGCGGTCTCCGGCGTCGGCAGCACGCTCGCGAGCCCGTACACCGCGCCGCTCGACAGCAGCACGACCCGCGCCTTCTGCGCCTTCGCGCGGTCGAGCACGAGCTGGAACGGCGGCACCGTCTTCTCGTAGTCGCCGACCGGGTCCGCCACGCTCGCCGCGACCGAGCTGCCACCGGCGCAGTGCACGACGAGGTCGAACTCGCCGAGCGAGGCCACCGTCAGCGGATCACGCGCGAAGCTGGTTCCCGCGATGCGCACCTCGTGCCCGGCCGCCGCCAGCGCCCGTGCGACCGCCGAGCCGATGAAGCCGGCACCGCCGGTGACCAGCGCCACGGTCATCGCGATCTCCGCATTCGCCGCGAGAGAACCACGCAGCGCTGCGCGTGGCAAGGCTGGTATAACGGCGCGGTCGTGAGGTGGGTCCGTTCACTCGAGCCGCGCGGGGTCTTGCTGCTCGGGTTCGCGCTCGCGATCGTCTACGCCTTCCCCGGCTACATGAGCACGGACTCGGTCGCGCAGCTGATCGAAGCGCGCTCGGGCCTGTTCTCCGACGGCCACCCGCCGCTGATGGCCGCCGAGTGGTGGGTGCTCGACAAGATCGTCCCCGGCCCGCTGCCGATGCTCGTGCTCCAGCTCGTCGTGTTCGAGGCCGGCCTCTACACGCTGCTCCGCCGCGCGCTCCTGCCCAAGCCCGCCGCGTGGACGACGATCGCGATCCTGCTCTTCCCGCCCGTGCTCACCCCGCTCGGCGTGATCTGGAAGGACTCGCAGATGGCCGCCTTCCTCGTCGCCGGCACCGCCGCCCTCCTGTCGCCGCGCCTGCGCGTGCGCCTCGGCGGCCTCGGCCTGCTGATGGCCGCGTGCGCGGTCCGCCACAACGGCGTCGCCGCCGTGCTGCCGCTGATCGCGATCCTCTTCGAGTGGAAGCCGGGCATGCGCCCGCTCAAGCGCCTCGGCATCGTCGCCGCGACGATCGCGGTCACCGGCGCCGCCGCGTTCGGCGTCACGCGCATCCTGACGACCTCGCACGTCAAGCTGACGCCCGTGTTCTCCGACGTCGCGTGCACGCTCGCGTTCTCGCGCGACATGACCGACGCCGAGGCGCTTACCCATCTCCACAGCTCGCCGCTCGCGAGCCCGCACGACATCCAGTCGCACGCGCGCCGCCTCTGCGAGCTGCAAGGCGCGTGGCGCATGACGCAGGGCGACGACGTGTTCTTCACCTACCCCGCGAACGACGCCGACTGGGCCGCCCTCTCCACCGCGTGGAAGGACCTCGTCCTCGGCGATCCGCTCGCTTACCTCGCGTACCACTGCCACGACTTCGGCCGCATCCTCGAGGTCCACGACGACGACGTCCGCGCGCCCGTCTACAACATCTTCCTCGAGGACCCGCACCAGATGCCGGGCACGCTGCACGACGCGTCCTACTCCGGCATCCAGGAGCGCATCGGGAACGTACTCTACTGGGCCGCCGACAACACGCCGCTCTTCCGCCCCTACCTCTACGCCGCGATCGCGGTGCTCCTCCTGCTGCTGTGCTGCCGCGATCGCGTCACGTTCGCGCTGCTCGCGAGCGGCCTGCTCTACGAGCTCTCGTTCTTCCCGGTCCCCGCAGAGCCCGATTATCGCTACTCGCACTGGATGATCACGACGACCGTGATCAGCGCGGTGCTCCTGTTCATCCAGCGGAGGCGCCGCGGATGAGGCCGCGCACGATTCTCTGCATCGCGTGGGCGGTCGCCCTCGTCTACGCCTGGCCGGGCTTCCTGCTCGTCGACAGCGCCGACCAGCTGCTCGACTCGCGCACCGGCACGTTCACCGACTGGCACCCGGTGATGATGACGGGCGTGTGGAGCCTCGTCGGCCACCTGTTCGCGGGCCCGGCGCCGATGCTCGTGCTGCAGACCGGCCTCCTGCTGTTCGGCAGCTACGCGCTGCTCCGCCGCACGTTGACCGACCACGCCGCCGCGATCGCCGCCGCCGCCGTGACGCTGTTCCCACCGATCCTCGCGACGCAGGCCGTGATCACCAGCGAGGCGCAGCTCGCGAGCTTCCTCGTCGCGGCCGCCGCCGCGCTGTCCTCGACCGATCGCCGCGCGCGCTACGCCGGCATCGTGCTCGCCGTGATCGCATGCGGCATGCGCCCGGGTGCGCTCGTCGCGCTGCTGCCGCTCGTGCTCGTCTGCGGCCGGCCATGGCATCGCGCGCTGCTTCTATGGCTCGCGACGACGCTCGTCTCGCTCGGTCTCTCGCACGTGCTCGTCGACGCGCGCACCCACCGCACCGAGATCGCCGATGCGATCGCCGACATCTCCGGCACCACGCACACCAAGCCCGCGCTGCCGACGAGCGATGCCGAACGCGACGCCCTGCTCTCCCAGCACTGGCAGGTCGCGCTCGATCACCCGGGCGCGTTCCTGTCCTACCGCTGGCGCCGCGTGTTCGCCCGTCACAAGCGCGAGAACGCCGTCTACACGAAGGCGGTCCCGTCCTATCCGCGCGACGCGGTCGGCCTGCGCCACATGGAAGCCCACTCGCTCATGCAACGCCTGCTCACCTGGCCGGTCCGCCTGCTCTCGCACACGCCGCTGTTCCGCCCGCTCGTCTACTTCGTGCTGGCGATCGTGCTCGGCATCGCCGGCCGCCGCTCGCGCCTCGTGCTCGGCCTGACGATCTCCGCCGTCGCGTATCAGCTGTCGCTGCTCGTCGTCGGTGCGCGCGGCGAATTCCGCGACTCGCACTGGCTGCTCGTCGCGACCGCGCTCGCGTTCACGCTCGTGCTCGTGCAACGCGCGTCCCGTGACGTCGCGCACCGCGGAGGCGACTGATCGGTGAGGTGGCTCTTCGACCGGAACTGGTGGGAGCGCGCCGTGCTCGGTGTGATCGCGGCGCTCGTCGCGTACCAGGTGTTCGCCGAGCCAATTGTCGGCACTGCGGACAATCGCGACTGGTGGCGCGTCACGAAGCAAATGGGGATCGACTATCTCCCGAGCCCCGGCCCCGACGCGACGTTCTTCAAGAACATACAGCGCGAGTATCGGACGGCTCGTCGGCAAGACGTCAAGTACCTGACGCCGGAGGTCCCGCTCGGCCGCGTCGCCGTCGTCGTGAGCCGGCCGTTCTCGCACCGCGGCCGCTTCGATCTGCGATGGATGGGTGCCGTGCATTCCGTGGCGTACCTCGGCGCAGTCTGGTTGTTCATCGCGGCGTTCCGGAGACGAGAGAGATGGGTGCGCATCGCCGTCGGCGCGTTCGCGATCGTGACGCTGACCGATGCGCGGATCGTCGCGTACTTCAACTCGTTCTATTGCGAGTGCGCGCAGACCATTTTCCTGATCGCGTCGCTCGGACTTGCGCTGATGCTCGTAGACGACGCACTACCGCCACGGCGCAGGCTCGTCTGCTACGGCAGCTTCATCGTGACATCGCTCCTGTTCTTCTTCGCGAAGACACAGGACCTCGTGTTCTGCTTCCCTTTTGCGGCGCTCGCCTACTGGCTCTGTCCGCCTCGTGTCGCACGCTGGTGGGTGAAGCTCGGTGTCGTCGCGCTGATGCTTGGTGCCTTCGTCTACGGGATGAAGTCGGACGCGTACGCGGTGACGAACAACATCAACGTCGCCGTGACGCTCGGCGAGGAGATCCTTCCTCATTCGGACACACCCGATGAGGATCTTCAGGAGCTCGGCAACGGTGACCGCGCGAATGTCACGTTCACGCGCATTGCGGCCTTCTACGCGAAACGGCCGCTGCGGTGGTGGCGCATGGCCGCGCGCCGGCTGCACGAGGCGTTCACGCACCTGCCCCTCGGCAACTTCGAGGTCGCGCAGACGGGAAACGGCGAGACCAACGCGTACGAGCAGAGCCGGTTTGACGTGTTCAGTGCCTGGAAGGACCGCCACTACCCGCGCGTGTTGTGGTTCTGGATCGTGATGATCGCGTTGTACGCGGTCGCTCTGGTCGCGAAGGTGCGGCTCGGCACGTCGAACGATCGCTCGCTCGCGATCATCAACGCGATGCTCGTCATCGGTTGCATCCTCGAGTTCATTGCGGTCGTCACGTTCGAAGCGAATGGCACCGAGAAACATTTCTTCATCTTCAACGTGCTCGTCGACTTCGTAATCCTGCTCGGCGTCTTCGAGCTGGTGGTCGTCGCTCGGCTGCTCCGCCAGCGGCAGACCGCGTGATACAACGCCGCTGTGCTGCGGGTGTACGGGCTCTGGGTCCTGACGCTGCCGATGCTGCTCGGCTGGGGACACCTCGCGACGGCCGCGCTGAGACGTATGGGGCTCCGCGGCATGCTGTCAGGGTTCCAGACGATCTGGCTCGGTCTGGCGATGCTGATGGCCTGGCTGATGGTTTGCTCGCTCGCGTTTCCGATCGCGCGCGGGGTCCTCGCGGTCAGCTGGGCGCCGGCGATCGGCGGGCTCCTGCTCGGTCGATCACAGCTCCGCTTCCGGCTGGAGCGACGCGCTGCAGTCGCAACGGTGCTATCGCTCCTCGTCGCGCTCGCGGTCGCCTATGCGGCATGCGACGTCGTGCAAGCGTACGACACCGGCCTGTATCACCTGCAGGCCGTGAAGTGGGTCGCGAGCTATCGCGCGGTACCCGGGCTCACGAACGTGCACCTGAGCTTTGGCTACAACAACGCGAGCGCCGTGCTCGGTGCGTTCTTCGACGCGTACTGGGAGGGCGAGTCCGCGCACCTGATGGAAGGGTTTCTGCTCTCGCTCGCGCTTGCGCACTGGCTGTTCGAGATCGTAGGGGCGCGCACGCCGCGCGGACGCGTACGCCAGGTGTTCTGCCTGTTCACGCTGCCGCTGCTGCTGTGGAAGATCTGGACGATCGAGATCGCATCGCTGTCGACGGACCTGCCGCTGACGATCGCGGGCTACGTCGCGGTGCTCGAGCTGGTGTCGCTGTCGTGGCGCGTGCGCACGCTGACGCTGGCGTACGTCCTCGCGATGGCGGCGGTCGCGATGACGATGAAGCTCGGAGGCATGGCGCTGTTCGGGGTGACGGCCGTGACGGTCGGCATTGTCGTGTGGCGCGACAGTACGTGGCGCGTGCGCGGCGCGATCGCGGCGCTCGCCTCGCTGATCGTGGCGGCGTGGATCGTGCGCGGCGTGATCGCGTCGGGGTGGGTGCTGTGGCCGGTGTTCGGGAAGCTGCCGGTGTCGTGGGCGGTGCCGCGCGACATCACGCACGAGCACTTGCTGACGATCAAGAGCTGGGCGCGGATGTTCGGCCACAACCCCGACGACGTGTTCAGTCACGGCCTCTGGTACTGGTTCGGACCGTGGCTGCAGAGCTTCCGCGCATCACGCGAGTGCTTGCTGCTCGGGATCGGCGTCGGGCTGCTCGCGTGGCGGCTCGCATCGGGCCCGACGGGCGCGGTTCGGCGCGCGGCGGAGTGGAGCGCGATCGCGGCCTGCGTGCTCGGGCTGGTGCAGTGGTTCTATGCCGCGCCCGAGGTTCGCTATGGACAGTGGCTGTTCTGGATGTTGCCGGCGGTGTTGCTCGCGCCACGGCTGGCGACGACGATGCGCAATCCGCAGCTGCGGCCGTTTGTTGTCATGATCGCGCTGACGACGATCGCGTGGAGCGGTGGTTTCACGTTCCGGCTCGATGAGCGCGTGCCGTCGCTGCTGGGGGCGCCGCGCTATCCGAAAACGCCGACGGTCGATCCGACGCCGGCCGGGCCGAACACGACGATCTACTTCCCGACGTCATCGGATCAGTGCTGGGACTACGCGCTGCCGTGCTCGCCGTGGGTGCTCAAGCAGACGCTGCGCGATCCGGACTCGATGGCGAGCGGCTTCACGTTCGCGCCGCCCTAGAAGCGTGGGACGAACGCGTCGGCGACGAGGCAGCGCTCCGTGCCGCACACGACGACGACGTAATCCGCGATCACGAGCGGCTGGACGCGCGGCGCGCCGTGGTTGTAGTCGAGCTTCGTCGCGGTGTCGTCGACGATGACGAACGCGTCGTGGAACTTGCGCAGGTCGTGGCCGTAGATCTTGATCGAGTAGGCGTCGTTCTCGTCGAGGTTCGTGCGTGCGATCTGCGGCAGCATCGTCTCGTTCGCGTCGGCCCACGCGACGTAGAGCTTGCGCGGGTCGGTCCACGGGACGTTCTGCACGGCGAGGCGCGCCGCGAAGTGCTTGCCGGTGGCGCGCAGGCGCTTGAGGTACGCGGTGAACTGGAGGCGCGCCGCGGCGGGCTCGCTCGCCCACAGCGCGGGCGGCGCGGTGGCGGCGAGCTCGGCGGGAGACAGGCCGTCGACCTCGAGCGCGAGCTCGACGTTCGGGGTGGGCTCGAGCCGGCGGAACGCAGGCAGCAAGAGGATCTCGCGGACGTGGAAGACGTCGGTCGCGACCTGCTGGCGCAGCTTGGCGGCCGAGAGGTCCTCGCCGAGGAACCAGAAGTCCGACGCGATCTGCGAGTAGGGGCGGACCGTCGCGACGGTGCCGGGTTTCGCGGCCTGGAGCGCGGCGAGCCGCGCCGCTCCTTCGGCGCCGAGGCGATGATAGTGGACGAGCGCGATCGGCCACGCGATCAGCTGCACGACGGCGGCGAACGCGACCAGGAAGATGCGCAGGCGGCGCGCGGTGGCGAGCCACAGCAAGTACGGCAGCGCGCCGATCGCGATCACGAGCGTCGACGGGAACAGCGTCGCTTCGTTGTAGCGCGGGCCGAACAGGCACCAGATCGTCGTCGGCAGCCAGGCGTAGAGCCAGCCGCGGCCCTCGATCGGCGCCTCGCCGGCGGCGCGCACCTTCGAGACGCGCTCGACGAGCACGAGCGCGACGACCAGCGAGATGATCTTGCCCGCCTCGGCGACCGGCAACTTCAGCAGGACGAGGTTCGGCTCGAGCCCGCGCTTGAAGACGCGGCCGAACTCGGTCCACGGCGGGCGCGCGTAGCCGACGGCGACGCCGATCACGAGGCCCGCGAGCGCGATCCAGTACCAGCGCGGCCGCTTCTTCCACGCGAGCAGGAAGCCGGCGAGCGTCAGGGTCGCGATCGCACGCGTCGACGTGCCGGTGGCGTAGCCGGCGACGAACAGGACCGGCCACAGCGCGCGCGGGACGTCCCAGCCGCAGCGCAGCGGCGCGTAGAGCCACAGCGCGACGGCGGCGCCCCACACGTACATCGCGGCGTACGGCGTGTGGAACCTCGTCAGGCCCGCCATCGGCTGCCCGACCCAGATCAGCGCGCCGCACAGGGCGAGGCCGAGGAGGTCATCCCAGGTCGCGCGCGGCGTGCGACGCATCGCGATCGTGAACATGCCGGTGAGCACGGCGAGCAGCGCGACCGGCGACGCGAGCGTGTGGAACGTGCGGCAGCGCGCGAGCAGGAAGCCGACGAGGTCGCTGTACTGGAAATGCGACGCGAGGAAGCCGCCCTGCGGATGCTCCGCGGACCAGATCCAGTGGTTCCAGTCGTCGCCCTGGATCGGCGTCCACGCCGCGACCACGGCGTAGAGCAACGCGATCGCGAACGCGTAGCCGACGAGCGCGCCGCGTCTCATCGCCAGTATCTCCCCGCGAACCAGCAGACGTCCGGTTGGCAGACAAATGTCGTGTACGTGCCGCGGCAGACGAAGTCGATCGGGATCATCGGCCCGATGTGATCGAAGACGTCGTCCTGCAGCCGCACCTGGCGCGTCTCGCCGCACGCCTCGACGTACGCGTCGGTCGGGCCGGCCGGCATCGACGGCGCCCAGATCCGCACGTACGGCTGGCCGTTCGGATCGTCGAACATGCGGCCGTCGATGAACGTCAGCGCGGCCGGCGTCCAGTCGAGCACGCGGATCGGGCGGTGCTTCGGATCGGCGAACGGCGAGTCGGCCATGTCGACGACGTAGTGCACGAGGCGATGACCGGCGACGTCTCCGATCGGCCCCATCGCGATCGAGCGGCGCAGCTGGACGAGCGCCCACTCCCAGAACGTCGGGATGTAGCGCGGCGCGAGCTTCTGGTCCTCGGCGGGCGACAGCGGCGGATCGAACGTGCGCGTCGCGACGAAGTGATCGTGCGGCGTCGGCTCGCTCCAGTGGAGGTGCTGGTCGTACTCGATGCCCGAGAGGTCGTAGACCTCGTTCGCGACGTACTCGCGCAGCGACGCGTACTGCAGGTCATCGCCCCACCACCAGCGCGAGCGCTTGTACTTGTCGTACGGCGGGATCACGGCGACCGAATTCGCGGGCGCCGCGGCGAGCAGCGACAGCCGGTGCGCATTCTCGGCGTAGCCCTCGGCGAGCACCTGCACCATGCGCTCGACCTGCCACGCGAACAGCAGCGTGCACGCGATGACGAGGAACCGCCGCGCCGCGGGCGTCTCGAGCAGCCAGTCCGCGAACAGCACGAGCGCGGCGCAGAACAGCACGACCGGCGCGAAGAACAGACGCTCGCCGACGGTCGGCGACGCAAAGAGAGTTCCCACCATGCCGAGCGCCGCCGCGAGGAACGCCGACGCCGCCACGACCGTCTTGCGCGGCAGCTCGCGCAGGCCACCGCGCGCCAGACCGATCAGCACCGCGACGAGCACGACGTCGAGCGCGAGCTGCGCCTCTGCGAGGAAGTCGATCGTGATGCCGCCGGTGCCGGAGAGGCCGCGTTCGGCGAGAAGCTTGATCGGCGACGCCTTCGTCGCCATGCCCGCGTAGCGCAGGTGCTGGCCCGGCGCGAAGAACAGCATCGGGTAGCCGATGTAGAGCCCGACGAGCCCCGACACCATCCACGCGCGCAGCCGCTTCTGCTTCCACGCCCACCACACCAACGCCGCCATCGCGATCATCGCCGTCGGGCCGGTGTGCTCGTTGCCCATGCCCGCGACCCAGCCGAGTGGCAGCATCAGCGGCACGAGCCACCACCGCTGCGCACCGGCGGGCCGCGCGAGCTCGAGCCGGTAGACCGCGAACAGCCCGAGCATCGTCGTGAACGCCCACAGGTAGTTCGTCGCGAACGGCCGGTAGAAGTAGACGATGCCGGGGATCGGCATCGCGAGCCACACGAGCGTCTGCAGGATCACGAGCAGCGACAGGTCGCGCAGCGTCGGGCGCGGCCAGCGCGCGAAGATCACCGCGAACGCGAGCGGCAGGAATGCCATCTGCACGAGCGGCGTCGCGACGAGATGGATCGCGCGCGGCCCGTTGACCATCATCAGGATCACGTCGCCGATGCGCGGATTGAAGTGGAAGTAGTTGTAGTGCCCGTACTCCCAGATCGACGCGAGGCCGAACGCGTGGTGGCGGTGCCACGTCAGCTGGTACCAGTCGTCGAGCAGCACCGGCGTGTGGAACGCCTGCACCTCGAACACCGCCCACATCGCGACGACGGCGCCCCAGAACACGAGCCGTTCGGTGCGCGCGGTCATCGCCTGGGCTCGGCCTGCGGCAAGATTCCAAGGCGCTTCGCGAACGGCGTCGCCGCCAAGCCGATCACGAGCGCGGCCGCGATGCTGAACACGAGGTAGACGACCGCGAACGCGAGCACGGCCGCGTGGCGCTCGTCGGCGGTCGCGCCCGGCGCGTAGTCGCTGAACATGTAGACGAGCGCGGCCTGCGTCGTGCCGAGGCCCGCCGGCGAGATCGGAAGCACGGACGCGATCACGACCGCCGGCATCAGCGTGAGGCCCGCGACGAGCGGCACCGCCGTGCCCCACACGCGGAACCCGACCCAGTACGACAGCACGAGCACGGCGACGTGCGGCACGCGCCCGGCGATCGCGATCGCGTGGCCGCGCACGCCCGCATCGAACAGCGGCGCGAGCACCTGGTAGCGCGCGACGAAGCCCGGCGCGATCGCGATGACGATCAGATACGCGACGAGCGCGCCGCAGCTGATCAACAGTGTCATCCACAACGTCGCGTGCGCGGGATTGTCTCCCGCGAACAGCCACGCGACCGTCGTCACCACGAGCAGCGTCGCGAAGTTCGTCCCGATCAGGAACAGCGTCACGCCGACCGCGCGCAGCGCCGATACACCGGTGCGATTGAGGTAGTAGCCGAACGCGCCCTGCCCGAGCGCGTAATTGACAAGGAACAGCACGTAGCTCGCCCCGCGGATCGCGAACACGTGCGACAGCGGGCGCCGCAACCGCAGCGCGAGCAACCCGATCCACGTCGACAGCGAATCGGTGCACAGCACGACTGCGATCGACGCCAGCGTCACGAACCCGAGCGCGACGTAGTTACCCTGCCCGAGCGCGCGCCGGAACTCCGCGACGGGAACGCGCGAGGCGATCAGCACGAGGATCGCCAGCCCGACGAGCCATGGCAGCGCACGCCGGAACGGCCCCTTCCGCGGGATCAGCGGCTGTTGCGGGCTGGCGACGTCCACGGACCCTCATGCGGTTATCACGAATCAAGGCGCCGTGGCATGCTGCCGTTTCGATGTCTCGAGAGCCCCAGAGCGCATGGCAACGCTGGGGCTGGCTCGTGCGCTGGGGCGGCACCGCGATCGGCATCGCGTACATCGCTCACCTGATCGATCCGCACGAGGTCGGAGGGGCGTTCTCGAAGATCTCGATCGGCGCGCTCCTCGCAGCCTGCGCGCTGGTCGCGCTGAACGTCGTCGCCGGAGCGGCGCGCTGGCGGCTCCTGTTGCGCGCGTACGGCGCGAGCACCCTGCCGACGCTCGGCCACGCGACCCGCCTCTACTTCATCTCGTTCTTCTACAATAACTACCTGCCCGGCGCGGTCGCCGGCGACGTCATGCGCGGCGTCGTCACCCGCGACGTGTTCGGCGAGCGCGGCGCGACAGCCGGCCTCGCAGTCGTCCTCGTCGAGCGCGCACTCGGCCTGTTCGGCGTGTTCCTGCTCCTCGCGCTCGGCCTCGCGTTCGGGGGCGGCGCGCTCGATACCGGCAACCTCTGGCTGTGGAGCGGCATCGGCATCGCCGGCTCGTTCGCGCTCGTCGCGGCGTTGCCGTTCGCCCGCGCGCTCGCCCCGCTGCTGCCCGGCCGGCTCCGCGAGCTCGCGCTGCGCGTGCCCGGCCTCTCGTCGTGGTGGGCGTTCGTGCTCGCCGCGATCCTGTCCGTCGCGACGCAGCTGTTCGTCACGCTCGCCGGCTGGATCCTGCTGCGCGCGATCGATCCGGCGGTCGGCCTCGGCCAGGCGCTGCTGATCGTTCCGCTCGCCGCCGCGACGACGTTCCTGCCGATCACCGTCGGTGGCGCGGGCGCGCGCGAGGCGGTGTACGTCACCCTCGGCGCGAGCCTGTTTCACATGGGGCGCAGTGACGCGCTTGCCGCTTCCCTCGCGCTGTGGCTCGCGCACCTCGTCAACGGCCTCGTCGGCGGCATGCTCCAGATCCAGCGTCGTCCGTGATATTCCTCGCTGCCGATGGACCGCGACAGACTGTATGCGCTCGCTGGTCGACGATCCGTGCGCGCGGGGGTCGCGGTGTTCTTCGTGGTCTTGCACCTCGCCGCGTTCTGGCGCGCCGGGCACGTGCGGCTCGGCCTGCCGTTCGACTCGGCGCCGGGCGAAGCGCCCGCGTTCTACGACATCCACGCGCCCGCGACGCGCGGCTATCCGCGCCAGCCGCAGCACTGGTCGCGCCTCGTGCTGTCGCGCTGGGATGCGCAGCACTACATCGGCACCGCGACGCGCGGCCTCACCGCATGCCCCGACAACCCGAACGTCCCCGACGGCGCGTTCCTCGACTGCGGCCTCGGCTGGCTGCCCGGCTACGGCAAGGCGGGCGGCGTCCTCGCGGGCATCACCGGCATCGCGCCGGACTTCGCGCTCGTCCTGATCTCGTTGATCGCGGCGTTCCTGATCAACTTCATGCTGACGGCGCCGTTCGTCATGGATCGGTTCGGCCGCTTCGAGTCGTACGCGGCGCTGCTCGCGCTCAACCTGTTCCCGACGGCGTTCTATCTCGTCACCCCGTACGCGGAGGCGGCGACGCTCGCGCTCGGCATCGGTGCGTGGTGGGCGATCGCGAAGGAGCGCTGGGTGATCGCGGGCGCGCTGATCGGTGCCGCCACCGCGCTCAAGGCCCAGGCCGCGGTGTTCGCGCTCGGCGGCGGGCTCGCGATGGCCTATGTCGCGTACCTCGGCTGGCGCGCGAAGACGCCGCGCTGGTGGCGGCCGCTGCTCGGGGCGCCGCTGTGCATCTGGGGGCAGCTCGCCACGGTCATGATGCTGAAGATCGCCACGGGCGACTTCACGGCGTTCTTCCGGGCGCGCAAGGCATTTGGTGACGTGCAGCACTGGCACCGCATCGTCGAGCCGATGAACTACGTTCGCGGCTTCCACGCGCAGCACCTCGACATGGTGATGTTCACCGGTGTGCTCGTCGTCATGCTGCTGACGCTGCGCGAGGTGATCGCCAAGCTGCCGCGGCCCGAGGCGATCTACATCGTCACGATCTCGTTCGCGACGCTGCCGCTCGCGATCGTCGCGCCCCTGCACTGGTGGGGCATGAACCGGTACCTCTTGATGTGCGTGCTCGCGTTCCTCGGCGCCGGCCAGCTCGCGCGCCGCCAGCTCGCGTTCTTCACGCTGTGGCTGCTGCTGTGCGTCGGGTTCTACTGGCACGTCGAGCTGTGCAGCTACGTGGCGCAGGGGGATCCTCAGGTCTGTCCGTGCACCGGCGAGATGGAGTTCACGATGCCTTTCGGGAGCTGACCGTGATACACGGGCGCTCATGGCTGACGTCGAGCTGACCATCGTGATGCCCTGCCTCAACGAGGCAGAAACGCTGGAGAAGTGCATCGTCAAGGCGATGAACTATCTCGCGCGCGCGAAGATCGATGGCGAGGTCGTGATCGGTGACAACGGCTCGACCGACGGCTCGCAGGAGATCGCCCGCAAGGCCGGCGCCCGCGTCGTCGACGTCCCGCGCCGCGGCTACGGCGCTGCGATCATGGGCGCGGTCGAAGCGGCTCGCGGCAAGTACGTCATCATGGGCGACTCCGACGACAGCTACGACTTCTCGAACCTCGACCTCTACGTTCAGAAGCTGCGCGAGGGTAACGACCTCGTCATGGGCAACCGCTTCAAGGGCGGCATTCAGCCCGGCGCGATGCCGTTTCTGCACAAGTATCTCGGCAACCCGGTGCTCTCGTTCATCGGCCGGCTGTTCTTCAAGAGCGACATCGGCGACTTCCACTGCGGCCTCCGCGGCTTTCGCCAGGATCTGATCGCGCGCCTCGGCCTGCAGACGACCGGCATGGAGTTCGCCTCCGAGATGGTCGTCAAGGCGACGCTGTTCAAGTGCAAGATCGCCGAGGTCCCGACGACGCTCGCCCCCGACGGCCGCTCGCGCCCGCCGCACCTGCGCACCTGGCGCGACGGCTGGCGTCACCTCCGCTTCCTGTTGATCTTCAGCCCGCGCTGGCTGTTCATCATCCCCGGCCTGATCCTGAGCCTGCTCGGCCTCGTCGTCGGCGGCATCATCATCCACGGTCCGTTCACGCTCGGCCCCGCGACGTTCGATACCAACACGCTGCTCTACGCCGGCACCGCCGTCGTGATCGGCTTCCAGGCGCTCGTGTTCGGCTTGATCACGCGCGTGTACGGCATGGTCGCGGGCTTCTTGCCGCCGCGCCCGTCGCTCGAGAAGTACGCGCAGCAAGGCGTGCTCGAGCGCGGCCTCGTCGTCGGCCTGACGATCTTCGTCGTCGGCGTCGCGCTGTCGATCTACGCGGTGCTCAAGTGGCGCACGGCGCACTACGGCATGCTCGTCTACACCGACATCCTTCGCGTCGTGATCCCGTCGGCGGTCGCCGTGATCGTCGGTCTGCAGATCGTGCTCGGTTCGTTCTTCCTGAGCGTGCTCCTCATCAAGCACAAATGATCCGCGCGAAGCTCGCAGAGCTGGCACCCACGAGGTCGTTCCGGGTCGGCGTCGCTCTCGCGCTGGTCATCGGTCACCTCGTCGCGTTCACGATCGCCGGGCACGAGCGGCTCGGCGTGGGATTCAACGCCGCGCCCGGCCATGCGCCGTACTACTCGGATCCGAAGGCGCGCGAGCTGATGCCGTCGCCGCGGCAGCCGCACTACTGGACGCGGCTGATCGTCTCGCGCTGGGACTCCGAGCACTACATCGGCTTCGCGGAGCGCCAGCTCTACGCGTGCCCGCGGCACGGCACCGGGCAGCAGCTGATGCAGTGCGGCCTCGCGTGGATGCCGACGATGGGGCTGATCGCGGGCAACGTCGCGCACCTGATCGGCGCACCGTCGGACTACACG
>JAFAOG010000183.1 GCA_019237945.1 Deltaproteobacteria bacterium | reverse complement strand
TCAGCTCCGGCGGCGGCACGATCATCCTCAACGGCCCGATCACGAACCCGACGATCAATGCGCGCGCCACGCTCGCGGGCGTGCCGTGCCTCGACAAGCTGAAGATCGACGACTCGACGTTCCACGACGGCATCCTCGACGTGAAGTTCTCGTCGGCCGGCCTCGGGGGCACGCTCAAAGGCACCGGGCGCATCGAGCTCGGCGGGCCGGTCCCGATCATCCAGAAGCTCGTGCTCGACGGCCAGAACATCGAGGCCGGCAAGCTGTGCGGGCTGTCGGGCACCGCGAAGGGCACGCTCGATACGGTGCAGATCGAGATCGGCCGCACGCCGATCCTCAAGAACCGCACCGCGCAAGACTGGCTGCCATTCGTCAAGGCGCACATCAGCGCGCCGAAGCTGACGGTCGGCAGCGAGACCTACTCGAACCTCGCCGTGTGCGTGAACCACGCCGGCGACGACAAGCTGTGCCGCCCGTGGGCCGGCCGCCTCGACTACGACGACCTCTCCGAGTGCGAGGACGCGAAGAAGCGCGGCGGCTTCTGCCTGGTCGCGGCCGCGACGCGCGATGCCGGTGGCAAGATCGCGGCGACGATCGCCAGCGTGCCGCGCTCGACGGCGCCGAAGCACTCGTTCGACGATCACCTCGGCGGCACGATCGCGATCGATGACGTCCCGATCGCGGCGCTCGGCCTCGGCAAGGACGCGGGCGGCCTGATCTCCGCGACGCTGCACCTCTCCGGCAAGCTGAGCGCGCCGCAGGCCGACGGCCAGATCGACGTGCTGCGCGCGTGGGCGTTCGGCGCATTCATCGGTGACCTGCATCCCGTCGTGTCGCCCGTCGTGATCGGCAAGGCGCCCGGCATCCAGATCACGGGCGACGCGCTGGCCGGCCAGCTCGGCATCTCGGCGACGATCGGCACGCAGGCGCCCTACCCGGTCGACATCGCGCTGTCGGGCCGGCGCGTCGAGATCGATCAGTTCGTCGACCTGTCGAAGAAGCTCGGCCTGCAGGAGACCGCGCAGGCGTGGGCCTCGGGCACCGTCTCCGTGCACACCGAGCTCGCCAACGACAAGGCGCAGCCCGAAGCGTGGGTCGAGATCACCGAGCTCGAGAGCATTCTCAACCATCGCAGCCGCGACGGCCGCCTCACGCCACTGCGCTTCGCGCTCGTCCCGCCCGCGCAGGGCCACTACGCGATGTCGCTGCACGTCAGCAAGGACACCGTGGAGCTCGCCTGTCGCAACGCCGCGGCCGCCGGCGGTCGCGAGCCCTGCCCCGCCCAGCTCGACACACCCGCCGGCCGCGTCTCGATCGAAGGCCAGGCGAGCGCGACCGGCATGGCCCTGTCCGCGCACGGCACGCTCGCGCTCGCGCGCCTCGCCCCGCTGCTGGAAGGCCAGGTCGACTCGATCGACGGCTCGCTGCTGCTCACCGGGCGCGTCGGCGGCACGTTCACCAAGCCCACCTACGAGGTCGCGCTCGACGTCGACAAGGTGATCCAGCTCCGCCTGCCCGGCGGCGACTCGGTGCTGCAGGTCCTGCCCGGCGGCCAGGTCAAGCTCGCGAACAGCGCCGTCGGCTTCAACAACATCACGTTCAACGTCAAGGACGAGCGACGCGACGAGCGCGGGGAGCTCCACGTCGCCGGGACGATCGGCCTCGACGGCTTCACGCCGGCCCGCTGGGGCGTGCTGGTCGACGGCCAGATCACCGGCAAGATGCTGCAGGCGATCGCACCCGGCGCGGTCTCGCAGGCGAGCGGCCTCGCGACGATCGACGATGCGCTGTCGCTGTCGGGCAACGGCCCTCTGCCGCTCTTGCGCGGCACGATCAGCTTCGAGCCGGTCGCCACCGACAAGGGACCGACGTCGCCGCTCGCGTTCATCCCGCGCGGTCTGCGGCGCGAGCTGTCGCTGTCGAAGGGCTCGCTCGATATCGACACGTCGAGCGACGGCAACCACCGCACGTACACGATCAACGTCGACGAGGAGCCTTTGATCGTCACGATCGACGGCGAAGGCAAGCTCGAGAACGTGCGCGTCGATGCGCGCCTGCGCGACGGCGTCCCCGAGTACGCACACGTCTCGCTCGACGCCGATGCGATTCCGTTCCGGATCCCCGGCGCGCTCGATCTCGTGCTCGCGGCGCGCGGCGTCGATCTCGTGCTGTCGCCCGACACGCACGCGTGGCAGGCGACCGGCAACGTCGCGCTCGTCTCCGGCGAGTACACGCGCAGCTTCGACCTCGCGGAGGTGATCAAGCCGCAGCCGCCAAAGGCCGCGCCCGCGAAGCCGTTCTGGGACGAATACCCGTCGATCGGCAACGCCGACCTGAACCTGACGCTCGAGGTCCGCCGGTTCGCGGTGAAGAACAACCTGACGACGAGCGACGGCATCGAGCTCGAAGGCCCGCACATCCAGATCACGGGCTCGCCGCGCGACCCGCGCCTCGCCGGCACGATCCGCGTCCAGCGCGGTGGCTTCAAGTTCCCCGGGTCGCGCGCGGTGTTCAGCAAGACGCAGGGCACGATCGACTTCAACGAGAACGAGCGCGCGAACAATCCGTCGCTCGCGATCATGTCGGAGGCGACCGACTACCTCGATCTATCGGGCCAGCAGCACACGATCACGCTGTCGATCAACGGCACGCTCGAGAACATCAAGTGGGACCTCCACACAAACACCGGCCTCGACAACTCGCAGACGATCGCGCTGATCTTCCTCGGCCGTAACCCCGAGCAGCTGCGCCGCTCGCTCGGCGATCAGTCGCTCGGCTCGGCGCCGACGATCCAGCAGACCTCGACGAACCCGTCGACGGGCTTTGCCGATCAGATCGTCAAGGACCTCGCGGGCGACTGGGTATCCTCGCTGTTCGGCGACTCGCTGACGCACCTGACCGGCCTCGACGTGCTGCGTTTCGAGATCGGCTTCGGCACCGTCGGCGTGCACGCCGAGAAGAAGTTCACGGAGAACATTCGAGGTCTCGGCGACGCCGAGCAGACGATCCGTGGCCAGACGCTCAACCTGCGCGGCGAGATCAAGACGAACCTGCATTATCTGCCGAGCGCGACCGAGGACCGGTTCAGCGTCCAGACGGGTTACCTGGTGAAGAACTACTACGACCCGGCGGAGCAGGACATCTCGGACCTGTCAGGCAAGATCGTGTACCGGCTGTTCATCCCATGAGGGCGTGGCTCGTCGCGGCGATCGTTGCCTGGTGCGCAAGCGCGCACGCGCAAGGCGACGTGCTGCAGGCGATGCATGCGGACGCGAGCACGTGCGCGGGCGTCGACACCTCACCGGGTGCGTCCCTCGAGGCCGTTGCGACGTCGAGCGAGCCCGGGATGCCGATCCCGTGGACGGAGTTCGTCGTCGAGGGCGAGCTGACGGAGCCGGCCGCGACCGTGCACGCGCTGTTCGAGCCGACGCTCGCGCAGTTCCGCACGTCGCTCAAACAGAAGACGTTCACCGAGCTCTCGGCGATGACCGCGAAGTTCGGCTACCAGCTCGTCGCGCACCGCTTCGACGGCACGAAGCTCGTCCTTCACGTCGCACCGCTACCGATCGTTCGCAAGGTACGCGTCGAGGTGAACCAGGGCTGGTTCGATCGCCCCCTCGACGACGAGATCCGCCGCCGCATGCTGTTCCGCACCGGTGCGCCGTTGCCGTGGGAGCCGTTCCGCCGCGACTGCGCGATGCTCGAGGAAGCCGGCCGCATCGAGGACTACCTGCATGACGAGGGCTATTTCGACGCGACCGCGGAGGTCATCCCCCAGCTGAGCGGCAACGGCACGACGCTGTTCGTCGACGTGCACCTATACAAGGACTACGAGCTCGGCACGATCAAGATCGTCCCCGGTCCCAACCAGCTCGCGATTCCCGACGCCGAAATCCGCGCCACGTTCGTCCACTACACCTGCATCGCGGGCGACTACGGGTGCTGGCTCGGCCGGGCGCGGTTCTCGCGGACCAAGTACCAAGCCGATCTAGCAAAGCTCAAGGAGCTGTTCCAGAAGCGCGGCTATCCGGCGGCGCGCATCCAGTCGAGCGACATCCGCACGTCGTTCGATCGGCGCACCCACAAGGTCAACGTCCAGCTGGTGATCGACCAGCGCCGCCACATCGACGTCGAGTTCGTCGGCATCGACAACGAGGCGATCAAGGACGCGCAGCTGCGGGGCGTGTTGACGTTCGGGGTGGCTAGCTCGGCCGATGATGTCGAGGCCGCCAACTCCGCTCGCGCGATCCAGGACTACCTGCAGCGCCGCGGCTACTTCGACGCTCGCGTGACCTGGATCCGCGAACGCTTCGACATCTTCGACAAGATCACGTTTCGCGTCGAGCCCGGCAAGCACCGAGACGTAGCGAGCGTCGAGTTCGTCGGCAACAAGGCAATCCCGACGGCCGACCTCGTGGGCATCGTCAGCGTCAAGCCGATCAATTTCGCGAGCGATCTACTCGGCACGCAGACCTTTGCGACCTCCGGCCAGCTGTCGGCCGACATCGATCGGATCGTCCAGGCGTACCGCCGCGCCGGTTATCGCGAGACCCGGGTCGCGGTCAGTGCGTCACCCGACGCGTCGGGCCTCGACGATCCAGCGATGACGGCGGCGTTGCTCTCGCTCGACACCAACAACGATCAGGTCTACGTGCGCTACCGGATCGACGAAGGCCGACCGACCCTGCTGCAGCGCATCGAGCTCGTCCATGCCGATAAGGGCAAGCAGCTCGATCCGGCGCTCTGCGCGGCCATGATGAGCGAGCTCGCGCGCGAGCTATCGATGACGATCAGGCAGACGGGCTGCACCGCCGAGATCGGCGTGCCGTATCGCGAGGACGACGTCCTGCTGACGCGCGACCAGCTGCGCGACTTTCTGTACAAGCAAGGCCGGCCGCGCGCGATCGTCGACTACTCGCCAGTGCCGATCGGCGATCATCAGATCGCGGCGCGCTTTGCGGTGCGCGGCCTCGACGAATTGAAGATCGGCCGCATCATCATCCGCGGCAACTTCAAGACCGACGAGAGCGTGATCCGCAGCGAGCTCGGCCAGGCCAAGCCGGAGTTCAAGGAGGGGGCGCCACTGACCGCCGACAGCCTCGCGGAGGCCGCGCGCAAGCTGCGCAATACCGCGCTGTTCCAGGCCGTCAACATCGAGCTCCCAGATCTCGGGACCGATAGCAGCTTCGTGAACGCGCTGGTACGTGTCGAAGAACGCTACGACAACACGGCGCAGGTCGAGCTGAGCGCCGGGTACTCGAGCTACACGCACGAGTTCGTCGGTGTATCGGTGGGCCAGAACAACATCGCCGGCCACGGGATCGGACTCAACGTCTCACTGACGTACGGCTCGCTGTTGCAGGACTACGAATCCACGTTGCGCATCCCGACCTGGCTGCTCGCGCACATCGTTCAGGCTGACATCACGGCCCGCTATATCGAGCAGGACACGCCGCGCTTCGGCCTGCTGACGACCGAAGGCTTTTCGACCGCCTTCACGCACCTGTGGTCGCGACAGCGCACGCCGAAGCAGGAGCCCGATACCAAGACGCTCGGCGTTCGCTACGACTTCCGGCTGCGTAGCCGCAACGTCGATGCGCTGCGACCGATCGGAGCTGACATGGACGACACGCAGGTCGCGGTGGAGACCAGGACTTCGCTGATCGGAATCGTCGGCGTGTGGGATCACCGACTCGATCGCAACGGCCAGCTCTCGCCGCTGTCGCCGGAAGACGGCTTCCGACTCGAGGGATCCATCTCCTACGCCGAACCGAAGTTCCTCGGCCAGGACCAGTTCTTCAAGATCAGCGCCGCCGCATCGAAGTTCTTCGCGATCGGCCGCAACCTCACGCTGCGCGGCGACTTCCGCTACGACCAGGGCATCCCGCTCGGCGGCGCGGCGCTGCTGCCGGAGGTCGAGCGGTTCTTCGCCGGCGGCGATACGACCGTGCGCGGATATGAAGACGACCGGCTGCGCACCGAGATCATCCAGGTCGGCGTGCCGCCGGTCGCCGGGCTGTCGCAGATCCGGATCATCCCGTCCGGCGGCAACATCCGCACGCTCGCGTCGATCGACGCCCAGCTGCGGCTCTACAAGATCCTGGCCGGAGCGGCGTTCTCCGATGCCGGCCTGATCACGAACCAGTGGGGCACGGTGACGGTGGATGACATTCGGCCCAGCGTGGGCACCGGCCTGCGCGTGCTGACGCCATTTGGCATCCTGGCGGTCGAATATGCGGTCCCGCTGCGGCCACATCTGGGCGATGACCCGCGCGGAAGGCTGCACTTCTACTTTGCTGCCAGGGCCCAGTTTTGATACAAGCGGCGGCCTATGGGACGCGGAGATAATCGCCGTACGTGGAAGATGCGCCGCAAGAAGCGCCAGACGAAGCTCAAGGCGCGGACGAAGCGCAAGATCGAGGCAGCGAAGTCGGCCAAGAAGCCGGCCGCTCCGGCGAAGAAGAAGTAAGCTTCGGGCGTGACGCCCGAACAAACGCGCTGCGTGATGACGCAGATCGTGATGCCGATGCACACCAACGGTGTGTCCGGAGTCATGTTCGGCGGGATCATGATGCAGTGGATCGATGTGTGCGCGGGCGTCGCGGCGATGCGACACGCGCACGGCGGCGTGCTCACGGCGTCGATCGACCGGCTCGACTTCCTGTCGCCGGTGCGGGTCGGCGAGACCGTCGTGCTGCAGGCGCAGGTCAACTTCACGTCGAAGACGTCGATGGAGGTCGGCTGCCGCGTCGAGACCGAGGACATGCGCACGGGCATCCGGCGCTACGTCACGAAGGCGTACCTGACGTTCGTCGCGGTCGACGACAAGGGCCGGCCGCGACCGATCGAGCCGCTCGAGCTCGCGACGGCGGATGACGAGCGCCGTCATGCCGATGCGCTGCGGCGCCGCGCCGAGCGACTCAAGGCCGCGGGGAGGCAGTCATGAAGCTCGATCGAAGCCACTGGCGTCGCCTGCTCGTCAGCGGCGGCGATCGCGTGCGGTTTCTGCAGGGCCTGACAACGATCAACGTCGAGAAGCTCGGCGACGGCGAGCACGCGTGGGGCGCGATCCTCAATCCCAAGGGCCGCGTGCTGAGCGTGATCGCGCTCGCGCGGTTCGGCGAGTCGATCGGCGTGTTGACGGAAGGCTCGCTCGGCGACAAGACGCGCGCGCTGCTCGAGCGCTACGCGGTGATGGACGACGTGGCGTTCGAGCCCGCCGAGGGGCCGGTGCACCAGGTCGTCGAGGCGCCGGATGATCTGTGGCACGCGAAGCTCGAGCACGGCGCCGGCGACGTCGCCGAGACCGACCCGGCCGCCGAGCGGCTGCGCATCCGCGCGGGCTTTCTGCGCTACGGCGCCGACGTCGACGAGGACCACTTCCCGTTCGAGACGCCGCTCGTGCGCTTCCTCGACTACACCAAGGGCTGCTACGTCGGTCAGGAGCCAGTGTTCCGCGTCAAGGCGCAGGGCGGCGCAGCGCGCGTGCTCAAGGGCTTCGTCGTGCAGGGTGCAGTCGCCGCGGGCGCCGTGATCAAGCATCCGGCGAAGGACAACGCGGGCACCGTGACCTCGGCGGTCGCCGCCGGCGACGGCACCACGCTCGCACTCGGCTATCTGCATCGCACGGCGTGGGAAGGCACGAGCGTCGAGATCGGCGGCCACGCGGCGACGGTGCACGAGCTGCCATGGTGAAGGCGTTCGCGCTGCTGCTCGTCCTGAGCGGCTGCAACTACGTCACGAGCAGCTTCGTCACGAACGACTTCTCCGGCGACGAGTTCCCGGTGTCCGTCGAGACGTCGAGCGGCGGCATCGTGCTGGGCGTGCAGCCGACCGGCGGCCCGATCGAGACCGCCGTGCTCGACGTGATGTCGCCGGTGACCGTCATCGATCCGGGCACGACCGCGAACCCGACGATCTCGTTTCCCGGGCTCAACGTCATGGGCGTCGATCCGCTCACGGGCCTGCTCGACAAGCCGCGCGCGCGGTTTCCCGATGCGCAGGTCGTGCGCGTGCATCCGTGCACCGACGATTCGTGCGCGATCGGCAGCGAGACGACGCCGCGCCCGATCGACGCGATCCTCGGCATGGACTCGTTCGTCAGCGATGCGCTGCGGCTCGACGTCGGTGCGAGCCAGCTGTTCATCCTGCCCGACGTCGCCGGTGACAACTCGAACCGTGGGCTCGCGTGTGATGCGGCGCTGGCGGCGCCGTTCCGCGGCGGTGGCACGCTGATCGTCGGCGGCACCGAGGTCGGCTTCGCGAACTTTCGCGTCGCGATCGACACGTGCCTCGCGTTCAATCCCGATCCGACGATCACGCAGGAGAAGCGCGGCGCGAACGTGCAGCTCGTGATGTCGACGGCGCTCGGCATGTCCATCCTCGACGAGACGGCGTACGGCCGCTATCGCGCGATCGTGACGAGCGCGCCCGACATCTCGGCGCTCGCCGATGGCAGCGTGCGACTGCCGTCGGGGTTGGTCCGCGGCAAGCTCACGCAGATCTCGAGCCTCGCGCTCGTCGGCAACTCGTCGGGTACGTCGGCGCGCGCCCCGTGCCGGCAGATGTACGCGCACCACCTGCTGTCCGTGAACGACTGCACCGAGGGCGAAGATTGCCCGTGCACGGGCGCGACGTTCTGCCCGGTCCCCGCCGTGATCGAGCTGACGCCCGCGACGCCGATCGACGTGCTCGTCGTGCCCGATGACGACCCCACGCTGCAGGCGCTGCGCGCCGAGCTGCGCCCCGATCGCCCGGAGGTCGACGGCATCCTCGGCACGCAGGCGCTCGCCGCACTCGAGCTCGATCTCGACTATCCGCACAACCGTGCGCTCGGCCGCTGCACCGACATCACGCAGTGCGTGGCGCGCCCGGAGCTGTCGGCGCAGACGCGCCGCGAGAGCATCGCGAACTGCCTCGCGCTGCCGCCGGGCCCCATCAGTCGATCGGCAAACTAGCGAGCACCTGATCGGGCGTGCCGCGCTCGACGATCGCGCCCTTCTCGAACCGGATCACGTGATCGGCGAGCTGCTTGACCTCGCCCAGCGAGTGCGTGACGTGGACGATCGGCACGCCGAGCTCCGCCGACAGATCGCGCACGAGGCCGGTCAGCTGCGCGCGCAGCTCGCGATCGAGCGCCGAGAACGGCTCGTCGAGCAGCACGAGCTTCGGCGACCGCGCCAGCGCACGCGCGATCGCAACGCGCTGGGCCTCGCCGCCGGAGAACGTTCGCGGCTTGCGCCGCGCGAGGTGCTTGACGCCGACGCGCTCGAGCAGCTTCAACGCGCGCTCGGTGCGCTCGGGGCGCGCGACATCGTGCATGCCGTACTCGACGTTGCCGAGCGCGGTCATGTGCGGAAACAGCGCGAGCCCCTGGAACACGTACGACTGGCGGCGCTGGTGCACCGGCACGTCGATGCCGCGCGCGCGATCGAGCCAGACCTCGCTGCCGACCGCCACGCGTCCGCGATCCGGCGTGGCGAGGCCAGCGAGCGTCGCGAGCAGCGTCGACTTGCCCGACCCCGACGGCCCGATGATGCACGTGATGCCCGGCGGGCACGCGCCCTTCGCGACGAGCTTGAACTCGCCGCGCACGACCTCGATGTCGAACGCGAGCTCAGACATGGGCCTGGTAGTAGCGCCGGGTGACGCGGTTGGTGAGGTAGAGGATCACGACGCCGACGAGCGTGGTGACGATCGCCATCGTGCGCGCTGCGTCCTCGTGGTTCGCGACGAGCTGATCGTAGACGTAGATCGATGCCGGGCTGGTCGTGTCCAGCCACAGGCCCTCGATGCGCGCGCCCGCGACCATCTGGGTCATGCCGTAGTCGCCGAGCGCACGCGCGAACGCGAGCATCGCGCCCGCGATCAAACCCGGCGCGGCGAGCGGCAGCGTGATCGTGACGAGCACGCGCGCCGGCGAGGCGCCGAGCGTCCTGGCGGCCGCGAGCAGATTCGGCTCGATCGAATCCAATCCGACGCGCACCGAGCGCACGACGAGCGGCAGCGAGCCGACGGTCGCCGCGATCACCGCGCCCGTGAACGTGAAGATGATCGTGTGGCCGGTGATCGCGTGCCACGCGCGGCCGGCGAAGCTGTCGGGCCCGAGCGCGACGAGCAGGTAGTAGCCGAGCACGGTAGGCGGCAGCACGAGCGGCGCCGAGATCAACGCGTCGACGAAGTCGGGGACCGGCAACCTGCGCCAGCGCAGCAGCAGCGCGAGGCCCGTGCCGACGACCAGCGAGACGATCATCGCGATCGTCGCGATCTCGAGCGAGAGCCAGAGCGGCGCCCACGTCATGGCGGCAGACGAACGACGAACACCGCTCCGAGATCGCCGCGCTGCTCGACGTGAATCGACCCGCCGTGCGCCTCGATCGCGAGCTTGCAGAAGTAGAGGCCGAGGCCGCGGTTCTGCCGCGCCGACGCGCGACGTCGCTCGACCTGGAAGAAGCGCCCGAAGATCTTGTCGCGCTCCGCCTCGGGCACCGGCGGGCCGCTGTTGCCGATCGCGATCTCGACGCCGGCCGCATCGCGCTTCGCGCTGATCGCACAGCGGCCGCCGCGCGGCGCATAGCGGGTCGCGTTGTCGAGCAGGTTCTCGATCACGCGCCCGAACAGATCGCGATCGACCTGGATCACCATCTCGGGATCCGCATCGACATCGAGGCGCAGCTGGCGCACCTCGAAGTGTGCGCGGTTTCCCGCCTTCGCCTTCTCGACGAGCTCGCCGAGCTTCACCGCGGCGACGTCGGCGCGAAGGATGCCATCCTCGAGCTCGTCGACATCGAGGATCGTCGACACGAGGCCGAGCGCCTTGCCGACGAGCGTCTCCGCGTCGTCGAGGTAGCCGATGACGGTCCCGGTCTGCTCGCCGAGCTCCTCGCGTAGCAGCTGCAGGTAGCCCTGCACCGCGGACAGCGGGCTGCGGAGGTCGTGGACGACGAGCGCCGCCAGCACCCGCTTCTTCTCGCGGAGCTCGCGCGCGCTATCGTCTTCGGAGATCATCCAACCACCCTGTTCCGCCCGCCTTCTTTGGCAGCGAACAGGTGGGTGTCAGCTTGCTTGATGAACTCGAGCGCGTCCTCGATCTCGCCGCGCAGCGCCGCGACGCCGATCGATACGGTCACCGGGATCAGCGCATCCTCGAACTTGAACTCCGCTTGCTAGACGAGCTTGCGGATCTTCTCGGCGAACGCCATCGCGTTGTAGTGATCGATCTCGGGCAGCACGATCGCGAACTCCTCGCCGCCGTAGCGCGCGAGCACGTCCTCGCGACGGATCCGCGTCTTGATCACGCTCGCGAGGTGCTTGAGCACGTGGTCGCCGGCGAGGTGGCCGAACGAGTCGTTGACGCCCTTGAACCGGTCGATGTCGAACATGATCAGCGACAGGTCGCGCCGATAGCGCAGCGCGCGCCCGATCTCGCGCTCGAGCGTCTCGACGAAGTAGCGGCGGTTGAACACCTGCGTGAGGCCGTCGACCGTCGTGAGGCGATAAATCTCCTCGTGGTAGGCGTTCTCGATGTTGTTGCCGCTGAGGAACTTGAAGATGCAGCGGCCAACCTTGATGAAGTCGCCGTCGCGCAGCACGTACTCGTCGATCATCTCGTCGTTGACGTAGGTGCCGTTCGTCGACCCCATGTCGCGGAGCATGATCGCGTTGCCGGTGTTGATGATCTTGCAGTGGTTGCGCGAGACCGCTTCCTGATCGATCTGGATGTCGGCCTTGCTCGATCGGCCGATGATGATCTGCGGCCGGTTCAGGTTGAACTTCTTGCCCAGCTCCAGGCCGTAAATGACGACCAGGCACGCCTCTTTGGCTACCGGTCGATCGCTGATCTTGGAGATCGCGGTGACGACGGTCTTGTTCCGGCCGGTATCGCTCACCCGAGGAAAATCCTATCAGGTTTCGCCGGCTACCGCCCTGTATCGGCACATTCGAGCCGATCGTCGGCGGCTCTCTTACACTGGAGCACGTCGGAAATCTGGTAGCCGCCGCGGACGAACCGGTAGCTCTGCAGCAGCATGCGCCCTTCGCCCTGCGCCCAGTAGGCGCGCACGTCGCTCATGTTGTCGTCGCCCTTGCCGGTGAGGGTCTCGAGCCAGGCGCCGTCGAAGCTGCCGATGAAGCGCGTGCATTCGCCGGGCGCGGTCTTGTAGACCGTCCACCGGCAATTGCCTCCGGGCTGCGCGCATGCCTTGCGATCGGTGACGATGATTTCGGGTCGACCGTCGCTATCGAGATCGCGATCTGCGTGATCACCCTGCGAAGGCTCCGCGCACGCGCCGACCTGCACGCTCGGCATCGGTAAGCTTCGCGCGGGTGTCGTTTGGCCCCGCGGGTGCGTGCACGCCGCGAGCACGAGGAACATCGCCGCACGTCGCATGTGGTCGCGGCGAACCTACTGCAAAGTTCTTGTGCTTGCGAGCAGATGCGGATACATCAGGGCCATGCGCCGGGCAGTTCTGCTCGCGGGTGGCGCCCTGATCGCAGGGGTGTTCGTGTTCTCGCGTCACGGCGAGACCGAGCCATCCGGTCCCGACAAGGCCGCCATGATCCAGGGCGCGCCGCTCGAAGCGCCAAAGCCCGTCGCCGCGGCGCCGGCTCCGATCGCCGCACCGACGCTCGACCTCGATCACATGGTGCTGGTCGGCGATCACTACGAAGCGCCGCTCAGTAACGGCACGCGCGCGCAGCTGACGCTCGATCCCGCGCTGCAGGAGCAAGCCGAGAAGCTGCTCGACCAGGCGCGTGCGCCGCGCGGTGCGATCGTCGCGATGGCTCCCGATGGCCGCATCCTCGCGATCGCGGGCCGCCGCACCGAAGAACCGAAGGGCGGCACGAAGGGCACGCGCGATCTGTCGCTCGCCACCGGCGTGTGGGCGCCCGCCGCGAGCGTGTTCAAGCTCGTCACCGCGAGCGCGCTCGTCGAGGCCGGCGTCGATCCGGACGACAAGGTCTGCTACCACGGCGGCATTCGCTCGGTCTCCGAGTCGAACCTGACTGACTCCAAGCACGACAGCCGCTGCGAGAGCCTGCTCTACGGCGTCGCGCACTCGAACAACGCGATCCTCGGCAAGCTCGCGTATCAGAAGCTCCAGCCGGCGTCGCTCGATCAGGTCGCGCACGATCTCGTCGGCAAGGTTGGCAACCTTGGCTTCCAGGCGACCGCCTCCGAGCTCACCCTGCCCCACGACAAGTCGCTGCAGTTCGCGCAGGCCGCGGCCGGCTTCACCGGCGTGCGCCTCAGCGTGCTCGGTGGCGCGCTGCTCGCCGCGACGTTCGCCGACAAGGGCGACCAGCCCGTGCCGTACATCCTCGCGAGCGCGGCGCCGACCACGCGTCACGTGCTGCCGCCCGAGGTCGCGCACCAGGTGTCGCGGATGATGCAAGGCACGTGTGAATTCGGCAGCGCCGCAAAAAGCTTCGGCAAGCGCGAAAGCGTTGCGGGCAAGACCGGGACGCTCGCGACGAGCGAGCCGTTTTACATGGAGAACTCGTGGTTCGTCGGCTACGCGCCGGCGGACAAGCCGGAGATCATCGTGTCGGTTCTGCTCGGGAATCCCGAGAACTGGCACCTCCGCGGGCACGAAGCTGCGAAGAAGATGATCGAGCGCGCGCTCGGGCCTGCCAAACGGCGTGCTCCCGATCGCGAAGCGCGTCGACAAGCTCGGTGAGGAGAGCGAGCGAAGCGAGCGGGGTGTTGGGGTTGGGTGGGCTTGCGTCCCAGGCCTCGCGGAGCGAGGACCTGGGATGATATGATCGGCTCGCCGCCCGGGAGAAGCTTATGACTAGGTACGCGTTGGGGCTCATTCTCTTGAGCAGCGTTGCCATGGCCGAGACACAGGCCGACATCGCTGCGCGCGAGAACGATGAGGGAAAGCAGCTGATGTTTCAGCAGAAGTATGCTGACGCCAGCGCCAAGTTCCGCGACGCGGCCGCGCGCACGAACGAGGGCAAGTACTACTTCAACCTCTGCACCTCGCTCTATCAGGAGGGCAAGTTCGGCGAAGCGATGACGGCGTGCAACACCGCCGACAAGAACGCGCCCGACGACAAGCTCAAGGAGAAGGTCGCCAAGCTTCGCGAGAAGATCCAGACCGACGCGAAGGCGGCAAACGTCGACGTCAGCGGCGTCGGCACGGGCGGCGGTGGCGGCCCGACGGATCTCGGCAACCCGGTCGGCCCCGACGGCGGCAACGGCACGCCTCCGCCCAACGGCGGCAACGGCACGCCTCCACCGAACGGCGGTGGCCCCGGTCCTGGCCCCGGCGCGCCCGGCATGGGTGCGGTCGCTCCGCCTCCGCAGCAGGCGCTGTTCATCGCGAAGAAGCCCGAGCACAACTACTCGTGGGCGCTCGGCGGCGAGTTCTTCGGCGGCGGCGGCAAGATCGGCCAGCCCGACTACTACGGCAGCTCCGCGTTCGGCGTGCGCTTCCACGGTGACTACCTCGTCAAGCCGGCGTCGAAGATCGGCGTGCAGGGCTACCTGCAGATCACGAACTTCACCGCAGGCTCGATGCAGAACCCGAACGTGTCGACGCTCGACGACTTCGATCTCGGCGTCGCCGGCTACAAGCACATCTGCCCGATCGGCGGCCACCTGTGCTTCACGCCGCTCGTCGGCGTCCACCTCGCGTTCATGTCGCCCGCCGGCATGACCGATGGCGCAGGCAGCCAGGTGTTCAACTACACCGCGGCCGGCGGTCGCCTCGAGCTCGCGCTCTCGTACGCTTTCGGATCGCGGTTCGAGAACGTCATCTCCGCGATGGTCGGCGCGAACCTCTACACGAAGGTGTTCGCGAGCCCGAGCGATCCGTCGCAAGGCTTGCCCGCCGACCAGATCGGCCTCGACGCGGGCGGCGCGATCGGTTACTTCGGCCTCGGCTACACGCGCCGGTTCGATACGCCGTTCGGTCAGACACCGTTCGTCACGCTCGAATAGCGCCGCGAATACGCTTTTCGCAACGCGCTTTCTCGCCGCCGCATCGCATCATCTCCGGCGAGATCGGGTATGGTCACCCGCGCTGGAAATTTCTACCTAGCGCCGTAGGAGACCGTCATGGCCGAGAAGCAAAGCGCCAAGCTGATCCTGCCCGGGGGCAAGGAGTCGTCGCTCCCCGTGATCGTGGGAACGGAAGACGAGCACGCCGTCGACATCCGGTCGCTCCGTCAAGAGACGGGCTACATCACGCTCGACAGCGGGTACATGAACACCGGCGCGACGACCAGCGCCATCACGTACCTCGACGGCGAGCAAGGCATCCTTCGCTATCGCGGCTATCCGATCGAGGAGCTCGCCGAGAAGAGCGACTTCGTCGAGACGAGCTATCTCCTGATCAACGGCAAGCTGCCGACCAAGGACGAGCGCAAGACGTTCTCGACCGCGCTGACGCGTCACTCGCTGATCCACGAGGACATGCAGCACTTCTTCCACGGCTACCCGCCGACCAGCCACCCGATGGCCGTGCTGTCGGCGATGGTGACGTCGCTCTCGGCGTACTACCCGGACTCGCTCGATCGCAACAGCGCGATCGATCTGCACATCACGCGGATCCTCTCGAAGGTCCGCACGATCGCGGCGTTCGCGTACAAGAAGTCGATCGGCCAGCCGATCATGTACCCGAAGAACTCGCTCAAGTACTGCGCGAACTTCCTCCACATGATGTTCGCGGTGCCGAGCGAGGAGTACGTCGTCTCGCCGGTGCTCGAGCGCGCCGTCAACCAGCTGTTGATCCTCCACGCCGACCACGAGCAGAACTGCTCGACGTCGACGGTCCGCATGGTCGGCAGCTCGGGCGCGAACCTCTACGCCAGCGTGGCCGCCGGCATCCTCGCGCTGTGGGGACCGCTCCACGGCGGCGCGAACCAGGCCGTCATCGAGATGCTCGAGGAGATCAAGACCTCGGGCGCGGACTACAAGAAGTTCCTCGAGGACGTGAAGAACAAGCGCGACAACCGCCGCCTCATGGGCTTCGGCCACCGCGTCTACAAGAACTTCGATCCGCGCGCGAAGATCCTCAAGAAGATGTGCGACGAGGTCCTCAGCCACCTCGGCGTCAAGGATCCGCTGCTCGACATCGCGAAGTCGATGGAAGAGATCGCGCTCAAGGACGACTACTTCGTCAGCAAGAAGCTCTACCCGAACGTCGACTTCTACTCGGGCATCATCTACCGCGCGCTCGGAATCCCGACGAACATGTTCACGGTGATGTTCGCGCTCGGCCGCCTGCCCGGCTGGATCGCGCACTGGAAGGAGATGGTCGAGGATCCGCAGACGAAGATCGGCCGTCCGCGCCAGATCTACACGGGCGAGAAGGTCCGCCACTACGTCCCGATCGACGAGCGCTAGTCACTCCTGGACGGGGATCGGCGAGCGATCCTTCGCCGCCTGACACGTCTCGACCTTGTCGGTGCCGTGGCTCGCGGCGACGAAGTACACGATGCCGACGACGATCAGCGGCGTCATGTAGTACTTCGTGAAGTCGCGTGGCTCGCCGCTCGCGCTCGTGTGCTCGATGATCACGCCGCCGACCGCCGCCGCCAGCGCGGCCGCGCCGCCGAGCGCATCGACCGACGGCAACAGGTCATCGGTCGTGCAGTGAATCTGCTCGGCGGGCGGCAACGGATCGGGCAGCGCGCCCGGCCCGTGCACGCCGATGAACGAGCAGCCGGCGAGCAGGACGAGGAGCGCTCTCACTTGCAGCCCTGCGGCAACACGTTGCCGCGATACTCGCCGTCCCAGTTGCCGGGCGGGTCGTACTCGCACACCCAGATGTCGTTGCCCTTGCACTGCGAGTGACCGCAGCCGACGTGCTTCGTGCCGCGCCACACCAGCTGCGTGAAGTGGCCGGTCTCCATCGAGAAGCCACCGTCGGGGAACTTGTACTGCTTGATCTCGTCGTACCACATCGCGACGGTCGCCTCCGGATCGAGCACGCCCTCGGTCCCCGCGGCGAGGTTCTCGCCGTACTTGCCTCCGCTATGGCCGAACGCGCAGCCCTTGGCCTTCAGCGTGTCGGCCCACTGCTGCGCGTACGCGGCGAGCGTGGGTGACCACGTCAGCGGGCCAGCGCAGTGCTTGGCGCGCACGCGATTGTGGGCGGCGACGAACTGCTGCGCGACGGTGCCCGCGGCCGGCGCCGCGGTCGGCGTGGGTGCGGGCGCAGGGTCAGCGGCGCCGCCCACCGGGTCGGGACCGCGCGCGGGCTCCATCGCACCACCTGGCGCCCCACCAGTCGGCGGCGGCCCGGGCTGCTTGTACATCGGCCCGCACGCGGCGAGCACGATCATCGGCGCCGCGAGCACGAGCGATCGCATGCCGCGATCATGACACCGCGTTAGCGCTTCTTCGACTTTGTGACGTTCGTCTTCTTCTTCGCGGGCACCTTCGCCTTCGCGGGCGCCTTCGGCGGGGGCGTGTTGCCTCCCTCGAGCTGCTTGAGCAGCTTCTTCGGCGCCTGCGCGCGGTAGCTCTCGTCGATCCAGGCCTTGAGCATGTCGACGTCGGGCGGCGTCTTGTCGTCGAAGCTCGCCGATACCCAGCCGCTCTTGCCCAGGCCGTACGGGGTCGGCTTGCAGAACGGCAGCATCAGCGCCATGCCGCTGGTCCGCGGCAGCTTGCAGCTGATGCCGAACGGCTCGCCCTCGATGCTGAGGTACGCGAACGTCTTGTCGTTGACCGCGAGGTCGAGGTGGCCGGGCCACGGGCTCTTGGTGTGAGCGCCCGGAAAATGCGAGAGGCCCCAGCTGCGGAGCTCCTTCAGGACGGCGTCGGTCTTGCGCGACATCGTCTGGAGTGTATCGTGAACGCGCATGGCTTCTCCCACCGTGGCCGAGCCGACGTCGATGGCCGTCACCCAGGGCATTCGCGTGCGGGTGCAGTCGCAGTACCTGCCGGACCAGAGCTCGCCGCGCGATGACCGCTACGTGTTCGCATACACGATCACGATCAGCAACGAGGGCGCGCGCACCGCGCAGCTCAAGACGCGTCACTGGATCATCACCGACGCGCGCGGCGAGGTCGAAGAGGTGCGCGGCGACGGCGTCGTGGGCGAGCAGCCGCGGCTGTCGCCCGGGCAGAGCTTCCAGTACACGAGCGGCTGCGTGCTCGAGACGGCGGTCGGCACGATGCAGGGGAGCTACCGGTTCTGGCGCGAAGACGGGACGTTCTTCGACGCCGAGATCGCGCCGTTCTCGTTGGCATCGCCATTGCGCGATGAAGAAGCCAACTGAATCGGCCGGTTGTCGTCGTACGGTGATGTAGGACAGGAAAATCGCAAAGCCTTCGCTTAGGCTATGCGTCTAAACGCCCGTGACCAACGCTGAGCGCGAAGCAGCGACCGCGTCCGCCCTGGTGGATGCGGCGAAAGCCGGCGACGCGCGTGCGTTCGATTCGCTGGTCAAGCGCTATCGCAAGCGCATCTACGCGCTCGCGCTGCACATGACCGGCTCGGCGAGCGAGGCCGATGACATCGCGCAGGAGGTCTTTCTCAAGGCCTACCGCGCCCTGCCCCAGTTCGAGGGCCGCTCGCAGTTCTTCACGTGGGTCTACCGGATGACGGTGAACCGCTCGCTCAACTCGCGGCGCGATCGCGCGCGGCGCGGCGAGGACACGCTCGACGATCCGCGTCTCGAGCTCGCGATCGCGGTCGACGCGCGCGGCAATCCCGGCCGCGAGGCCGAGCTGCGCCAGACGTACGCTCGCCTGCTCCGCGCGCTCGACTCGCTGCCGATCGACATGCGCACGACGGTCATCCTCGTCTCGCTTCAGGGCATGAGCCACGGCGAGGCCGGCGTGATCCAGAAGGTCAGCGACGGCACGATCGCGTGGCGCATGCACGAGGCGCGGCGCCGCCTGCACGACGCGATGGCGCCCGAGAAGCTGCAGCGCCCGCGTGCGCTGTCGGCCGAGCTCGCGCGCCTGCTGACGGACGCGGGCTTGCCGATCCTGATGCCCGCGCTCAAGCCGCGCGCCTAGCACTCGCGCGAAGTGCCCGACTACGCCATCACCGCGTACGTGCCGCCCTTGGTGAGCGCACGCTGATACGCCGGCCGCGCCTCCGCGCGCGCGACCCACTCGCCGATCCGCGCCGGTGCGTTCGCCACGCGCTTCGCGATCGCCTGCATCGGGAACAGCATCTGGCAATCGGCCGCCGACAGCTCTCCCGCGAACCACTCGCGCGTCGCGAGCTCGCCGTCGAGGAACGCGACGTGCCTCTCGAGGTTCGGCGTGACGAAGCCCGCGTCGACCTTGTTCGCGATCGCCTTCGCGATCGGCCGCACGAGCACCGGCGCCTGGCGGATGCGGCCGGTGACGAGGCGCATCACCAGGAATGGCATCAGCGAGCCTTCCGCGTAGTGCAGGAAGTAGCGATAGCGCTGGAAGTCGGGCGTGCCGTGCGCGGGGGCCAGCCGGCCCTTGCCGTACGTCTCGACGAGGTACTCGAGGATCGCGCCCGACTCCGCGACCGTCGTGCCGTCGTCGGTGACGACCGGCGACTTGCCGAGCGGGTGGATCGCCTTGAGCGACGCGGGCGCGAGGCTCGTCTTGGGGTCGCGCTCGTACTTGACGATCTCGTACGGGACCTCGAGCTCCTCGAGCAACCACAGCACGCGCTGCGATCGCGAGTTGTTCAGGTGATGGACCGTCAGCATGGGCGCGGTTATAACGCGCGCGCATGTCGAAGACGCCAACTCGTTCGCCGACTCACGAGGACATCGACCCGAGCCGCCTCGCGACGATGGCCGTCGACCTCGAGGAGATCGCCGATGGCGAGACCGTCGAGCTCGCCGCGCTCGTCGAGCTGGCCGAAGATCGCGGCCGTCCCGCGAGCCACTACCTCGCGACGCTGCCACTCGCGACCGACCTCAAGCTCGCCGGCGAAGGCCCGCTCACCGTCAAGGTCTGTGCGGGCACCTGCCAGCGGTGGGGCGCGCTCGACCTGCTCGAGCACCTGGTCGAGCGGCGTGGCGTGCAGATCGCCCCGGTCAGCTGCCTCGACCGGTGCGACCATGCGCCGGCGGTCGAGATCCATGGCGAACATGGCCAGCTCGTGCTGGCTCCTGCCACCTCGCAGGCGATCGACGACGCGATATCATCGCTCTCGTGAGGCTAGCGCTGGTGGTGGTGTGCGCGCTCGCGGCGTCGGCGCGCGCGGACGAACCGCAGGCGGACGATCAGCCCGCGTACCAGCTGCGCCTCGATGTCGATGTGCCGGTGATGGTCGGCGGTGCGCTGTTGACGAGCGCGTGGTTTCTCGATCTCGGCCCGGCGTGGTGCGCGCCGCAGTGCGATCCCGCGCGGCTCAACCCGATCGATCGGCCGTTCGCGGGCCGCTATCACCCGACCTGGACGACGCTGGGCACGGTCACCACCGGCGCCTTGATCCTCGGGTCCCCCGCGCTGCTGCTCGCCCACGAGAAGCTCGGCTTCGCCGCGAACGATACGATCGTCGTCGCGGAGGCCGCGCTCGCGACGTCGGCGGTCAGTGCGATCTTCCAGACCGGCATCCGTCGGCCGCGGCCGTTCCTGTACGGGACGGCGGCGCCGCTCGAGCAGCGCGAGGAGACGAACGCGAGCCTGTCGTTCTTCAGCGGCCACACGTCGCAGGCATTTGCGGTGACCGTCGCGACGTACGCGACGCTGTGCCGGCTGCACTCGCGCTACCGCTACGTCGTGCTCGGCGTCGGGCTCGCCGCGGCGTCGTTCGTCGGCGTATCGCGCGTCGCGTCGGGCGATCACTTCCCGACCGACGTGCTCGTCGGCGCCGGCGTCGGCGCGAGCATCGGCTGGCTCGTGCCCGCGCTGCACTCCCGCCACGTGCAGCTGACCGGTACGGGAATCGCCGGGACGTTCTGAGCTAGGCTTCGCGCATGGCGAATGCGAAGCACCATGGAAGTTGTCATTGCGGCGCCGTCAGCTACGAGGTCGAGCTCGATCTCGCGCAGCCCGCGATCTCGTGCAATTGCTCGATGTGCGGCCGCAGCGGCGCGCTGTTGATGTTCGTCCCGCCCGACAAGTTCAACCTCGAAAAGGGCGAGGACGCGATGAGCGTCTACAAGTTCAACAAGCACGTGATCGACCACCTGTTCTGCAAGACGTGTGGGGTGCGCCCGTTTGCGCGCGGCCAGGGTCCGAAGGGGCCGATGGTCGCGATCAACGTGCGCTGCCTCGACGACGTCGACGTGTTCAAGCAGCCCCGCAACGAGTTCGACGGAAAGAGCCGCTAGAGCGAATCATCGCCTCGTCGCACGTGTCGCACCGTGTCGCGCACTGGCCCGGTCTCCCGATCAGCGCTAGCCTGACTCCGTGCTTCGCCTGGACAAGGTGAACAAGTATTACCGGGTCGGCACGCACAGCCTTCACGTGCTGCGCGATGTCGACTTCGAAGTGGCCGATGGCGAGTTCGTCGCGATCATGGGCGCGTCCGGCTCCGGCAAGTCGACGCTGCTCAACATCCTCGGCATCCTCGACGACTACGACTCCGGCGAGTACTGGCTCGGCGACACGCTGATCCGTTCGCTGTCGGAGAAGAAGGCGGCGAACTACCGGAACCGGTTCATCGGCTTCGTCTTCCAGTCGTTCAACCTGCTGCCGTTCAAGACGGCGCTCGAGAACGTCGCGCTGCCGCTCTACTACCAGGGCATCTCGCGCCGCAAGCGCAACCAGATCGCCGAGCAGTATCTCGAGCGCGTCGGGCTGCGCGACTGGGCCGACCACACGCCGAGCGAGATGTCCGGCGGTCAGAAGCAGCGTGTCGCGATCGCGCGCGCGCTGATCGGCAAGCCGCGCCTGATCCTCGCCGACGAGCCGACCGGCGCCCTCGACTCCGAGACCAGCCGCCAGATCATGGATCTGATGGCCGAGATCAACAAGACCGGCATCACCGTGCTCGTCGTGACGCACGACCCTGAAGTTGCCGCGCGCACCAGCCGGATCATCCGGCTCAAGGACGGCAAGGTCGTCGACGCCGAGCACGCGCGGGACAGCTTCCCGCAGATGCAGGCGCAGCCGTGATCTTCTTCGGGCTCGCCGCCCTGTTGATCGCGATCGCGCTGATCGTCGGCGTGACGTACACGGTCGGCAGCCTCGCGTGGGTCACGCTGCTGCAGTGGAAGGATCTGGTCTCGTTCGATCGGTGGACCGAGGTCCTGATCACGATCAAGAGCAACAAGCTGCGCACCGCGCTGACGACGATCTCCGTCGCGTGGGGCATCTTCGTGCTCGTCTTCCTGCTCGGGCTCGGCCGCGGCCTCAACCAGGGCGCACGCAAGCAGTTCGCGCGCGAGGCGACGAACGGCGTGTGGATGATCGCGCGCAAGACGAGCGTCCCGTACGGCGGCTACGACATCGGCCGCCACATCACGTTCGACAACCGCGACTACGACCGCGCGGTCGCCGTCAAAGGCATCGACCACATCAGCGGCCAGTTCTACATGACCGGCGGCGCCTTCGAGGGCACCGGCATGATGACGAAGCGCGGCGGCAAGGCGAACGCGTTCCAGATCAACGCGGTGCACGCGGACGCGTTCTACCTGACGAACCACGAGATCGTCGAAGGCCGCTTCCTCAGCAAGGGCGACGTCGCCGACAAGCGCAAGTCGATCGTCGTCGGCCGGCCCGTCGTCGAGTTCTTCTTCAAGAAGGGCGAGGACCCGGTCGGCCAGTGGCTCGAGGTCGCGGGCGTGCCGTTCCAGATCGTCGGCGTGTTCCGCGACGAGGGCGGCGCCGAGCAGGAGCGCCAGATCTACATGCCGGTGTCGACGGCGCAGCTCGCGTACTCGGGCAACGACCGGCTCGGCATGATCGAGTTCACCGCCGGCAACGCGGGCCCCGACGAGGTCAAGGCGATCGTCGACACCCTGAAGGGCCAGCTCAGCGAGCGCCACGGCTTCTCGCCCGACGACGCGCAGGCCGTTCACGTCCACAACAACGTCGAGCAGTTCCAGCGGTTCTCGATGATGTTCATGATGATCAGCGTGTTCGTCGTCGTGATCGGCCTCGGCACGTTGGCGGCCGGCGTCGTCGGCGTGTCGAACATCATGATGATCGCGGTCAAGGAGCGCACGAAGGAGATCGGCGTGCGCAAGGCGCTCGGCGCGACGCCGTCGTCGATCGTGTTCATGGTGATCCAGGAGGCCGTGTTCCTCACCGGTATCGCCGGCTTGCTCGGGCTCTCCGGCGGCGTCGCGATGTGCGCGCTGATCGGCAAGGCGCACGTCAGCGACTTCATCCTCGATCCCGGCATCGATCTGTCGACCGGCATCGCGGCGACCGCGTTCCTCGTGTTCGCCGGCGCGCTCGCCGGCTTCTTCCCCGCCCGCGCCGCCGCGCGCGTCAACCCGATCCACGCCCTGCGAGATCAATAGATGTTTGACCTCGATAAATGGAAGGAGATCTGGGCGACGCTGCGCAGCAACCGGCTGCGCACGTTCCTCACCGCGTTCGGCGTGTTCTGGGGAATCGTCATGCTGATGGCGATGCTCGGCTTCGGCTCGAGCATGAACGCCGGCATGCGGCGCCAGATGAAGGGCATGGCGACGAACCTCTTGTTCTGCTGGGGCCAGACGACGACCGAGGCCTACGATGGTCTGCCGCCTGGCCGCGAGGTCCAGTTCGACATTGGCGACGTCGATCTGCTGCGCCGCCTGCCCGAGATCGAGTGGCTGGCGCCGCGCCATCAGCTCGGCGGCTGGATGAACCCGTCGACGGTCGCGCACGAGAGCAAGTCCGGCACGTTCACGGTGATGGCGGACACGCCCGACTTCAAGCACATCGTCGCGTTCGAGTACGAGGCCGGCCGCTTCATCAACGAAGAGGACATGAAGAGCGCGCGCAAGGTCGCCGTGATCGGCTCGGCGGTGCGCGATCAGCTGTTCGCGCCCGGCGCGGATCCGATCGGCGAGTACGTGAAGATCAACGGCGTGTACTTCCTCGTCGTCGGCGTCACCCACACGCTGCGCGGCGGCCAGATGGGCGACCAGGACGCGAACACCGTGTTCGTGCCGTTCTCGACGCTCAAGACGGTCTTCAACTTCGGCGATCACGTCGGATTCTTCGCGCTGACCGCGAAGCCCGGCTACGACGGCGAGCAGGTCGAGAAGGACGTCCGCGAGGTGCTGGCGAGGCACCACCGCGTGTCGCCGAACGACAAGCTCGCGATCGGCTCGTTCAACATGTTCGAGGTGTTCGACCGGTTCTCGACGTTCTTGTTCATCATCGCGCTGATGGCGTGGGTCGTCGGCGGCGCGACGCTGATGGCCGGCGTCGTCGGCGTGTCGAACATCATGCTGATCACGGTCAAGGAGCGCACGAAGGAGATCGGTGTGCGCAAGGCGCTCGGCGCGACTCCGTTCTCGATCATCTCGATGGTGATGAAGGAATCGATCGTGCTGACGCTGATCGCGGGCCTCGTTGGCGTCGCGGCCGGCGTCGGCCTGATGGCGCTCGCCGATTTCGCGCTCGAGAACGCACACAACACACCGTTCGGGCCGCCGAACATCAGCCTGTCCACGGTGCTCGCCGCCGTCGGCGTGCTCGTCGTCTCCGGCGCGCTCGCCGGGATCATGCCCGCCTCCCACGCCGCCTCGATCAAGCCTATTGAAGCACTGAGGGCCGAATGAAGAAATTCTTTGGGTATCTGTTCGGACTGGTCCTGGTCCTGTTGATCGTCGGCTCGTTCGTCTTCCTCTACAAGAAGTCGCAGGCCAAGCCGGTCAGGTACGAGACCGAGCAGGCCGAGATCACCGACATCATCAAGAAGACCGTCGCCACCGGGTCGATCGTGCCGCGCCAGTCCGTCGAGGTGAAGCCGAAGGTCACGGGCGTGCTCAGCGAGCTCAACGTCGACGCGGGCGCGATCGTCAAGAAGGACCAGCCGCTCGGCAAGGTCCAGATCGTGGCCGACGCGCAGGCGCTCAACAGCGCACAGGCGCAGCTGACGAACGCGAACATCACGCTCGACAACGCGAAGCGCGAGCTCGACCGCGAGGAAGGCCTGTTCAAGCAGGGCGTCGTCGCGGAGGCCGAGGTGTTCAAGTTCCGCACCGACTACGCGCTCGCCAAGGAGAGCGTCGCGACGGCGACGTCGAACCTGCAGCTCGTCAAGGAAGGCGCGACGCGCGCCTCCGGCAAGCAGAGCAACGTGATCGTCACCGCGACGGTCGACGGCATGGTGATCGACGTGCCGGTCAAGGTCGGCTTCTCGGTGATCGCCGCCAACAGCTTCAACCCCGGCACGACGATCGCGACGATCGCGAACATGAACGACATCATCTTCGACGGGCGTGTCGACGAGGCCGAGGTGGCCAAGATCAAGGAGGGCATGAAGCTCCAGATCAAGGTCGGCGCGATCGAGAACGACAAGCTCGACGGCAAGCTCACGTTCATCGCCCCGCAGGGCAAATTGATCGACGGCGCGATCCAGTTCGAGATCAAGGCCGACGTCACGCTCAAGCCGGGCGTGATGATGCGTGCGAATTACTCGGCGAACGCCGACATCGTCCTCGACGAGAAGCACAAGGTGCTCGCGATCCGCGAGGCGCTCGTCCAGTACGACAAGGACAGCAAGCCGTACGTCGAGGTCGAGACGTCGCCGCAGACGTTCGTGCGCCGCGACGTCCAGCTCGGCCTCTCCGACGGCCTCCACGTCGAGGTGAAGAGCGGCGTCGCGCAGGGTGACAAGATCAAGATCCCCGACAACGCCGGCCCGGCGAAGGTCGAGGGCTCGGGCGCCAAGCCGCCTCCGCCTCCGAAGAAGTGAGAGAGAGATCTCGTCGGCGCGCGACCCTCGGCGCGTGATAGCTTGAGCACGTGCCAACGAGGCTCGGGGCGATCGACGCTGGCTCGAACGCGATCCGCGTCGTGATCGCGGAGCTCGGCCCAACCGAGCTCGTGCGCATCGAGGCCGAGCGCATCCCGGTGCGCCTGGGGCACAACACGTTCACGCAGGGCGTGCTCGAGCCCAAGACGATCGACGAGGCGGTCGCCGCGTTCGTGCACTTCCGCGAGCGCTTCGATCACCACCAGGTGTCGATCTATCGCGCGGTCGCGACCAGCGCGGTCCGCAACGCGACGAACCGCGACGTGCTGCTCCACCGGCTCTATCACGAGGCCGGCATCGAGCTCGACGTGATCGAGGGCGAGGAAGAGGCGCGCCTCGTGCGCAAGGCGGTGTCGCAGGCGATGAGCGGCCAGCCTCCGCGCGTGATCCTCGATCTCGGCGGCGGCAGCCTCGAGGTCAACCTGCGCGTCGGCTCGGCGTGGCGCGGCCACTCGCTGCCGGTCGGCACGGTGCGGCTGCTCGAGACGTTCGGCCTCGACGGTGCGATCGCCGATGCCGAGGCCGGCATGGTGCGGCGCTACACGGCGACGCTGATGACGCCGATCGCGCGGGCCTCGGCGAGCCACACGACGGCCGCGATCACGGGCGGCAATGCCGATGCGCTCGCGAAGATCTTCGGCGAGCCGAGCTTCGAGCTCGCGGCGCTCGAGAAGGGCCTGCCGGAGCTCGTCGGCGCCTCGGTCGACGAGCGGATGAACCGGTTCGGCATCAAGCGCGACCGCGCCGAGGTCCTCGGCATCGCGGCGCTCGTGTTCGCGACGGCCGCGCGGCAGCTCGGGATCAGCAAGCTGGTCGCGCCGGGCGTCGGCGTGCGCGAGGGCGTGCTGATCGAGCTCGCGGAAACGGCGCGCGAGGAGCAGGCGAAGGCCGAGGGCGCGCACGACAAGGCGCTGCTGACCGCGGCGCGCAGCTTCGCGAACCGCGTCGACCACGACACGACGCACGGCGAGCACGTCCGCCTGCTCGCCCGCCAGCTGTTCCACCAGCTGCGCGACGTCCACGGCGTGCCCGACGACAAAGGCGTGCTGCTCGAGGTCGCGGCGCTGCTCCACGACGTCGGCGAGGTCGTCAATCAGCGCGGCCACCACAAGCATAGCGAGTACATGATCCGGTGGGGCCGCATCCCCGGGCTCGACGACACGGGCCGCGAGATGGTCGCGCTGATGGCGCGCTGTCACCGCAAGGACCCGAGCCGCGCGAAGCAGATGATCGGCGACTCGCCGCTCTCGAAGGAGCAGCGCGGCCAGCTGCGCAAGATGACCGCCCTGCTCCGCCTCGCCGACAGCATGGACACCGGCCATCGCTCGCGCGTCGAGCAGATCGTCGCCACCCGCATGGGCGATGCGATCGTGCTCGACCTCGTCGTCCGCGACGGGCCGACCCGCGAGGACGCCGCGCTGATCCGCAAGGCCGACATGCTCAAGGACGAGCTCGGTCTCGACGTCCGCGTCACGGTGGCCCGCCCGGTCCTGCCGCCCGCCGCCGAGCCCAGCCCCGCCGGCGCCGGTGCCGGCGCGGCCCAAATGCGCGCTCGATATCGTTGAGTCACCCGTGATAGGCAGGTGGGGATGCGCCGCGTCCTCGCCGTGATCTTGCTCACCGCCTGTGGCGGCAGCGACGACAAGCTGCCGACCGGTCCGATCACCGCGACGGTCACGACGTACGACCTCGCGCTCGATCTCGACTCGCGCGCCGCACACGCGAAGGTCACCGCTGACGTCACGACCGGCGGCGACTGCTGGCAGCTGCCGTTCCGCGGCACGACGCCGACGAAGGCGCTGCTGAACGGCAAGCCGGCCGATGTCACGCTCGACGCGACGTCGATCACCGCGTGCGGCGCCGGCTTCGCCCCCGGCAAGCCGCTCGTCCTCGAGATCGATCACGAGATCGCGCAGACGACGCTCGGCACGACCGACGTCGGGTTCACGACGAAGATGGACGCCTCGCGCACGTACGATTATCTGCTGTCGTGGGTCGGCGAGTGCGATCGCTTCATGCCGTGCGATCACCGCGCCGATCAGTTCGCGCACTTCCACTACGACATCACGCACGCGGCCGGCGTCACCGCGCGCTGCCCCGGCGTCGTCACCGATGTCAGCCCGACCGAGACGACGTGCGCGTTCGACTACGACGGCGGTCCGACGTACTCGACGGGCCTCATCGCATCGGCGTCGTGGACGCAGATGGATCTCGGCACGTGGGCCGGCGTGCACGTCACGCTGTATGCCGACGGCGCCAGCGACATGCCCGGCGCGATCGACGCGAGCTATCACACCGGCTACCTGACGTGGATGCAGTCGCTGCTCGGCCCGTGGCCGTACGGCAACGAGCTGCGCGTGCTGACCGCACCGACGTACTGGAGCGGCTTCGAGCACCCCGGCAACATCGTGCTCTACAACAAGCTCGCGACGCCGGTGCGCGGCCAGGCGTACAAGAAGCCGGTCGAGCACATCCTCGATCACGAGATGGCTCACATGTGGGCCGGCGATCAGACGACGCTCGCCGATACCTACGACTTCGCGTGGAAGGAGTCGATGGCGGAGTACTTCGCGTACGTCTACGAGGACATGATGGATCCGACGGCGGCGCCGCAGACCGCCGCGTACTGGAAGACCGCGTCGGCGGCGGCGCTGTACTTTCCGGGCCCGACCGACAAGCCCAAGCTCGTCGACTACTACGGCGACGCGTACGGCCCCGGACCGATGGTGCTGTTCCGCCAGCTCGAGGTGCTGACGTCGCGCGACCAGGTGCTCACCGCGATCAAGAGCGTGCTCGGCCATCAGCACGCGATCAGCATCGACGATGTCGTCGCGGCGCTGCAGACGAGCACCGGTCTCGACCTCTCCGCGTACAAGGCGGCGTGGATCCACGGCAGCGGCAAGCCCGCGTGGCCGACGGTGATGACGACGTACGCGAACGGCTCGCTCCACGTCACGCAGGTGACGTCGACGGACAAGCGCTGCAAGTTCCACGTCGGGCTCGACGGCGATCAGCCCGGCCAGCAGACGCTCGTCGCCGTCGACACGTTCCGCGACGGCCTCGACCAGACGATCCCGGTGACCGCGCCCGCGTATCCGGTGACGTCGGTCGTGCTCGATCCGCTCGCCGAGTGTCTCGTCTATGGCGCGGGATTCACGGCGCCTGCGCGCATCAATCCGTGGCAAGCCGCCCCGTAGCTGCGAGTTTTTCGTGATATCGATCAGGCACATCAAAGGAGCCTGACATGATCGCATCTCGGTACTTCGTGGCGGCCGCCCTCCTGGCGGGCGCGTGTGGCGGCAAGCTTCCGGGTGGCCACTCGGTCCCCGGTTCGGACAAGGTTCCGTCGACCCCGGCCGTGCCCGGTGGTCTCGGTGGAGCGTCGGGTGAGGTCGATCCGAACACGTGCGGCAACTACGCCGCGAGCGACGCGGGCGCGAAGCTGAAGGCGTTCCTGCAGGCGACGAAGGACCTCCAGACGACCACCGCGGAGACCGCGAAGGTCGTCAAGCAGAGCTGCGTGATGATGGGTCAGGAGCTCGGCATGTCCGAGGGCGACCTCAACATCGACGACACCAACGCGATCTGCGCGAAGGTATTCCAGACGTACAAGGACAACCTCAAGGTCTCGCTCAAGGCGGGCGCGAAGCTCAAGATCAAGTACACGCCGGCGAAGTGCACGGTCGATGCGAACGCGTCGGCGGGTGCGGGGGGCGCGTGTGCGGGTGGCGCGCAGGCCGGCACCGGCGGCTCGAGCGGCGGTGGCGAGTGCAAGGCGGCCGCGGCGGTCAACGCGTCGGTCCACATGCAGTGCACCGAGCCCGAGCTGACGATCGATGCCGACGCGAAGGTCGTCGTCGACAAGAGCAAGCTCGAGGCGACGCTCAAGGCGGCCCGCGACGGCCTGCCGAAGCTGCTCTCGATCTCGGCGCGCATCAAGCCGCTCGAGGAGGCCGTGAACGTGTGGGCGAAGACCGCCGCCGACCTCAAGGACATGGGTCCGAAGTTCGCCCAGTCGTTCAAGGACCAGGCGATGTGCATCACGGGCCAGATCGCGGCCGCCGCGAACGCCGCCACGAACATCCATGCCGAGGTCTCGGTCTCGGTGCAGGTGTCGGCGTCGGCCAGCGGCTCCGTTGGCGGCTAGCCCTGGCGAAACGGCGGGCTTTGGTGTAGCAAGCCTGCCATGAAGACGCTGACCGAGTTCTCTGCGCTGGTCCTCCGCAACGCCGCGGCGGCGCGTGCGAAGGCCCCTCGCCCCGCAGCCGCTGCGGAGGCCCCCGCGGCAGAACCGGCCAGCGCTCCCGAACCGGTCGCGGAAGGCGCGCCGGTCGAGGCGGCGCCGGTCGAAGGCGCGGAGGCAGCTCCCGCCGAGGGCGGCGAGTCTGCGGCGGCCGAAGGCGCGGCCGCGGAAGGTGGCGACGCTTCTTCCGCGGAAGGTGGCGAGGCTGCGGCGGCTCCCGCGAAGGCGGATCCCGCGATCGACTTCGTCGCGAACGAGCTCGGCGTGCAGCCGGATCGCGCGGCGCGCCTGCTCGAGGCGCTCGACATCATCGGCAACCGCCTCGACGAGGTTCGCCTCGTCCGCGTGTTCCAGGGCGAGGCTGGTCCGCCCGGCGCGGTGTCGCGCGGCGAGTTTCACTACGCGATCGACAAGGTCGCGTCGGCGAGGTCGTCGCGTCGCGATGACCGTCGCGACGATCGCGGCGGCCGCGGCGGGCGTGGCGAGCGCGGTGGCGGCGAGCGTCGCGGTGGCGGCGGCGGTCCCGGCGGCGGCGGTGGCATGTTCGGCGGCGATCGCGGTCCCCCGAAGCCGCGCGGCCTCGGCTCGCTCAAGGCGGGCGCGAAGACCGAAGCACCGAAGGATGACGATCGTCCCGGCCGCGGCGAGATGCCGCGCGCGGGTATCGGCTGGCAGCTGACGGCGGCGCCGCGTGACGATCGCGGTCCGCGTGGTCGCGGTGGTCCCGGTGGCCCGCGTGGTCCGCGCGGTCCGGGTCGCGGACGTCCCGGTGATCGTCGCGGTCCCGGCGGTCCGGGTGGTCCCGGCGGCGGTGGCCCGGGCGGCGAGCGCCGCGAATTCGCGCCCGGCGATCGTCCGCGCGGTCCGCGCAATGATCGTCCTCGTGGCGATCGTCCGCGCGGTCCTCGCGGCCCGCGTCCGGATCAGGCTGGCGGCCCCGAGCAGCACGCCGGCGGCGCCCCCGTTGAGGGGCAGACTGCCCCGCGCGGTCCCCGCCTCGGCCCCGACGGCCAGCCGCTGCCGCCGCGCGAGAAGCGCCCGCGCAAGCCGATCGGCCCCGACGCAAACGGCCTGGGGCCCGACGGAAAGCCGTGGGATCCCGAGCGTCGCGCCAAGCGTCAGGCCGAGCGCGCCGCGAACGTGAATACCGAGCAGGGCGCGCCCGTCGAATCGGCTGCCCCCGCCCCGGCACCGTCGTCCGAGACTCCGCACGAGTAGCCAGCACTGGAAACTGGAAACTCAGGGCCGGTGGTGGTGTCGTCGTCTATATCTCTTGGTTGGAGGCCCCCATGTCCGCACGCACGATGTCCGCAGCCGTCTTCGTCGTGGCGCTCGCCGCCGCGGCACAGCCCGTCTTTGCTGATGTCTCGCGCACGGTGATCTCGGCCTTCCACGGCCAGCTCGTCGTCACGAAGGACGACCTGCCCGAGGGCAAGAACGACAAGGACACGATCGCCAAGATCAAGGCCGCGCAGCTCAAGTCGGTCGAGGGCTCGCCGAAGGGCGACGTCACTGGTTGGAACTTCCACTACACGGCGTTTCTGACGAAGACCGGCGCGACGCACCTCAAGCTCGAGTTCATGAACGGTGACAAGCTCGCCGCGGACCAGCAGCTGGACGGCGTCGATGCGAAGTCCTCGGTCCTGACCGGTGACATCTCGATCGACGAGGACGAGGGCCTGGCCAAGGGCAAGACCTACACAGTTCAAGTCATGAATGGGTCATCTGTGGTGGCGAAGACGACCCTGACGATGAAGTAACCGGCCTTTCCTCTCGCCTTCGGCCGCCGCCTGAGCGAACGTCGGCGCGTCGTGAGCAAACACGCTGTACTGGGAGACCTCCGCGCCCGGCTGATCGAAGCCGGGGTGTTCGAGACCCGCGAGCGCCAGAGCTGGATCAAGCTCGCGGTGCTCGCCGCTGGCGTCGCGACCTGTCTGACGCTCGTCGCCGAGCTGGGCTGGATCGCGGGGCTCGTGTTGCTGCCAATCGCGGGCGCGCTGTCGACGTCGATCGCGATGTTCGGGCACGAGGGTAGCCACCGCAGCTTCTCGAAGTCGCCGCGGCGCAACGCGCTGCTGCTCTATCTCGTGTTCCCGCTGTTCGGCGGCCTCGGCGCGATGTACTGGCGCGACAAGCACGACCGACGTCACCACGCGCACCCCAACGTCGAGGACCTCGATCCCGATCTCACGCCGTTCCCGTTCGCATCGTCGCGACGCGGTCACGAGTCCGCGGGCGCGTTCACGCGCTGGTTCCAGCGCACGTTCCAGCGCTGGCTGTTCTGGCCGATGGCGACGCTGATGGCGATCGGCATGCGCCGCAGCTCGCTCCTCTACCTCGCGCGTCAGCCGCGCGACCGCGACTGGTACATCGAGGCGGCATGCCTTGCCGCGCATTACATCGGGTGGCTCGTCGTGCCGGCTCTGATCTGGGGTCCGCTCGTGACGCTCGCGATCTACGCCGGCATGTGGGGCGCCACCGGCGTGTGCCTCGCGCTCGTGTTCGCCCCGGCACACATGGGCCTGCCGATCGTCGCCAAGCCGTCGCACGACTGGCGCCACCAGCTCGCGACCACGCGCAACCTCGAGCTGCCGCGCGCGATCTCGTGGCTCTTCATCGGCCTCGACTACCAGTCCGAGCACCACCTGTTCCCGAAGATCCCGCACGCGAACCTGCCGCTCGCGGCGCGCATCACGAGCGCGTGGTGCGCCGAGCACGGCGTCGAGTATCACAGCGAGCCGTATCTCGCCGCGTTCGGCAGCGCGCGCCGCTTCATCGCGCGCGCATGGGCCGCCGACGCCGAGACCTACGACGCCGAGCACACGGGCCCGACGGGCAACACGATCGC
>JAFAOG010000181.1 GCA_019237945.1 Deltaproteobacteria bacterium | reverse complement strand
CGCGGCGGCGGCGGCGACGCGGCGATCGAGGCGTTCCACTACAAGCAAGGCGACATCCCGGATCGCGTGCTGTGGATCAAGCCCGCGGCGTCGATCGCGACGCTCGGCACCGGCGGCTCGGGCGGACGCGAAGGCCCGACGATGCAGATCGGCGCCGCGATCGGCTCGGTCATCGGCAAGTACCTGTCGCTGTCGGGGCGCGAGCGGCGCACGCTGATGGTCGCCGGCATCGCGGCAGGCATCTCGGCCGTGTTCCGCACGCCGCTCGGCGCCGCGCTGCTCGCGATCGAGGTGCTGTATCGCGACGACTTCGAGAGCGAGGCGTTGATCCCGGCCGTCCTCGCGAGCGTGATCGCCTACTCGGTGGCGCTCAGCGTGTTCGGCACCGAGCCGCTGTTCGGCACGCTGCCGCGCTATCCGTTCCATCCCAAGCACCTGCCGCTGTTCGTGCTGCTCGCGCTCGCGATCGCCGCATTCGCGACGCTGTTCGAGAAGACGCTCCACTTCTCTCGCGCGCGGTTCGCGAAGCTACCGGTGCCCGACTGGCTGCGACCGGCGCTCGGCGGGCTCGTGCTCGGCGCGTTCGTCGTCGCGCTGATGTTCACGGTCGATCCGTGGGTCGGCAACTTCCATCGCGGCATGGGCGTGCTTGGCGGCGGCTACGGCGCGGCGCAGATCGGCATCTCGGGTGCGCCGTGGGTCGTGCCCGGCTGGAAGACCGTCGAGCTGCTGCTGCTGCTCGGCATCGCGAAGATCATCGCGACGTCGGTGACGATCGGCAGCGGCGGATCGGCCGGCGACTTCGCCCCGACCGTCGCGATCGGCGGCCTGATCGGCGGTGCGTTCGGCGGCGCCGCACGACTGCTGCTTGACGATCCATCGATCCAGCCCGGCGCGTTCGCGCTCGTCGGCATGGCGGCGTTCTATGCGGGCATCGCGAACACGCCGCTCGCGGCGCTGATCATCGTGTGCGAGGTGTGCGGCAGCTACGACCTGCTCGTGCCGCTGATGCTGACCGAAGGCGTCGCGATGATCGCGCTGCGCAAGATCAACCTGTACAAGTCCCAGCCGCGCTCGATGAAGGACTCGCCGGTGCACGCGCGCATCCTCGCGCTCCGCTGCGGCGACGTCATCGACCGCACGAAGAAACCGATGACCGTGCACCAGAAGCAATCCGTGCACGTGATCGCGGGCATCGTCGAGGGCGCGCCCGATCAGGATGTGTTCCCGGTCGTCGACGATGCGAGCAAGGTCGTCGGTCTGATCGCGGCCGAGTCGCTCCGCACGTTCGTCAACGACGCCGCCGCGATCGATGTCGCGATCGCCGCCGACGTGATGGTCGCGCCGCTGACCTTTACGGAACGCGACGACGTGCGCACGGCCGCGCTCGCGCTCGTCCGCCGCGATCTCCGCTCCGCGCCCGTGCTCGATGAGGGCGGCTCGATCGCCGGCATGATCGACGAGCACGACATCATGCGCGCGCTCAGCACGAATCCCGGCGAATCGATGGCGTGAGCGCGCTTGCCACGTTCTGTACGCGTGAATCCGTAGTGAGGGTTGGACGATTTTTCTCCGGTCCTCCCGCTGGCGTGGCTAAGGTTTGTCCATGCCTGCGGACTGGCAGCAGCTTGGTGCGGCGGCGACGGTCGTGGTCGCGGTCGACCTCGACGGCACGCTCGTGCCGTTCGCGGCGACGCCCCACGAGGCTGTCGTCGACGCCGACACGCTCGGCCTGCTCGATTCGCTCAGCAAGGCCTCCGGCGTCACGCTCGGCGTGATCTCCGGCCGCCCGCGCGAGCTCGTCGAGGACCTCGCGGCCAAGCTGCCCCACATCGCATGGAGCGCGGAGCACGGCGTGTGGCGGTTCTCGAACGGCCACTGGGAAGCCTCGCTGCCGCCGATGCCCGAGCTCGACGAGATCGAGGCGTCGCTCCGCGTGCTCGCGAGCCGTCATCGCGGTGCCCTCGTCGAGCGCAAGAGCTGCTCGGTCGCGCTGCACTGGCGGCGCGTCGCGGATACCACCCACGCCGGCGTCGCGGCGGCGGCCGAGGTGATCGTCGACGAGTGGCTCGAGACGCACCAGGCACTGGAGCGCCTCCCCGGCGTCGATCTGCTCGAGGTCCGGCATCGCGCCGCCCACAAGGGATCCGCGCTCGCATGGCTGCGCAGCCGGGCACCGATGGGCTCGCCGGCCGTCGCGATCGGTGACGACATCACCGACGAGGACATGTTCGTGTCACTGCGCGAAGGCGACATCGGCGTGCTCGTCGCGGAGCGTCCGCGCCGCACCCAGGCGAACTTGCGCGTGCCGTCGATCGCGGGCGCCCACGCGTTTCTGCGCGCGCTCGTCGATCTGCGCACCGGCCGCCCGATGCAGCTGCCCGCGGATCTCGAGATCGCGCAGCCGGCGCAGCCGCCCGAGGCGCCGCAGCTGATCGTCGCGTCGAACCGGTTGCCGGCGGCTCCCGCACCGGGAGAGCGCACCCGCGAGGTCGGCGGCCTGGTGTCGGCGCTGCTGCCGACGCTCGAGGCGAGCCGTGGCATCTGGCTCGGCTGGAGCGGCGCCGAG
>JAFAOG010000179.1 GCA_019237945.1 Deltaproteobacteria bacterium | reverse complement strand
TGGTGGTCGTCTTGCCGACCCCTCCCTTGCCTGACGTGATGACGATGGCTCGACCCATGGATGACTCCTTCAGATGCTCGTCGCGAGGTTCTTGGGAAGCTTGCCGGTGTAGCGCTCGACGACGATGGCGTCGCCGGCGAGATAGGCGATCTCCGCGTCGGTCGGCGGAGCGGCGTCGTCGCCCGCGCGCGTGACGCGGCGACCGATGCGCAGCTGCTGCGGCTCGAGGCGGAGCGCGAGGATGAACCCGACGTCCTGCCCGATCGCGGCGTGCGCGGTGCCGCGGAGGCGCCCGAGCACGATGATGTTGCCGGTCGCGCGGACCTCGGCGCCCGGATTGACGTCGCCGAAGATGAAGAGGTGACCTTCGTGCTCAAGAATGACGCCCGAGCGCACGGGGCCGATCACGAGGCGCGTGCCTTCGGTCGGCGCCGGGATCTCCGGCATGGCCGCGAGCGACAGCGGCGCCTTGTTCTGCGTGGGCTCGTCGGCGAACTCGGCGACGGCCGCGGCGACCTCGGCGTCGGACTCGCCCATCGCGAGCATCTCGGTCAGCTCGTTCGCGGCGAGCTCGACGGGCTCGACGGGCTCGGCGAGGCCGGTCGTCGCGAGCTGCGCGAGCAGCGCCGCGGTCTTGATCGTGCCGGTCGGCTCTTCGTCGCCGAACCCATCGTCGGTGGCCGCGCGATTGGCGTTCGCGGCCGCGGCCGGGGCGCCATCCGTCGTCGGGCCCGAGCCCGCGGCGAGGTTTGGCTTGGGCACCGGGTCCTTGGCCTTCGCGGCGCCGACCTCGACGATCGACAGCGCGAAGCGCACGGCGAGCTCGTCGAGCTTCGCGAGGCAGCCGGCCGGCAGCGGGCCGTGCTCGACCGCGATGCGGACGTTGCTGCCCTTCCAGAATCCGGGCGCCTCGTCGAGGCGAGCCGTGAGCGTGTCGACGATCGAATCGACCGCGGCGCGGCCGTCGACCCACATCTCGAGCCCGCGGGATGTCCCGCGGAGCAGCGCCGTCGGCCCCTCAGCCGCGGCGGACGCCTCGTCGATGACAGATTCCATAAGTGCCCTATGAAAAGCCGTAGAGCACCCCCGCAACGCGGGCAAGTTTTCCGCTATTCGCGGAGAGATCCCGGTTCAGCGCGGCGGTCAGCGGCGGCGAGACCCGGGCGGAGCGGCGATCAAAACGGGATGTCTTCGACGTCGCCGATGCGCGGGTCGCCGAACTGCGACTCGTCGATCCGCGGCGGCGGCGCGTCCATGTCGCGCGGGTCGCCCGAGTCACGACCGCGACCGCGACCGCCACCCGCCGACCGGCCCGCGTGCGCGGCCTCGATCTTCCACACGTCGAGCGAGTTGAAGTACTTGACCTCGCCCTTCGGGCTGCGCCACTCGCGGCCGCGCAGCGAGAACTCGATGCGGACCTGATCGCCGACCTTCATGTCGTCGAGCTGACTGACGCGATCGCCGGTCAGCTGGAACAGCACGACCTGCGGATATTTCGGGTTGTCGGCGAGCTCGACCACGAACTCGCGCTTGGTGAACCGCTCCGACACCTGCTTGGTCTCGTAGATCGTGTGGAGCTTGCCGATCGCTTCCATGCCCATGTCGAGCACCCTACGCGATCCCTCTGTCATCGATCTGCAGGTACCTGATAGTCCACGAGGTCCACCGCGATCTCGCCCCACGGCGACTGCGCGGTCAGCCGCAACGGGACACGTGCCGCATCGTCGGAGACCCATGCCGCGATCGGAAACTCGTCCTGCACGATGCCCTCGTAGTGGATCGCCGGCTGGTGCGCCGCGAACCCGCGCCCGGAGTGCCACAGCGCGACCTGCAGGTGCGCGCCGCCGATCGCACAGTCGAGCTCGCTGCGATCGCCGGGCTTGCTGCGCCAGCCGCGGACTGCGCCGACCGTCGCGTGGATGTCGTGCTCGCCCTCGTGCGACGGCTGCCGCTCGTGATGCTTCTCGCCCGCAAACTCGACCCACGCCTCCTCCACCGACGAGATCGCCTCGCCGCTATCGAGATCGATCGTCGACGTCAGCTCCCACGTGATGTCGCCGATCAGCGCGAGCAGCCCGTCCGTCTTGCCGCGCGAGCGCACGATCACGGCGCGGTGCCCGTCGACGACGCCCGGCCATCCGATCGCGGTCTGCACGTGCCCGACCTTGATGCCGCGCAACGTCACCTCGAGCTCCATCAGCTCGCCCGGCACGACCGTCACGGCGCCCGCGAGTGGAGCCGCGCGCTCGCGCTGGTGCACCGGTTTCACTCCCGTGCAGCCGACCAACGCGATCAGCGCCAGCGCCCTCATCTCCTCGCAGACACCCTAGCGTGCGGGAGAGTTGCCGGCCGGCGTGAACCCCTGGCAGGCCTTCACCGGCTGAGGCGGGTACTTCGGCAGGTGCGGCTCCCGGCACATCAGGAACGTCGAGCCCTTGCCGCTCGTGATCGTGCGCAGGTGCACGCATCGGTGACACAGGCTGTCCTCGAACACCACGCAACCATTATGCTCCAAGGGTGCTGCTGTTCGACTCGATGGTCACCGTCACGTTGAACGCGCAGGGCCAGGCGCTCGCCCAGCAGTACGGGCAGTCCGAGCAGCAGATGGTCGACAAGGTCCAGGCGGGAATCGACTCGATCTACCAGACCGGGCACATCGGGGACCTGTTGCGCGCGTTCGCGAACACGGCCGCGTTCGCGGATCGCTCGTCCGGCGTCGCGTATCTCGTCGACCGCGATGACATCGTCGTCGGCGCGCTCGCGACGGGCGCCTTGTCCCGTGATCTGGCGCTCGGCACCGGCACGTTCGTCGGCGGCGCGATCGCCAACGGCGGCGTGATGGCAGGCGTCAATCTCGGCCGCTGGGACCATCCCGCGTGGACGGTGTTCGGCAACGGCTTCTACGAGTCGCAGACCGTCCACGGCCTCGACGGCCACCTGACGACGATCGGCGTCCACGCACAGCGGCTCGTCGTGCCGCCGAGCGGTCACTGGGCGGGCGTCAGCGTGACGAGCGGCTTCGAGTACGCGCGGTGGACGGTCGGCGAGGCGATGCCGATCCACACACACTTCACCATCACGGGCGCGAACAACCAGAAGAAGACGATCGACTACCTCGCCTCCGGCACGCTCGACGTGCGCGCCGACACCTATACGGTGCCCGTCGAGGTGACGACCGGCGCGCTGTTCGGCGCGTTCGGCGTGTACGGTGGCGCGGGCGTCGATCTGACGCTCGGCGGCAGCGACATCACCGCCGTGCTCGACGGCGATCTGTCGATCAACAGCGACAACGAACCGATCGGGACTGCGAAGATCACTGCCTCGGGGACCAGCGGGCCGTCGACGCTGAGCGTCCACGCGATCGGCGGCCTCGAGGTCCACACGCGACACGTTCGGGTCTATGCGCAGGGCGCGATCGCACCTGCCGACGAGGCCGTGACGATCGGCCTGCGCGTCGCGCCCTGATGGACTAGATTTCGTCGATGTCCCTGACCCAGGCGCTGACGCCCGCGCGACTCGCGGACCTCGCAGCCTGGGGCTACGAGCGCGGCGTGCGCTACTTCGAGCAGGGGCGCGTCGCGAGCTGGAAGGCATCCGACAGCGAGGTCACCGGCGTCGTGATGGGCAGCGACGAGTACACGGCGCGCCTGTTCACGAACGGCAAGCAGCTCGGCTACGACTGCACGTGCCCGGCCGCGGATCGCGGCGCCGCGTGCAAGCACGTCGTGGCGCTCGGGCTGGCGTTTCTATCCGAGCAGCAGCCGGCGCCGGCGAGCACGGGGCCGGTGTTCGAGACGCGCGAGGCGCTCGAGGCGTTTGCGGCGAAGCATCACGTCGAGCACGAGCTGCAGGCGACCGGCGAGACCTTGATCGACGCGCTCGGCGGGGACGCCGGCACGCGCTGGGTGCTCGGGCGGCTGTCCCTCGCGGCGATCGGCTCGCTCGACGGTGCGAACCGCTATCTCGGCGCGCGCAGGCTCGCACGGACCGCGGCGGAGGCCGTGTATCGCCGGCTGCATGCGGCCGCCGAGGATGTGCGCGCCGGTGTCGCGAACGAAGTGACGCGGCTGCCGAGAACATCGCTCGAGAAGCACATCGTGCCGCTGCG
>JAFAOG010000177.1 GCA_019237945.1 Deltaproteobacteria bacterium | reverse complement strand
CGACGACGACGCGGATCACTCGATCAGGCCCGCCGTCGGCGACGACGCATTCGCGTAATCGCGCTTCGGCATGCGCCCGGCGAGGAACGATTTGCGCCCTGCATCGACCGCGAGCCGCATGGCCTCGGCCATGAGGACAGGCTTCTTCGCGCCGGCGATGCCGGTGTTCATGAGGACGGCGGTGCAGCCGAGCTCCATCGCGATCGCCGCGTCGCTCGCGGTGCCGACGCCCGCGTCTACGATCACCGGCACGCCGACGTTCTCGAGGATGAGGCGAATGTTGTGCGGGTTGCGGATGCCGAGGCCCGAGCCGATCGGTGCGGCGAGCGGCATCACGGCAAGGCAGCCCGCGTCCTCGAGCCGCTTGCACGTGATGAGGTCATCCGAGCAGTAGGGCAGGACCTTGAAGCCTTCCTTGACGAGCCGGCGCGCCGCTTCGACGGTCGCGGTGTTGTCGGGGAACAGCGTCTTCGGATCGCCGATCACCTCGAGCTTGACCAGCTCGTCCATGCCGAGCTCGCGCGCGAGGTGGAGCGTGCGCACCGCTTCGTCGGCGGTGTAGCAGCCGGCCGTGTTCGGTAGCAGCACGTACTTCTTACGATCGATCGCATCGAGCACGGTCGGCGCCTTCGACGAGAGATCGATCCGGCGGAGCGCGACCGTCACGATCTCGGCGCCGCTGGCTGCGATCGCGGCGCGGGTCTCGTCGAGCGACGCGTACTTGCCGGTGCCTACAATGATGCGAGACCGGAACGACCGGTCGCCGAGCTTCCAGGAATCTTCGGACATCAGCCGCCTCCGACGAAGGTGACGAGCTCGAGGTGATCGCCGTTTGCCAGCTCCGTCGACGCGTGCTGCGCGCGCGGAACAACCTCGCGGTTTCGCTCGACGGCAACGCGCCGGTCTCCGAGCCCGAGCTCGACGAGGAGCGCCGCGACGGTCGTACCTTGTACGACGGTGCGGGTCTCACCGTTGATGACCACCTCGATACTCCGGGACATCGGCGGGGAAACTACCACGCAGCGCCGGGGCCGCCCGTCCCGGGGGCGAAGTCAATGACGCGGATGGCCAGGTGTGACGACCACGACATCGCTGTCTTGGTGATGTACGAACATGTGAAGGATTGATCACGCTCCCGGGCCCTGCGACAGGTGTCAAAAGGCTGAAACCACGTCGGGTCGTGAAGATCACCCAGCCGGGCACGACGCTTGTAGAAGCAGCCTCTCCGTGCGGCCTCGACTCGGCCCACGAGGAGTTCCCATGTCGCTCGGAATCGCTCGTCCAGCTGCTGCTCCGCCCGTGATGCCTGCCCGTCCGTCCACCCCCGTGGAGGTGCGGCCCGCCATCGGTGAGGACCCTGCGAGGATCCGCGCGACGATTGCGCGCGCGCCGCTGTTTGCTGCGCTGCCGATCAACGCGATCGAAGACCTGACGGCGCGCGTGCAGGTGCGAAAAGTTCCCGTCGGCTCGGCGGTCGTCGCCCAGGACGAACCGGGTGACGCGATGTTCGTGATCATGAACGGCCGCATCAAGGTCGTCATGTTCGGCGAGAGCGGCCGCGAGGTGACGCTGTCGCTGCTCAAGAGCGGTGACTCGTTCGGCGAGATGTCGCTGTTCGACCAGGGCCCGCGCTCGGCGCACTGCCTGGCGATCGAGCCGACGACGCTGCTCTGTCTGTCGCGCGAGGACCTGATGCGCCACATGCAGGCGCACCCGCGCACTGCGGTCAACCTGCTCGGCGAGATGGCCCGCCGCCTGCGCCGCGCCGACGAGACGATCGCGCAGCTCGCGCTGTGCGACGTCAACGAGCGCCTGATCCATCGCCTGGTCGCGCTCGGTCGCGAGGAAGGCGCGTCGGGTCCCGATGGCCTCGTCGTGCGCCGCCGCCCGACGCAGCAGGAGCTCGCGAACATGATCGGCAGCTGCCGCGAGACCATCTCGCGCGCGTTCAACCAGCTCGCTCGCGATGGCCTGATCATCCCGCGCGGCCGGTCGCTCGTCGTCACGCCGGCCTTGATCGAGCGCTGCGAGAAGAAGAAGGCCGCGTAATCGCGCGCGTAGGGCGCTTCTGGTATGAAGCGCTGAGTGGTCGAAGGCACGATGATCCGGCGTACGCGGGTCGAAGTCGACCTCGCGGCGATCGTCGCTAACGCGCGAGCCGTGCAAAGGCTCGCCGGGACGGCGCTGTACGCGGTCGTCAAGGCCGACGGCTACGGCCACGGCGCGGTCAGCGTCGCGAAGGCGCTCTCCGAGGCGAATGCGGCCTCGGGTTTCGGCGTGAGCCTCGTCGAGGAGGGCGTGGCGCTGCGCGAGGCGGGCGTCACCGCGCCGATCCTCGTCATGGGCCCGAGCCAGGTCGGCGGCGAGGAGGAGATGGTCGCGGCGGGCCTGACGCCGATCATCTCGAGCCACGAGGAGCTCGCCGCGCTCGCCCATGTCGCGCGCAAGACGCCGGTCGACGCCCACCTCAAGATCGACACCGGCATGGGGCGCCTCGGCGTCCCGATGGACAAGGCGGCGGAGCTCGCACGCGAGGCGCAGGGCGTCGGCATCCGCATCGTTGGCCTGATGACGCACTTCGCGAACGCCGACATCGACGATCCCGCCGACCCCCAGTCGCTCACGCGCGTGCAGCTCGCACGGTTCGCCGACGTCGATCGCGCGGTCGTCGCCGCGGGAGCACCGGTGCGTGTGCGTCACGCCGCGAACAGCGCCGGTACGCTGCTGTTTCCCGAGGCGCGCATGGACCTCGTGCGCACCGGCATCGCGATCTATGGCAACGGGCACTTCGCGAGCCAGGGCACCCAGGCAATGCGCCTCGTCACCGCGATCGCGCAGGTGCGGACGATCGCGGCCGGCAACAGCGTCGGCTACGGCGCCCTGTGGCGGGCGCAGCGTGACAGCCGTGTCGCGGTGCTTCCCGTCGGCTATGCGGACGGGCTGCCGCGCCGCGCGAGCGGCCATGCGGAGGTGGCAATCCGCGGCAAGCGCGTCCCGCTGATCGGGCTCATCAGCATGGACATCGCGATCGCGGACGTGACCGACGTCCCGGCCGCGCAGGTCGGCGATGCCGTCGTGCTGCTCGGGCGCGCCGGCGGTGGGGTTTCGATCACGTGCGCCGAGTACGGCCAGTGGGCCGGGCTCTCCGAATACGAGGTAACCTGCGGCATGTCGAAGCGCGTGCCGCGCACGTACGTCGAGGCAATCCGTTGAGCAGCGACGACGAACCGACGAACGTGCAGGGGCCTGCCGGGCAGCGACCGGCGCCTGCGCCTGCGCCCGCCGAGCCGGCGGAACCGAAGGAGCACGTCTCGACGGCCGTGTGGACCGGCGTCAAGGACGCGTTCGCGCCGGTCTATCGGTTTCTCGATCTCATCGGCGGCCACCTGATCCTGATCGGCAAGGCGCTCGTCTGGCTGCCGCGCCGCCCGTTCCGCGGGCAGACGTACCTCGAGGCCGCCGAGTACATCGGGTTTGGCTCGTTGCCGATCGTGCTGCTCGTCGGCGCCGCGACGGGCATGGTGCTGTCGCTGCAGTCGGTCAACGCGTTTCGCCAGTTCGGCCTCGAGTCGTTCTCCGGCGGCACGACCGGCAAGGCGCTCGCGCTCGAGCTCGCCCCCGTGCTGACCAGCTTGATGCTCGCGGGGCGCGCCGGCGCCGGCATGGCGACCGAGCTCGGCACGATGCGCATCACCGAGCAGATCGACGCGCTCGAGTCGATGGCCGTCAACCCGCATCAGTATCTCGTGCTGCCGCGGATCATCGCGGCGATGATCGTCACGCCGATCCTGACGCTACTGTTCTTCGTCATCGGCATGGGCGGCGCGTACCTCTCGGCCGTGATCATCGAGCACGTCGATCAGGGCCAGTGGATCGCCAACCTGCGCGACATCGTCCATCCGATGGACGTCATCCAGGGCTTCATCAAGGCGATCTTCTTCGGCTTCGTCGTCGCGACGGTCGGCTGCTACCAGGGCTACAACGCGAGCGGCGGCGGCCGCGGCGTCGGCCTCGGCACCACGCGTGCGGTCGTGATCGCATCGGTCACCACCGTCGTCCTCGACTACTTCCTCTCCGACATCCTGCTCACGCTGTTCCCGACCGTGCACGGAGGGCCCTGAAATCTGTGCGGGGAGAGATCATCGGCCAAAGCCCTCCCGACCAGAAGGACCCGCGCTGGCACATCCGCGTGCGCGCGCTGACGAAGTCGTTCGGGCCGAACCTCGTGCTCGATCACGTCGACCTCGATCTCGAGCGCGGCAAGGTCAACGTCATTCTCGGCGCATCGGGCGCCGGCAAGAGCGTCTTGATCAAGCACTTCATGTGCCTGCTGCGCCCCGATTCCGGGCACATCTACATCGACGGCACCGACGTGCTGTCGCTCAACGCGAAGGACCTGGCGGCGTTTCGCCGCAAGTTCGGCCTCGTGTTCCAGTTCGCGGCGCTGTTCGACTCGCTGACCGTCGAGGAGAACTGCGCGTTCCCGCTCAAGGAGCACACGAACAAGTCGCGCAGCGAGATCGCCGACATCGTCGCCGACCGCCTCGGCGCCCTCGGGCTCGCCGGGACGCAGAAGAAGTACCCCGGCGAGCTGTCGGGCGGTATGCGCAAGCGCGTCGGCCTGGCCCGCGCCCTCGTGCTCGAGCCCGAGATCCTGATGTACGACGAGCCGACGACCGGGCTCGATCCCCTCGCCACGCGCAACGTGGACGAAATGATCCTCGGCACCTGCGAGCGATATAAAGTCACCTCGGTGGTGATCTCCCACGACATGGCGAGCGTGTTCCGCATCGCGGACCGGATTGCCATGCTCCACAACAAGCGGATCCTCGAAGCGGGTCCGCCGTCGCTGATCGCCAGCAGCGATGACCCCTACGTGTACGAGTTCTTGCGCGCGTCGGGCGT
>JAFAOG010000172.1 GCA_019237945.1 Deltaproteobacteria bacterium | reverse complement strand
CCACGCCCAGAACGAGCCGAGCAGCGCCGTCGCGAGCGCGAGGCCCGCGATGCGCAGCGCGTACGAATCGTCGACGAGCGTGAGCACGTCGAACGCGACCGCCTTGTGCTCGATCTCCTCGGCGGCGTGCCACGCGAGCAGCTTCTGCATCTCGGGGTGCAGCTCGTCGAGCACGCCCTTCGAGAACGCGCCCTCGGCGAGGATCGCCGTGAAGTGCTCGGCCGCCGCGGTGATCGCGAGGTTGAGCTTGCCCGGCATCCGATCTTCGATGCCGCGGCTGATCTTCGAGTAGCGCTCGAGCCACGCCTCGACGTCGAAGCCGTGCACGCGCAACAGGTCGTTGAAGTCGTCGTGCGCGCTCGCGTGCTTGCCTTCCTGCTTGAAGAACGCCTTGACCTGCTCGCGCAGCTCGCCCTCGGGCACGCGATCGAGGTAGCGCTTCACGCTGCGCACGAAGAACCGCTCCCCGACGGGGAACAGCATGTTGAGACCGCTCGAGATCGCGGTCGCCGCCGGGCTGCCGGCGAGCCAGTGCCGGGGCACCGACTCGAGCTCGACCTCCGGATCACGCGGAATCGGGATCGCCATACCCCGAGCCTAGCCATTATTGACCACAAGTCAATAAGGACCGTGTAGGATGCTTCACAATGCCGCCGCGCCGACCGATCCGCCGTGTCCTCCGGGCCGCGCTCGATGCGCGCCCGAAGCGCCGGGTTCGGCTCGACAATGACGAGCGCCGGGCCCAGTTACTGACGCTCGCTCGCAAGGCGTTCTCGGACCGCTCGTATGACGAGGTCTCGATCGACGATCTCGCGCGCGAGGCGAAGATCTCGAAGGGGCTGCTCTATCACTACTTCCCGACGAAGCGCGATCTCTACGTCGCGGGCCTGCGCGAGATCGCCGAGGAGCTCGTCCTGACGCTGACGTCGGTGCCGCGCGAGCTGCCACCCGCCGAGCGCGTCGGTCGCTCGCTCGATGCGTACCTCGACTTCGTCACCGAGCACTCGCGCGCGTACGTGTCGCTGCTCCGCGGCGGCATCGGCTCCGATCCGGAGGTCGCGGGTGTGATCACCGGCGTTCGCAAGCGGCTCGCCGAGTCGTTCCTCGACGGCTCGCCACTCCAGCCGATGCTCGCGGGCAAGCCCGGGTTCGAGACGGCGGTGCGCGGCTGGCTCGGCTTTGTCGAGCACGCGTCGATCGACTGGCTCGAGAATGCGCGCATGCCGCGCGATCAGCTGCGCGACCTGCTTTCGAAGGTGCTGCTCGCGATCATGGGCGTCGTCGCGCCGCAGCTCCTATCGTAGCGGCGAGCCGCCGCTGAGGAACGACACGTACAGCTCGGGCGCCTCGCTGAGGTGCGCGCCCATCCCGCACGCGCTGCACGGTGCCGCCGGCGCCTTGCCCGCCTCGAGCAGCGAGCGATCGCGCGCGACATCGAGCAGCTCCGACTGCTCGTTCCCGCACACGTCACAGACGTACGTCGCGAAGAACGATCGGATCACGCTCGCGGTGCGCGCCGCCGGCACGATGTTGATCTGGTACATCAGCACCTCGGCGACCCGCCGCAGCTCGATCGTCACGCCCGCATCGCGCGCGGCCGCTTGCAGCCGGACCCACTCGCGCACGCCGAGCGAGTTCACGAACGTCACGCCCGCGAGATCGAGCACGAGCGTCTTGGCCGTCGCCCACCGCAGCAGCGGCTGCAGCTGCGCGCGCTCGTCGATCGGACCACCGACCAGGAACACGTCGCCCTCGCGCTTACACGTGAATGGCCCCCGGTCCATCACGACCAGGGTACTACTAGCCGCGCTCGAACACGAGCGGGAGCGTGATCCTCGACGGGCTCTTCTGCTCGTCGAACCGCCACGCGCGCGTCGCGGCGACGATGCGGGCGATCGCGCGGCGGCGGGCGCGTTCGTAGGGACGCGAGACGCGCGTCGTGTCGACCAGGATCCGCGTGCGCGTCGGCGTGCCGGCGCGGTTGACGTCGATCCGCAGCGATAGCAGACCGGCGAGCGGCACGTCACCGAGGATCGCGGGGAGCTGGCCGAGCAGATCGTTGACGCGCGAGGTGAGCGAGGACGTGCGCAGCGGGCCGGCGATGAACGGCCGCGGCTGCACGAACCAGCCGTGAATGACGAGCCGACCGGCGCGTGGATCGCGCGTGCCGCGGACCTCGCGGACGCCGTGCGGGATGCGCGGGTCGAACACGACGAGGCGGTTGAACTTCGGCGCGATCGCATCGACGAGGTCGGGCTCCTCGACGCCGCGGATCGAGCGGAAGTCGTCCCAGAAGTCGAGCACGCGGTCGCGGAGCAGCAGCGTCTCGCCGCCCGTGAAGGTGTGCGAGCGCGTCAGCGACAGCACGAACGCGAACGGCCCGTGCGGCAGATCCCCGTGGAGATGCTGGACGCAGCCGTCGATGTAGCAGGACAGCCACGGCGGCGAGATGTCGTGGCAGCCAAGCGTCGCGCGGCCCCACGCGACGAGCCGGCGATGAAACGCGGTGTAGAGCGCGCGCGGGAAGTACGTCCACGCGGGCGTGCGCAGGTGCGTGTACTGGTTCGGGACGTGCCAGTAGTCCCACACGAAGCGATCGCCGCGCGTGCTGCGCGGATCGCCGAGGCGCTCGTCGAAGATCGCGCGGAGCGCGGCGGCCTCGGGCGCGAACCGCTCGACCAGCTGATAGCTGCGCGACACGCGCGTTGGATATCACGAGAGCGTGACGATGTTGGTCTGCGCGTCGTAGGTCGCGCTGAATCGCGTGAGCGGACGCGTCGCGGGACCGCGCGTGACCGTGCCATCGAGCGCGAACAGCGAGCCGTGACACGGGCACGAGATCTGCGTCGTCGCGAACCGCACCGCGCAGCCCGCGTGCGTGCAGACCGACGACACCGCGATGAACTCCGTCTCGGAGATCCGCGCGACGAGCACGTTGGTCTTCGCGAACCGCACGATGCGCGAGCCGTCGACCTTCGTCAGCGCGCTGTTCGTGGGATCCGACAGATCGAGGCAGCCGTCGCACGTCGGCCCGTCGGCAGGCGGCGCGGGTGCATCGGGGCTCGCCGTCGTCTGGGGAGACGACCCGCAGCCGGCGACGGCGGCGGCCGCGGCGATCACCTTCAAGAAAACTCGGCGCTGCATATGAAGGGAGGAGGAGGCGTTCGCCGCGATGTCGCGTCCGAAACGTAAAACGGCCGCCGAAGCGGCCGGTGGTACCGAAAAGCGAAACGGCGACGGTTACTTCGTCGCCGCCGAGCCGGCCGCCTTGGTATCGACCTTGGCGCCCGCCTTCACTTCCGCCTTCGGCGGCGCCACCTTGACGTCCGCGCCCGCGCCCGCCTTCGCGTCGGCGCCGGCCTTGGTCGTCTCCTTCGCGCCGGCCTTGGCATCCGCGCCCGCCTTGTCGGTGGTCGCCTTCACCTTGTCGGTCGTCGCCTTCGCGCCGGCCTTCGTCTTGTCGGCCGCCGTCTTGGCGCCCGCCTTGGCGTCGGTGCCGGCCTTCGCGCCCGCGTCCGCGGCGCCCTTCGTGTCGACCTTCGCATCGACCTTCGCGTCGACCTTGGCGCCAGCCTTGGCGTCGGTCTTCGGGGCCGCCTTGGCGTCGGCGCCGGCCTTGGCATCAGCCTTGGTGTCGGCCTTGGCCGGAGGATCGCCAGCGAACACCACCACCGGGGTCGCGAGCGTGCCGATGACGAGTGCAGCGCGGATGAGATTACGCATGTTCTGTGAGCTCCTTGGAGGTTGCGGTTCGGGCCGCGAGGACTGCAGCGGATATGCCGCCGCGTGTGAGCGTTTCCGCGGAGTTGCCGCGGTCACTCCCGAGGCCGGATGCCCCCGCGGGGCGGGATGCCCGGCCCCGTGAATAGAACCGCCGCGCGCGCGTCTACAGGTGTTCCCACACGTACGAGAGCTCGACGACCGGAAATCCTCCGACCGTCGACGACAGGCGCGAGCCCATGCGGCCGCCTTGCGCCTCGTAGAAGCGCCGCGCGTGATGGTTGTTGTCGAGGACCCACACGATCATCGAGCGCATGTCGCTCGCGGCGAAATGCGCGCGCACGCGATCCATCATCTCCTCGCCGAGGCCATACCGCTTCGCGCGATCGATGATGTAGATCGCGTAGAGCTCGCCGGCGTACGGCACGTGACGGCGCGCCGGTCCTGCATCGCAGAACCCGACGATGTCGCCGTGCGTGAGGTCGTACGCGACGAGCTGATAGATCGATCGATCGCGCAGGATCCTCCGGCGCGTCTCGGCACGTTGCCCCACGTCGATGCGATCGAGCACGGTGTCGGGCAGGATGCCGCGGTAGCTGGTCTGCCAGCTATCGGTATGTGCGCGCGCGATCCCCGTCGCGTCGTCGAGCGTTGCCTCGCGAACGGCGAACCGGGTCACCCCACTAGCGTAGCGCGATCACATGTCGTTGACGCCCCACCGCAAGAGCTTGCGGTAGAGCGTCTTGCGGTCGAGCCCGAGGACCTTGGCGGCATCCGTGCGGTTGCCGTGACAGGCCTCGAGGACGCGCAGCACGTGGCGGCGCTCGACCTCCTCGAGCGTGAGCAGCTCTGGCATCTCGTTGCCGGCGAGCGCGGTGGTACGGGGGGTGGTTCCTTTACGCATCTTCTCGGGTAGGTCTTCCACTTGAATCTCCTCGAAGTGGGCAAGCGCGACCGCGCGCTCCAAACAGTTGCCAAGCTCTCGAACGTTTCCAGGCCAGTCGTAGGCCATCAGCCTCTCTGCCGCGGCCGGCGAGAGTCCAACGACCTTCTTGTCGAACACGGCTGCGTATTGCCGCAGCATGTGTTGCGCGAGCATGAGGACGTCGCCGCCGCGCGCGCGAAGCGGCGGCAGCGGGATGTGGATCACGTTGATCCGGTAATAGAGGTCTTCGCGAAACGCCTTCGCCTCGACCATCTCGTCGAGATCGCGGTTCGTCGCGGTGACGAGGCGAACGTCGATCGGCACCTCGGCCTCGCTGCCGACGGGCCGGACCTTGCGCTCCTGCAACGCGCGCAGGAGCTTGGGCTGCAGCGCGAGCGCCATCTCGCCGATCTCGTCGAGAAACAGCGTGCCGCCGTGCGCCTGCTGGAACAGGCCCTGGCGCGACTGCTTCGCGTCGGTGAACGCGCCCTTCGCGTGACCGAACAGCTCGCTCTCGAGCAGCGCCTCGGGGACCGCCGCGCAGTTGACGGCGACGAACGGGCCGTCCTTGCGCCGCGAGCGGTTGTGGATCTCGCGCGCGACGATCTCCTTGCCGGTGCCGCTCTCGCCGGTGATCAGCACCGTCGCGTCGGTCGCGCTGACCTGTTCGATCAGCTGGTAGACCTGCTGCATCGCGGGCGAGCCGCCGACGAGCGCGCCGCGCCCGCGCGTCGACGCGACGACCTCGCGCAGCCGCTTGACCTCGCCGCGCAGCTGCCGCTTTTCTGCCGCGCGCCGGATCGCGATCGCGAGCGCCTCGATCTCGACGGGCTTGGTGACGAAGTCGTAGGCGCCGGCGCGGATCGCTCCGACGGCGGTCTCGAAGCTGCCGAACGCGGTCAGCACGATCACGGGAATGTCGGGACGGTCGGCGACGATCCGCTGACACAGCTCGAGGCCGGTCATCCCCTTCATGTTGAGATCGGTGACGACGACGTCGACGTCATGCTCGGTCATCGCCGCGAGCGCATCCGCGCCCGACGCGAGCGGCACGCAGATGAAGCCGCGCTTCTTGAGCCCGAGCTGGACGAGGTCGACCATCTCCTTCTCGTCGTCGACGACGAACACCTTCGTCACGCCACACCTCCCTTCGGGAGGTAGACCGTGAACGTCGAGCCCTTGCCCGGCTCGGACGCGACATCGATCCAGCCGCCGTGCTCGCGGACGATGCCCCACGTCACCGAGAGGCCGAGGCCAGTGCCTTCGCCGACCTCCTTCGTCGTGAAGAACGGCTCGAAGATCCGCGCGCGCGTCGCGTCGTCCATGCCGATGCCGGTGTCGCGAATCTCGATCGCGAGCCAGTGCGGCGCCTGCGCGTCGACATACGGCGGCGCGGCCTGCTCGACGATGCGCGTCGCAATCTCGACGGTGCCGCCGTCGGGCATCGCCTGGATCGCGTTGACGACGAGGTTCGTCAGCACCTGATGGAGCTGCGCCTCGTCGGCCTCGACGAGCACTTCGCCCGCGGCCGGCGCCTTGAGCGTCACGTTCGCCTTGCGCGCGATCGTCGCGACTAGCTCGCACGCGCGCGCAGCCATGCTCGCGACGTTGACCGGCGCCTTTGTCAGCGGACGCGGTCGCGCGAAGTCGAGCAGCTGGCGGATCAGCGCGGTCATGCGATCGGCCTGCTCGGCGACGATGCGCGCCGAATCGACGACCTCCGCACCTTCGACCTCGTGATCGCGAATGAGGCGCGCGCGCCCCGCGACGACGTTGAGCGGCGTGCCGAGCTCGTGCGCGAGGCCCGAGGCGAGCTTGCCGACGGTGGTAAGGCGATCGGCGTGACGGAGCTGCTCGGTCGCGACCTCGCGCGCCTGCTGCTCGTCGGCGAGCCGCTCGCACATCAAGTTGATCTCGGCCGCGAGCTCGCCGAGCTCGTCGCGCTGGCGCAGCTCGAGTGGGCCCGTGAGATCGCCGGTGCCGACGCGCCGTGCCTTCGCGGCGAGCCGCGAGATCGGCCGGCCGATGAACACGACGCCGAGCAGCAGCGCGAGGGCGGCCGCGATCACGACCGCCGACACCGAGCCGATCGCCTCGTTGCGCAGCGAGTCCGCGGTGTACTTGTCCAGCTCGGCGAGTGGCTGCGCGATCTCGATCGCACCGTCGCGCGGCTCGGGAACGTCGACGGGGATGTACGTGAGCAGCCGGTTGCGCCGCTCGTCCTTGATCACGACGACCTGATCGCTCTTGAGCGCGGCGAGCGCTTCCTTGTTCGCGGCGGGCACGTCGCGCACCGTCGAATCGAGCCACACCCAGCGCGCCGTGATGTGCTCGCCCTGGTTCGATGCCTGGATCAAGAACTCGCGAGCGGCCGCCTCGCCGTCGCGTTCCCACACCTCGGCCATCCCGCGCGCGAGAGCACGCCCGAGCGCACTGGCCTCGGCTCGCATCTGCCGGTCGAACACGCTGCGTTCGCGCCGGTAGTCGAGGAATCCCTGAACCAGCGCGACCAGGGCGACGCCGATCACCAGCGCCGCAATGAATTTGCGAGTTAGCCTCATGCCCCCGAAGAGTTCTACCCGATCGGCGGATCCGACGGGCCCTGCGGGTCCGACCGCCATCTCAGCGTGACTCCTGGGAAAGCACGGCGGCGCAGGACTGCACCCGACAGGCCAAACCAGCCTTCATCGCGACCGCGAAGTTGCGAGCGGACCCTACGGACATCCTGCCCCAGTGTGGCGGTACGCCCCTTTTCCGTCGGTGAAGAAAGCATTAGGACGAGTGGCCCAAAACATGAAGAAACCATTGGCATGCTGCCGAAGAACATCCTCGTTCCGACCGATCTGAGCGCGGGCGCCGAGGAAGCGCTCGATTACGCATGCGAGCTCGCGCGGCAGTTCGGCGCGACGATCCACCTGCTCAACGTCATCGCGATCCCCGCGCTTGGTGTCCCCGAGCTCGGCGTCGCGATGGCCAGCTCGGTCATCGACTCCCTGATCAAGGACAACCAGGCCGCGCTCGAAGAGCTCGCCCACCGCAAGTGCATGAAGGCGACGATGGGCCAGCACCTGCTGCGCACCGGCGACGCGCGCGACGTGATCATCCAGACGGCGACCGAGCTCGGCGTCGATCTGATCGTGATGGGCACCCACGGCCGCCGCGGCGTCACGCGCGCGCTACTCGGCAGCGTCACCGAGACCGTCGTTCGCCAGGCGCCCTGCCCGGTCCTGACCGTTCGTGCGCACGTCACCGAGAACCAGGCCGCGGCCTAGGCGCATCGCGCAGCTCTTGCGGCTTGCCTGTGCACGATCGATGCACACGGTGAGAGCATGGCGACGATGGAACAGCGGCGGGCCCGCATGGTGTCGGAGCAGCTCGCACGGCGCGGCATCGACGCCGCCGCCGTGCTCGATGCGTTCCGGCGCGTGCCGCGCGAAGAGTTTGTCGCGCACGACGATCTTCGCCACGCGTACTTCGACGGTCCGCTCGGCATCGGCTACGGCCAGACGATCTCGCAACCGTACGTCGTCGCGCTGACGGTCGAGGCTCTCGCGCTGCGCGGTCACGAGCGCGTGCTCGAGATCGGCGCCGGCTCCGGCTACGCGGCCGCGATCCTCGGCCTGCTCGCGCGCGAGGTCGACACGATCGAACGCATTCCCGAGCTCGCCGCGACCGCCTCCGATCGACTCGCGCGGCTCGGCTTCGCGAACGTGCACGTTCACTGCGCCGACGGCACGCTCGGCTGGCCGCCCAACGCACCGTACGAAGCGATCTGCGTCGCCGCCGGCGCGCCGCGCCCGCCCAAGCCGCTGCTCGATCAGCTCGCGATCGGCGGCCGGCTCGTGATCCCGCACGGCGACGCGAGCTCGCAGCATCTCGTGCGGATCATCCGGCGCAGCGAGCATGACGTCGTCGAAGAGGACCTCGGCGAGGTGCGCTTCGTACCGCTCGTCGGCGAAGCCGGTTGGCCCGCGCACGCCTAGCCCTACCCGATCGGGCCGCTGCGGCAGGCCCCCGCGATGCTTCTATTGATCCCATGACCGAGCTCCAGAAACTCCTCGCACGGGCCGCCGAGCTGTCTGTCCAGCAGGGGCTCGCGACCGAAGACTTCATGAACGCCGCGTGGAACGCGCATCTCGATGCGAACCCCGGCATGCGCGACGAGCTGATCGATCGCGAGCTGCGCGCGCAGCTGAAGCGGCTGCGCAAGCAGGGCCTGATGCCGCAGGCCTGATACCCTAGGCGCGTGTATCGCCTCGCGCGCGGGTTGTTCGTCGATCTGCGGCCGGATGGCCCACGCGTGTGGGTGCCGTCGCGCCGTGCGCTGATCCCGCTCGATGTCGATTCGCTCGCGCTCGCGACGCGGTTTGGCGACGGCTCGTCGATCGACGACGCCGCCGAAGCGGCCGGGCTCGAAGCCGACGCGGCGCTGCACGAGGTCGTCGAGGCGCTCGCCACGGGTGGCGTGCTCGAACCGGCGGATGCTCCCGTGGCATCGATTGCGCCGGGCGAGCCCGTGCAGGCGCGCGTCGCCGCGGTCGCGGATCGACTCGCGACGAGGCATGCAGCCGGCGGCGTGTTCGCGGCCGATGCGACGTTCGACGATCGCGACGTCGTATTCGTCGGCTTCGATCCGGCGCTGCAGGCCGGCGCCTCGCCGTCGCTCGACGTGATGATCGGCGCGCTCGAGGACGCACTCGCGCGTGCGCGCCCGGTCGTCTACATGCTCGACAATCTCGACATGGGCGGTGCGCCCGCGAGCGAGCTTGCCGGTCCACGCGGGATGGGTGCGCTGTACGCGACGATGGCGCGGCTGTCGGGGCGCGTTCCGCAGATCGCGGTGGTCACGCGGACGCTGAGCCGACCGATGTCGTTCCTGCCCGCGCTCACCGACGTCGTGATCATGAGCGAGGGCGCGCGCGTTCATCTCGGCGACCCGGCCGCGGTCCGCGAGTTCACCGGGCGCGAGATCGATGGCGACGAGCTCGGCGGCGTGACGCTGCACGCGACGCGAACCGGATTGTGCGACGTGCGCTGCGAGACACCCGCCGATGCGCTGGTCGCCGCACGCGCCGCGATCCGCTGGCTGCTTCGCACGCCGCTGCCCGCGCAGGCGCCGGCCGAGCCGCTCGTCGAGGTGCCCGATGACCTGTCGACGGCGTTCTCGATGCGAGCGTTCGTGCGCGGCATCGTCGATGGCGGCGAGTTGCTCGAGCTGAAAGCGCAGTTCGCACCCGAGCTCGCGACGATGTTCGCGCGGCTCGACGGTCGCGTGATCGGTATCATCGCGAACGACAGCGACCAGCTCGGCGGGATCATCACCGCCGATGCGGCTCGCAAGGCGTCGCGGTTCCTCTCGCTGTGCGACGCACACGGCATTCCGTTCGTCGCGCTCGCCGACACGCCAGGGTTCCAGATCGGACCGGTCTCCGAACGGCGCGCGATCGTCGCCGAGGGCGCACGCTTGTTCACGACGCTCGCCGAAGCCGCCGTTCCGCACGTCACGGTCGTCGTGCGCAAGGCTCACACCGCGGGCCTCTACGCGATGGGCGGCCCGGGCTTCGCGCCGCACGCGGTACTCGCGCTTCCCGCGGCGTCGATCGGGATTCTCGGCGAGCGTGCCGTGATCGCCGGCGCGGGCGCGCTCGAGAAGGCACTCGACGAGCACGACCGCGACCGCCTGCGCGGCTACATGCGAGCCGCACGGCCCGATCCGCGCGCGCTCGTCGACGAGGTCGTGGCCGCCGACCAGCTTCGCGCCGCGCTCGTCACGAGGTTCGCGGCGATGCAGCCCTCACGCCGCCAGCACGCGGTGTACCCTCTCTGATGATGTCGTCGGCGCAGGAGACGATCACCTCGGAGCTCGGCACGCGAGCTCAGGGCACGCGTCCCGGTGACGCACGCCTCGTCCTCGTGATCGAAGGCGAGCATCCGCTCGAGAAGCCGATCGCGGTGTCGCTGCGCGATGTCGATGTCGTCGAGATCGGCCGCGGCGCGGCCCGCGAGATCCGTCGCGTCCCGCGCCACGTCGCGATCAGCGTCGCGGACGGCCGGGTCTCGACTGCGCACGCGAAGCTCACCGCGGAAGGCGACGGCTGGGTCGTCGTCGACGCCGGCTCGAAGAACGGCATGTTCCTCAACGGCACGCGCGTGCTGCGCGGCAAGCTCGCCCCAGGCGACACGATCCGATGCGGCGAGGTGCTGTTCATGATGACGGCCGGCGGACCGCCGCTCGCGAGCGATGGCAGCGCGGCCGGCCCCGTCAACGAGCTCGCGTCGTTCGCGCCGGCGATGGCGGACGTCGTCGCGACCGTGCCGCGGATCGCGCGCGGCGACATCGCGGTGCTCGTGCACGGCGAGACCGGCGCGGGCAAGGAGATCGTCGCATCCGCGATCCACGAGCTGTCGGGTCGCCGCGGCCGGTTCGTCGCCGTCAATTGCGCCGCGCTCCCCGCGACGCTGTTCGAGGCCGAGCTGTTCGGCTATCGCAAGGGCGCGTTCTCCGGCGCGACGGCGGCGCACGAAGGCTTCGTCCGCGCCGCGGACGACGGCACCCTGCTGCTCGACGAGATCGGCGAGCTGCGCGCCGAGTCGCAAGCGGCGCTGCTGCGCATGCTCGAGCAAGGCGAGGTCGTCCCCGTCGGCGAGACGACGCCGGTGCGCACGAACGCGCGCATCATCGCCGCGACCAACGTCGAGCTCGAGCAGGCCGTGCACGCCGACGAGTTCCGCCGCGATCTGTTCGCCCGGCTCGCCGGGTTCGTCGTCCGCGTGCCGCCGCTGCGCGCGCGCCTCGAGGATCTCGGCCTGCTCGTCGCGGCGCTGCTGCGCAAGGTCGCGCCCGACCAGGCCGCGCAGCTCCGACTCGGCCCGGGCGTCGTCGCCGCGCTCGCCGCGCACCGCTGGCCCGACAACATCCGCGAGCTCCGCAACGCGCTCCATGCGGCGAGCCTGCTCGCGACCGACGGCGTGATCACGGTCGACATGCTGCCGCCGGCGGTGCGTTCGCCCGCGCCGCCGTCCGCGCCCACGCCGTCGGCCGCCCCGCCGGCGCCGCCCGCGGATGATCCGCAGGGCAAGCTCGAGGCCGCGCTCGCCAGGCACGCCGGCAACCTCGCCGCCGTCGCACGCGAGCTCGGCAAGGACCCCAAGCAGATCCGCCGCTGGCTCGAGATGTACGGGATCGACGTCGCGAAGTACCGCGGCTAGCCCCCAGGACAGTGTCCGGGACACTGTCCTGCGAAATCGCGGCCCGGAACGTGGGTTTGCACGGGACGTCGCGCAGTTGCGGGCGGCACCGCGCGTGCACTTGTCGGCGGCCATGAAGAAGACGCTGACCCGCCAGTCCCAGACGACGAACCTCACCCGCAAGGCGAAGCTGCGCGTCAACGCCGAGACGGTGCGCGTGCTGACCGACACGCAGCTCGACAACGTGGGCGGCGGCGGCGCCAAGTACGTCACCGTCCAACAGACCAGCGCCTGGTGCTCGGTCGGTGCGTTCGTCGGCGGCTGCCGCTAAGGAGAAATGCGATGAAGAAGATCAAGACCTCCCGCGATTCCGACCAGCTGCTCACGCGCAAGACCAAGCTCCGCGTCAACGCCGAGACGATCCGCGCGCTCACCGACAACCAGCTCCAGAACGTCGGCGCCGGCAACTCGCACGGCAGCAACAACACCGCCTGGTGCTCGGTCGGCGCATTCGTTGGCGGCTGCCGCTGAGCGAGCGTTGACCTGACGCAACGGTTCGACCGACACTGGCTCGTATGGGCGAGCCCGAGCGACCGTCGCCAGTGCCTGCGACGATCACGGCCTCGCAGCCCTCCGCGGGCGAGCAGCCGGTCCGCGCGGCCGTCGAAGCGACCGGCCCCGCGCGCTATCGCATCGAGGGCGAGGTCGCGCGCGGAGGCACCGGCATGATCCTGCGCGCCGCGGATCTGCTGCTCGGCCGCGATGTCGCGATCAAGCGCGCGCTGCGGCCCGACCCGCTGACGATGCATCGGTTTCGCCGCGAGGTGCAGATCACGGCGCGGCTGCAGCATCCCGGCATCATCCCGCTCTACGACGCCGGCGAGTGGTCGTATCGCGAGCCGTACTTCTCGATGAAGCTCGTCGAGGGTGGCTCGCTGCGCGAGCTGTTCGCGGCGGCGCCGACGCTCGACGAGCGGCTCGCCGCGTTGCCGCGCGTGGTCGCGGTGTCGGAGGCGGTCGCCTACGCGCACAGCCGCGGCGTCGTGCATCGCGATCTCAAGCCATCGAACGTGCTGGTGGGCGCGTTCGACGAGACGGTCGTCATCGACTGGGGGCTGGCGAAGCATGTCTCGGACGCGGACGTCGCTGGCGCGGACGAGGAGCCGATCGTCGATGCGCAGCTGACGATGATGGGCGAAGTCGCGGGCACGCCGGCGTACATGCCGCCCGAGCAGGCGGAGGGGCTCGAGCGCTGCGGCAAGCCCGGCGACGTGTACGCGCTTGGCGCGATGCTGTATCACCTGCTGTGCGGTGCGCCTCCGTTTGCGGGCGAGGCGCGCACCGTGATCGATGCGCTGCGCAAGGCGCCGCCGGTCGATGTCGATGTGCGCGAGCCGGCGGCGCCGCCCGATCTGGTGGCAATCGTCGCGCGCGCGATGCGCCGCGATCCGGCAGAGCGTTACGCGAGCGCCGAGCAATTCGCCGACGACCTGCGTCGCTTCTTGACGGGGCGGCTGGTCGTCGCGCGTCGCTACACGTGGTTCGATCTGGTGCGGCGATTCGTGCGGCGATATCGCTGGCGGCTCGCACTCGCGGCGATCGTGTTGATCGGCGCGGCGACGCAAGGCGTGATCGCGTTCCAGCGGATCTCCTCGGCGCGCAACGTCGCGCAGAACGAGGCCGACCTGCGGTTCTTTGCCGAGGTCGACGCGACGATCGAGAATGATCCCGAGCGTGCGGTCGCGCTGCTCAAGACGTATCCCCGCAGCGGTGTGCGCACCACCCGCGCCGCGAACATGGCGGTCGAGGCGATCATGCGTGGGGTGCCAGCGCGGATCTACACGCCGCGCAACACGGCCAACCGGCTCGCGTACTCGCCCGACGGCGCGAGCCTCGCGCTCGCGGAGCGCTACGTGGTCGAGGTGATGACAACCGCGAACGGTCACGTGCGAGCGTTGCAGCCTGCGCTCCCCGGCGTGCCCAGCGCGATCCTGTGGCTGTCGGCGAGCTCGCTGGTCGCGTGCGATGACACCGGGCTCGTCCTGCTGTGGGATCGGCTCGATCAGCCGGCGCGGACGCTGAGCCACGGCGCGGGCTGCAACTTCGCGGCTGTCGGCAGCGAGGGTCGCATCCTCCTCGGGTTCGACGATGCGCTGGTCGCATGGGATCCGACGAGCGGCACGCAGACCACGCTCGCGCCCGGGCTGTGGCAGATCACGCAGAGCGGACGCGCGCTGTCGACCGGGCCGCAGGGTGTGACGCTGGTTGACCCGAACGGCGCCAAGCTCGCCGACATTCCGGCGACCAACATCGGCCGCGTGGCGGTGTCGCGCGACGGCACCCACGTCGTGATCGCGGCGGCCGAAGGGCTCGTCGAGTGGACCGCGAGCGGGGTTCGCCACATTCCCGGCGTCGATCCCAAGGACGTGCGCATGCTCGCGACACCCGATGGCGATCGCGTGCTGGCGCTCGTCGGCGACCAGCTGACCCTGTATCAGGCCGGCGCGGTCGTGAAGCGCCGCACGCTGCCGAACGTGTCGCCGCGGTTCCGGTTCTCGCCGGCCAGCGATGCGGTCGTGCTGTTCGATCGCAACGGGTCGATCGAGGTCGTCGCGCTCGACACGCTCGAGGTCCAGCCGCTGCGCGGCAGCCTCGGGATGGTGTGGGACGCCGCGTGGTCGCCCGACGGTCGATCGATCGCGACGTCGGCGCGCGATCGCAAGGTGCGGATCTGGCCCGCAATCGTGCCGGCGGTGCGCATCGCGACGTTGCGCACGTACATCAATCGGATCGCGTGGTCGCCGCGCGGACGCTCGGTGTGGATCCACGGCCACGATGCCAACGCATTGTGGGTGCTCGACGAGCCTGCGCCTCGTTTGCTCGGCGCGCTCTCGACGGTCTCGCCGGAGAACACGCGGCTCGCCAGCGTCAGCAAGGACACGCTCGAGCTGCTCGACGCCGAAGATGGGCGTTCGCTCGGCACCGCGACCGTGCCCGGCGCCAGCGCGCTCGCGTTCGCGGACTCGCACCGGATCCTCGTCGGGAATGCGGCCGGCGCCGTCGAGCTGCGCGATGTCGCCGCGGGCACCGTCGAGCCGGTCACGAAGCACGACGGCGCGGTCGTCGGGATCGATACCGGTGGCAACCGCGCTGCGATCGCGTGGAAGGATCGCCTCCGCGTCGTCGATCTCGGCTCGCATGCGGTGCGCGAGCTCGCGACGCCGCGCCCGATCGACGACTTCACGATCGCTCCCGACGGCACGTCCGTCGTGTGGGTCTCCGCCGAGCACGTGTTCCTGTGGCACGTCGGCGAACCGTCGTCGCGCGAGCTCGGTGGCCCGACACTCGAGATCGCGGTGCTGATCTGGTCGCCAAGCGGCGATCGGATCTACGCGTCGTCGCGCGATGGCACGCTGTGGTCGTGGAACCCTGCCACCGGCGTCGGCCGCGCGATCGCGCGCCACGCGACCCCAACGATCTACGTCGAGGTCACCGCATCTCAGCTGTTCGCGACGACGATCGACGGCACGCTGCGCGTCTCGGGGCTCGATGGTGAAGACGCGCACGTGATCGCGTTCGATCCCGAGGAGATCTACGCGTTCTCGGTGTCGCCCGATCGAACGAAGCTCGCGACCGGCAATGGCTTCGGCCGCGTCGTGCTGCGCGATCTGCCTCCGAGCCCCGACTGGACGAAGGTCGACTGGCGGCACTGGCTCGACGAGCGCACGACCGTGACGTTCGACGACCTGCCGGTGGGCCGATGAAGCGGGCGAGCTGGGTCCCGCTGCTGCGCGGTCGCGCGGCCGCCGAGGCTCGCGAGGTCGTCGACGACATCGCGCGCGCGCTTGCGGCGTACCTCCGCACCACCGCACCCGATCCATCGCTCGCGAAGGGTGCGGCGGGCATCGCGCTGCTCGCCGGGCATCTCGACCAGCCGCGGCTGCTGAATGCGGCCGTGCGCGCGGCGCTCCAGGCGCACCAGCGCCAGCCGCTGCCATCGCTGCACCTCGGGGCGCCGGGCGTCGCGTACGTGCTGCGTACCCTCGGCGCCGATGCGCCACTGGACGAGATGGATGCTCGCGTCGGGCAGATGCTCGAGGCGATCGATCCCAGGACCGGGCGCATCGATCTGCTACGCGGCGTCGTCGGGCTCGCGGTGTACTTGCTGCCGCGCGCGGCCGATCCCGTCGGCGCCGCCGGGCTGACCCGCGCGATCGACATCCTCGCCGCCGCGGCCATCCCCGCGGCCGGGGGGCTCGCGTGGCGCTACCACCCCGACAACCTCGCGACCGAGATCGGCCAGCAGCACGAGCCCGAGGGCTTCCTCGGCATCGGTCTCGCCGAGGGAGCGTGCGGCGTCGCCGCGTTGCTCGCGCACGTGCATGCGAGTGGCTTCATGCATCCGCGCACGCGCGAGCTACTGACCGGCGCGCTGACGTTCGTGCGCGCCAATCGCACGCCCGATGCGCGCCACGCGTGCTTCCCGATCGCCGCCGACGGCGCGGCCGCCGGACTTCCCGCGCGCACCTCGTGGTGCCTCGGCGATCTCGGCGTCGCGGTCGCGCTGTGGCACGCCGGGCATGCGCTCGACGACCGCGAGACGATCGCCGATGCCGTCAACATCGCGCACACGGCGGCGCAGCGCGCAGCCGGCGATACCGGCATCGTCGATGCGGGCCTCTGTCACGGCACCGCCGGCGCGGCGCACATCTTCGCGCGGTTCCACCAGTGGACGCGCGACGCCGTGTTCGCCACCGCCGCGCGCAACTGGTACGCGCGCACGCTCGGGATGCGCGGCCGCGCGTTCGGCGTTGCCGGCTACGCGTCGCTCGTCGGCTCGCCGGTCGGCCAGGCGTGGGAAGACGAGCCCGGCCTGTTGCGCGGCGCCGCCGGGATCGCGCTCGCGTTGCACGCGGCGACGACGCGCGAGGATCCCGCGTGGGACCGCGTCCTGCTCGTCACGTGATCTCGACGAGCACGCTGTCTTCCTCGACCGCGTCGCCTTCCGCGACGAGGACCCTGGTGACGCGCCCGCCGGCCTGCGCGCGCACGGGAATCTCGACCTTCATCGACTCGAGGATCACGACGGTGTCACCGGGCGACACCGTGGCCCCGACCGCGGTCGTGACCTTCCAGACCGTTCCGGCGACATCTGCGCGAACCTGACGCGGCATCGTGTGGTGGCTTCACTGTACAACGTGTGCGCGTGCTTACTCGAACCACAGCTCACCAGCTCTGCACCGTCCGCGTTAGCCGGTATTGCTGGCGTTCGTTCGGCAGTGTCGATATGCAGGCGCGATGAAGAAGACCATCTCGAACGATAAGCGCCTGCGCTCCTCGAAGCTTCGCATCACCACCGAGACCGTGCGCGTGCTGACCGATCGCCAGCTCGAAATCGTCGCCGGCGGCGGCTCGGTCGTGAGGACCTCGCAGAACACCTGCCGGACCGCGACGACCGACTAACCGTCAGAACAGCGGTGCGTATGCGCTGCCGTTGCTGCTATCCGGATCCGGCAGCGCGGAGAACTCGCTGTACGGACGCGGCGTGTCGGTCGCGGTCGTGTGGTGCTGCACGAGATCGATCACGTACGACGTCAGCGTCGCCGCGGTGCCCGGTGCGTCAACGGACGCATCGGCCATGCCCGCATCCGGCGCCTTCTTGAGGTGATCGTCGCCGCAGGCCGCGAGCGCGAGGACGAGCAAGATGACGCGCTTCACGGCGACCCCGGGATCGGGTTGGCGAGGTAGGGGAACGCGGTGCCGAACTGCGACGCGTTCGTGGCCGCGCCGTCGACCAGCGGGGCTCCGCGGATCGGCGCGTGGTTCTGATCGAGCAGGAAGCCCATCGCGACGCGCAGCTCGATGTCGACGGTGTCGTCACCGGGGCGGCGGCCGTTCGGGAAGCCGGCCGGGTCGCAGCCGTTGCGCGCGAGGTTGAGCGTCGGGCCGTGCGCGTTGTCGGCGGGCGGATCGAAGCAGGTCGCGGCGCCGAGCGGCGATTGCGACGCGCGCGCGGTCGCGGGCACCGCCGTGTTGAGGCGCAGCGCTTCGTAGAGCGTCGACGACAGCACGTTGACCGACGGCACGCCGTTGAGGAATGCGGCGACGAGGTCCGCGCGCGGATACGCCGTCGGAGCGAGCGCGCCGGTCGCGCCGAACACGAGCTCGACGAGGATCGGCAGCGACGGGTTCGTGACGTAGTCCGCGAACTGACCGTCGTCCTTCGGCTCGGAGCCGTTGAACTTGTCCTTGTCCTTGAGGCCGATCACGATCTCGTTGACGAGCGGCATGCCGAGGCGCGAGACCTGGACCCACGGGCCGCCTTCGCGGGCCGGCGTCGAGAACGTCGCGGTCGGGTTGAGCACGCGCGCCTGGCGCATCGACGCCGTCGTCCAGCCGGCGATGATCGGGTGCGACGAGTCCTTCGTCAGGCACGACGCGGGGATCTCGAGCGCGAGCGTCGTCACGTTCTTGTCGTCGACGATGTTCTTGCCCTGGTCGGCGGCGCCGGTCAGGTCAGCCTGGCCATTCGCCGGCGTCACGCCGAGCGCGGAGACGCCCATGTTGACGAGGTCGAACACCTGGCCGAGGTTGACGGCGAAGCCTTCCTTGCGCTGGCCGACGAACACGCGCGCGTGCGTGCCCGAGCCGACGCCCGTCGGCGTGCAACCGGGGACGTCGAAGTTGTAGACGAACTGGCTCGCATAGTTCGCGTAGTTCGGGATCGTCTTGGTGCCGGCGTTGTCGAACGGCTTGTGGAACGTCGTCGACGAGTCGGCGAGGTTCGTTGCGAGCGTCGGCGTCGTCGCGCGGCGCGGGCCACGGATCACGCCGAGCTTGAACGTCTCGATCACGTTCTGGTTCGCATCGCCCGGCGCGCTGAGCGGACCGGCGACCGGCAGCGGGATGTTGATCATCTTGCCGCCGATCGGCAGCTCGACGCCGGTGCCGCCATTCGCGAGCTGCGTGTCGAAGTCGAACTGGAACGTCAGGTCCTCGATGCCGTCGCCATCGTTGTCGATGTGGACCTCGTAGATCGCGTCCGGATCGAGCGTGAAGTAGTTCGGCCCGCCGTACGCGTCCTGGACGGGGATGTAATTCGCCAGGATCGTCACGTAACCCGTACGCGACGCCTCGTAGCTGTTGAACATGTAGAAGTCGGTGCCGTCCACCTTCGGGTTCTTGGTGATGAACGGCGCTTCACGGTGACTCGATGCGAGGCCGGCAGCCGGCGCTAGCACCGTGGCAAGCGCGAGTGCGCTGCCCAGTAGCTGTTTTCCTGTGTGCATTTGCTTTTTTCCTCTCCCGGTTTAAAGGGTCATGAACGTGTGAAGGACGCGGTCGCGAAGCTCGGGGTGCGAGCTCGCGTTGGCGACGGTGACGAGTGTCGAGCCGTGAACGGTGCGGACCGCGTCGGGCACGAGCTTCGCGTAGCGGTCGTCGAGCACCTGCTTGCCCTTCGCGGCTGCGCTCGGCGTTTCGTACTCGCAGACCGCGATCGCGATCGCATCGCCAGTGACGCCGAGGTCGCAGTAGCTCGCCGACGCGACCGACGCGAGCACCTGGTGATGGCTCGCGAGCGCGATGCCTTGCTTGGCGAGCGCATCGAACAGCTGGTCGCTCGCGTGCGCGGCGGGCCGATGCGACTTCTCGTCGGCGAGACGCGCGCCGAGCTGCTGCAGCGGCGCGAGGTCCTGCGAGCCGGGCACGCCTTGCGTGATCGGTGCACTCGCCGGCGGCGGCGGCGCAGGTGGGGGCGTGTGGTCTTGCTTGTGAGAACACGCAGCAATGGCAAGAAGCAGGTGCAGGCGACGCATATCTCCTCCTCAGGCAACCCACCGCTGGTACGACCAGACGGTGGCGATCAAGGCGACCGTGCTCGAGCCGGCCCATAGCAGGGCCTGATAGGCGAGCGTCCGGCGCATCAGGTACAGCAGTGGCAACAGCGTGATCACGATCGCGGCCTGACCGAGCTCGACGCCGGCGTTGAAGCCGAGCAGCGCGCCGATCAGCTCGTGCGACGGCAACCCGAGATCGATCAGCACGCTGGAGAACCCGAAGCCGTGGAGCAGGCCGAGCGCGAACGCGACCGCCCACCGCGCATCGACGGCGCGCACGACGTTGTTGAGCGCGGCCGCGACGACGCTGAGCGCGATCGCGGTCTCGACGTAGCGGCTCGGCAGGCGGAACAGCCCGACCGCGCTGATCACGAGCGTGATCGAGTGCGCGAGCGTGAACGCGGTGACGATCTCGAACGTCTCCTTGGCGGCGTCGCGCAGCGAGTCGCGCTTCCAGACCGCGGGCAGGATCAGACAGACGAGGAACAGGATGTGATCGATCCCCATCCAGATGTGCCAGACGCCCTCGCGCACGAACGACGTCACCGACGTGCCCTCGCCGAGCGAGATGTGAACCGGCGCGCCGTCGCGGACGATCACCGTCTGCCCGTCGACGTGGACGAGGCCGCGATGCTGGGCATCGAGATCGAACAGCAGGGCGTACGTGACGGCGAGGTCGTGCGGTGCGTGCGTGCATGCCGCGGACACCGGCAGCGCCCAGTACGCACCGTCGCTGAGATCGGCGAGCTGCGCGCGACCGAGCTCGAGCGGGCACGGCGCACCGTCGGCGGCGAGCGCGAGCCGCTGCTGGACGTACGTCGCGATCCGCGGCGCGGCCTGCTCGAGCTCGCCCCACGTGATGTCGCCGTTGCCGTCGTCGATCGCGAGCGCGCCTTCGAGGTCGCGCACGGCGATGTCGAGCCGGCCCGTGATGCGGTCGCCGTGGACGTCGAGGCGCAGGTGCGCGTCGCTCGGCTTGTGCGCCCACGCGGTCGCACACAACGCGAGGAGGATCAGCAGCGGCTTCATCGCAGCCTCGCGATCTGCGCGTCGAGCCACGCGTCGGTGATGCCGTTCGTCTTCGCCCAGGCGAGCACGGGCGAGGCGGCATCGCGATCGCCGGCCGCGACGGCGGCGCGCACGAGCAGCCGCGCATCCGCGAGCTCCTTCTGCACCTGCCAGTTCGGGCGGGCGATCGACAGGGCGCGCGCCGGTTCGTTTTCGACGTCGAGCACGAACATCGCCTCCTCGCGCTGGTGAACGCGATCGCCGCGCTCGGCCGCGGCGGCGATCCGGTCGTGCATCAGCTTCGCGAGCGCGGCGGCTTCGGGGCCGTGCGCGGCGTGCTCGGCGATCGCGCGGCGCACGAGCAGGTTGTCGATCTGCTCGAAGCCCTTGCAGAGCGCGCTCGCGGCGGCAGGATCGTGCTCGGCGATCAGCACGTCGGCAAGTGCAGCCCGCGCATACGCATCGTCGGGATCGAACGCGAGGATGTCGCGCAGGTGCACGGCGGCGGCCGCGTCGTCGCCGCGCTGGATCGCGAGCTCCGCCAAGGTCGTCGTCGCCCACGCGCGGAGCGCCGGTGTCGTGCGCTGCTGCAACGTGCGCGCGAGCGCCTGATACGCGTCGGCAACGTGGCCGCCCATCGCGTCGAGCGGGGCTTTGCAGGCCGCGGCGACGATCGGAGGCGCGAGCCGCGCGACGGCGTTGCAGCTCTCGCGCGCGGCCGCATAATCGGCCCGCACGGTAGCAACGACGGCGCGCGTCAGATGAGCCTGCGCATCGTCGGGCCGCACCGCGATCAGTTGATCGAGATCGGCGCGCGCCGCGTCGAAGTCGTGCAGCGACTGCTCGATCGTCGCGCGCAGCAGCAGCACGTCGGGGGGCGGCAGCTTGTCGCGCCACCACCGAGCGAGCGTCGCCTGAGCGCGCCCCAGATAGCGAGGATCGCTCAGCGCACGTGCGCGCTGGATGTCGGCGCGGGCGAGCTCGACGGCAAGCTCGACGCGATCCGGGGCCGCCGCGAGCGCCTGGCGCTCGGCTACCTCGCGAGGATCACGAGGCGGAACGTGGGCGACGATCGTTGCCGCGTCGGCGGGCACGTACGCGGGCGTCGCGGCGGCAGCCCGGTTCGGTGCGATGAAGGCGGCAGCGGTGAGCGCCCCCGCGAGCCCGACCGCGCCGAGCGCGAGCACCAAAGCCTTTCTCCCCATCGCCCCACATCTACGAGCACGGCCGACAACCGGATCGTATAGTCGACGCGATGGCCGCAACTCACGAATACGACTACGACTACATCGTCGTCGGCTCGGGGTTTGGCGGCTCGGTCTCCGCATGTCGGCTGGCCGAGAAGGGCTACTCGGTCGGCGTGATCGAGATGGGCAAGCGCTGGCGCGCCGAGGACTTCCCGAAGACGACGTGGAACCTGCGGCGCTGGATCTGGCGGCCGCGGCTCGGGCTCTACGGCTTCTACAACATGCGGCCGTTCGAGCACGTGATGATCCTGTGCGGCAACGCGGTCGGCGGCGGCTCGATCACGTACGCGAACACGATGCTGATCCCACACGACGAGGTGTGGCGCGAAGGCTCGTGGAAAGGGCTCGCCGACTGGGAGCGCGAGATGCCGGCGCACTACGCGACCGCGCGCCGGATGCTCGGCGTGACGGAGAACCGCATCCTCGGCGACGCCGACACGACGCTCAAGCAGATGGCGGACGCCGCCGGCTTCGGCGACACGTTCTACAAGACGGACGTCGCCGTCTATTTCGGCAGCAAGCCCGGCGAGCCTCACCCCGATCCATACTTCCAGGGCGAAGGCCCTCCCCGCTCGTCGTGCATCGGCTGCGGTGGCTGCATGGTCGGCTGCCGCTTCAACGCGAAGAACACGCTCGACAAGAACTACCTCTATCTCGCCGAGAAGAAGGGCGCGCAGGTGCTCGCGGAGACGCGCGTCGTCGATCTGCGCCCGCTCGACGAGTCCGGCGCCGCCGGCTACGCGGTGACGACGGAGCGTTCGACGGCGCGCGTGTTCAAGGACAAGAAGACGCTGCGCGCGCGCCACGTCGTGCTCGCCGCCTCCGCGCTCGGCACGATGGACCTCCTGCTGCGCATGAAGCAGACCGGCGCGCTGCCGAAGGTCTCCGATCGCGTCGGCGCCGACGTCCGCACGAACTCGGAGTCGATCCTCGGCGTGCGGTTCCCCGGCGCGCGCTTCGACATGTCGAAGGGCATCGCGATCGGCTCGGGCGTGCATCTCGATCGGTTCACGCACATCGAGGCGACGCGCTACTCGAAGGGGTCCGACGTGCTCGGCCTGATCGCGACGATGCTCGTCACCGGCAAGGGCTGGGGGCGCATCCTGCGCTGGATCGGCAGCGCGTTCCGCCATCCGATCCGGTTCGCGCGCGCAGCGTGGCCGTTCGGATTCGCACGCCAGACGCTGATCCTGCTCGTCATGCAGACGATCGACGCGACGCTGCGGTTCAAGCTGAAGCGCCGCTGGTTCTGGCCGTTCAAGCAGCTGCTGTCGAGTCACGGCACGCGGATCCCGACGAACATCCCGCAGGCGAACGAGTTCGCGCTCAAGGCGGCGGCGGCGATGGGCGGCACCGCGATCACGTCGACGACCGAGATCCTGTTCGACCTGCCGATGACCGCGCACTGCATCGGCGGCTGCGTGATGGGCACCGATGCCGCGCACGGCGTGATCGACGCGCAGCACCCCGTGTCCGGCTACGACAACCTGCTCGTCGTCGACGGCGCGGCGGTCGGCGCGAACCTCGGCGTCAATCCATCGCTGACGATCACGGCGCTTGCCGAGCGCGCGATGTCGTTCATCCCGGCCAAGCTCTAGCCGCGGGCGAAGGGAAGATGTCGGACTAAACGCGAAAACGCGAAAACGCAAAAAGAGCAGCGCGAAACCAGAGCCCAGACGGCGGCTCGGCGTACTGGCGAAGCGCCAGTTCGCCTCGCCCACTGGCTTCAAGGAAGCACACGAAACCGATCCTTCTTCTCGAGCCAGGGCCGAGGTCCGGTGGCGTCTTCGCCAGCGGACCGAGGCAGGTGAAGGCGGTAATGCGACGAGCAAGCTCCGGTCTTCTCTTTCCGGAACTTCGCGTTTTCGCGTTTTCGCGTTAATCCGATCTGCGTCGTTTCAGTGCGAGCGGTCGGCTAACGCGGCAACGCATTGGCTCGCGCGAGCAGCACGTCGCGTTCGCGTTCGTTGCGCGTCAGGTCCGCCGCGCGCAGAAATTCGCGCCGGGCCTCGTCGGTGCGGCCGAGCTTAGCGAGCAGATCGCCGCGCACCGCCGG
>JAFAOG010000595.1 GCA_019237945.1 Deltaproteobacteria bacterium | reverse complement strand
CGGATCGCGTAATGTTTCGCGCAGTTGTGCACGGGACCTCGCCTCTGTTAGCGTCCAGCTGATGACCAAGCTGCTCTGGGCTGCAGCGGCGCTGTGCGCTGGATGCGGCACGAACAGCACGACGGGCGGCGGGACGGTCCAGGTTGTCCTCGATATCCCCAACGCGACGCTCGATCCCAAGGGCTACTCCTCGGTCGAGCTGCGCCTGCACGGCGCCGACGGCGACCTCGAGCGAAACGTCCCCGTGTTCAACGGGATGTTCGATCTCGGCGACCTGCAGACGATGCACCAGGTCACGGTCGATGCCGTCCTGCGCACGGATACCGGCGAGGCGGTCGGCTACGGACGCTCGTCGACGCCGATGGATGTCGTCGCCGGCGCGATGCTCACCGTCCCGGTGCGCCGGCCGATCGTCTACTTCGCGGGCCTCGTCAGCCAGACGAACCCGAACACGATGGTGACGACGTGGAGCGAGGCGCCCGCGACGTTCGGCGACATGTCCGCGGGCACGACGTTCAACGGCTCGACGACGCTGTCGGGCAACACGGTGCTGATGGTCTCCGCGGGGCCGTCGCTGTTCGAGGTCCAGCAGCCGGTGAAGTCGTCGGACGGCACGCCTCAGGGCAGCGCGACGATCGTGCCGGTCTCGACGGGCGATCACTCGCTCGGGACGCCGCTCGCCGGCACGCTCGACGGCGGCGTGATCGACGGGGCGGGCACCGATGACGGCAAGCTGCTCGTGATCGGCACCAGCCAGCACCTCTACCTCGTCGACACGATGACCGGCACGGCGCGCTCGATGGCCGACGGCCAGTTCGATCGCGTCGCGCTCGTCACGTCGTCGACGGGCCAGCTCAGCGCGCTCGCCGTGAAGAACCGCGGCTCGACCACCTCGACGTGCTCGTCGACGGCGGAGCTCGTGTGGGTCACGATCAACGGCGACGAGACGAGCAACGTCAATTCGCTCGGCGCGGGCGGCTGGGCCGACGTCGCCGGCGATCGCGGCCACGCGTACTACGTCGACCAGTGCAAGGGCGAGCTCGGCGAGGCGACGATGAGCGGCGTGATGTCCAAGCGCACGATGCTCGGCCGCGCGACGATGCTCGCCGTCTCCGGACAGCAGGCGTGGATCGGCGTCGAGAAGCCGGGGCGTCCCGCGCAGCTCGCGCTCGTGTCGGCGTCGATCGCGGGCAGCGATCCGCCGCGCACGCTGTACTCGGTGCCCGTCGTGCAGGTCGTCGAGGCGACCGACTACCCCGGCGTGCAGCGCTCGTTCGATGCCGACACGGCCGTCTTCAACCAGCTCGAGGTCGGGGCCGGCGGTGACTACGTGGCGACCACGACGACCGCGCACTTCCAGGGCAACGCGATCACGTCCGCAAACTTCCCGGAGATGGAGATCGTCGCTGACGAGCTGCGCGTCGTCGATGCGGCCTCGGGCGCGGCGGTCCAGCGCTATCGCAGCTGGTGCGACGGCACGATCACGCTCCAGCGCATCAACGACATCCAGAACTGGGGCTGCGCGACCGAGACCGGCCAGTCCGCTCCCGCGACCATGAACCTCGAGCACAAGCTCGGCTCGATGACGTTCACCTTCGGGAAGAAATGACGCGCGTCCTCGTCATCCTCTGCCTGCTCGCATCGCTCGCCCACGCCGACGAGACCGATCCCAAGCGCAAGGTGATCGTCCTCGAGTACCGGTCCGGCAGCTCCGCGATGCCGCACATCGCCGACCGCGTCGTCGCGCTGCTCTCGAAGCAGACGTCGCTGCAGGTGCTCGGCCCCGATCAGACGCGCGCCGTCTACGGCGAGCACCTCGATCTCGTGATCGTCAAGTGCGCCGGCGAGGCCGAGTGCGTCGCGCGCATCGGTCAGAAGGTCGGCGCGGCCGAGGTGATCATGATCGGCGTCTCCGAGCTCGGCGACGTGATCCTGACGATCCAGCGCATCGACGTCCCGACCCGCAGCGTCTCGTCGCGCCTCGCCGACTCGATCGCGGGCGGCACGCCGCCCAACGACGCCAAGCTGCAGGCGTACATGACCAAGCTCCTGCCCGCCTCCGACTTCTTGCGCTACGGCATCATCGACATCATCTCATCGGAAGCGGACGCGCTCGTCACCGTCGGCGGGCAGCGCCGCGGCACGACGCCGATCCCCGCGCTCAAGCTGAAGGCGCCCGCGTCGTACGAGATCCGCGTCGAGAAGCGCGGCTTCCAGCCATTCACGACCTCGGTACAGCTCCCCGCCGATGGCGAGCTGCGCGTGCGGGCGAACCTGGCGCGGCCTGGCGGTGCCCCGGCGTGGTGGCAGCACTGGTACGTGCTCGCGCCCGCGGCCGTGGTCGTCGCCGGTGCGGCCGGCGGCACGATCTACTTCGCGACGCAGCAGACGCCCGCGGCCGGTCCGCTCAAGGGCGTCGGCGTCATTCAGTAGCGAGGCCGCGCGTCATCACGAGCGCGTCCTCGCCGTCGTCCTGGTAGTAGCGCGCGCGCACGTGCACGGTGCGAAAGCCGTGGCGTTCGTAGAGCGCGATCGCGGGGGCGTTGCCGGCGCGCACCTCGAGCGATGCGATCTGGCAGCCGAGCGCGGCGGATTGCGCGAGGACGTGGGCGAGCATCTCGCCGCCGAGGCCGCGGCCGCGATGGTCGGGCGACGTCGCGATCGCGAGGATCTGCATTTCGGGAGGCACGACCCAGTAGTCGCAGAACGCGACGATCGTCCCGTCGAGCAGCAGCACGTCGACGTGGGCCCACTCGCGCGTCAGCTCGGCCTCGAACGTCGTGCGCGGCCACGGACGGGCGAACGAGTGCTGCTCGATCGCGTCGATCGCGTCGAGATCCGCGGGCGTCGCGGCCCGGATCTCGATCACTTCCTGACCAGCTTGTCGACCGCGCGCCACAGCTCGTCGATGCCGTCGCCCGACTGCGCCGAGACCGCGTACGGATCGCGCTTGAGGCCGAGCGTCTTCTTGGCCTTCGCGACCTCGAGCATGCGCTTGTTCTTGGGCAGCTTGTCGGCCTTCGTCAGCGCGACGACGATCGGAATCTTCTTGGCGTCGAGCCACGGCACGAAGTCGAGCTCCTCGTCCTCGGGGCCGCGGCGGACGTCGACGAGAAGCAGCACGCCGGCGAGCGTCGTGCGGCTCGACAGATACGCCTCGATCAGCGGCTGCCAGCCCGAGCGCATGTCCTTGTCGACGGCGGCGTAGCCGTAGCCCGGCAGATCGACGAGGTGGAAGCGGCCGTCGACCTCGAACCAGTTGAGCAGCCGCGTGCGGCCGGGCGTGCGCGAGGTGCGGGCGAGCCCCGGCTGATGGACGAGCGCGTTGATCAGGCTCGACTTGCCGACGTTGCTGCGGCCGACGACCGCGAGCTCGGGCAGCCGCGGCGGCGGAAAATCGGCGGGCTTGGCCGCGGACGTGACGAACTGGGCGGAGACCTTCATCAGTGCACCTTCGCCATCGGATCGAACGGGCGCTCGCGCGTCGTGCGCGCGTGGCAGGACATGCAGAGCGCGGTGCGCGCCTTCGGCGTCGATAGATCGGCGAGGCCGAGCGCGAGCGCGACCGGGCGATCGCGCATGATGTCGTCGGGGCTGTAGGCGGTGCCGGCGCCGTGGCAGGCCTCGCAACCGACCTCGACCGCGACCGCAGGGCCGGCCGGGGCCTCCCCGGTCGCGTGGCAGCCGAGGCAGACCGAGGGCGGGCGCCCCGAAAAGCGATCGCGCGTCGTCGCGTGGGGCGTCGCCTGCCAGCCGGCGAGCTGCGCGGCGTGGCACTGCCCGCAGGCGGCACTGCCCGTCCAGTCGAGGCGGCCGGCGGAGGCCGTCGCGGCGAGGAACAACAGGACGAGCGCGGTTCGCACGGGTGCAGCCTACCCTGCCCGCGTGGTAACTCACAGCCGTGACGGCTCACGTGATCGGGCTGACCGGCGGCATCGCGTCCGGCAAGAGCACCGTCGCGAAGCTGCTCGTCGAGCGCGGCGCGGCCGTGATCGATGCCGATCAGCTCGCGCGCAAGGTCGTCGAGCCGGGGCAGCCGGCGCTCGCCGAGCTCGTCGCGCGGTTCGGCGCGGCGATCTTGACCGCCGACGGCCAGCTCGATCGCAAGCGGCTCGGCGCGATCGCGTTCGCCGACGAGGCGGCGCGCGCGGACCTCGGGCGGATCACGCACCCGCGCATCGCGGCGGCGAGCGCGCAGGCGATCGCGGCGTGGGCCGATGCGGGGGCGAGCGTTGTGTTCTATGAGGCGGCGCTCCTTGTCGAAAACAGGGCCTATACGGGGCTCTCCGGCTTGATCGTCGTCGCGGCGCCCGATGACGTGCAGGAGGCGCGCGTGATGGCGCGCGATGGCTTGTCGGCCGACGAGGCGCGCGCGCGGATCGCGGCGCAGCTGCCGCTCGACAAGAAGACGGCGGTCGCGACGTGGGTGATCTACAACACCGGCGATCTCGATGCGCTGCGCGCGGAGGTCGATCGCGTCGTCGCCGAGATCGAGGCCAAGTACGGCCCGATCAAGACGCCGCATCCCGCGTCGAAGAGCGGCGCGCGGCCGATCATGCGCACGCAGGACATCGCGCTGATCACCGGGTTTCCCGCGTTCACCGCGCGCCGGATGATCGCGAAGCTGCTCGAGCGCGAGCCCGACACCAAGCTCTACGTGCTCGCGCGCGACAAGTTCGCCCTCGAGGCCGACCACTATCTCGACAAGCTGCACGCCGGCGACCGCGCCGAGGTGCTCGTCGGCGACGTGTGCGACATGGACCTTGGTCTGTCGAGCGCCGAGTACCGCGCGCTGACCAAAGAGGTCACGTGGATCCATCACCTCGCCGGCATCTACTTCATGGGCGTCGACGACGACACCGCGCGCCGCGTGAACGTCGGCGGCACGCGCACGATGCTCGAGCTCGCGCGCGATGCGTCGCGTCTCGAACGCGTCGTGCACTGGTCGACGGCGATGGTCTCCGGCAATCGCGGCGGCACCGTCTACGAGGAAGACCTCGACGCGGGCCAGCGCTTCCACAACGCCTACGAGAAGACGAAGTACGAGGCCGAGCGGCTCGTGCGCGCCGCGCAGCGCCAGCTGCCGATCACGATCCTGCGGCCGTCGATCATCGTCGGCGACAGCAAGACCGGCGAGATCGATAAGCTCGACGGCCCGTACTACCTGATGGTGCTGATCGCGACGAACGCCTCCGGGCTGCGCTTGCCGATCCTCGGCCGCGGCGACTCGCCGCTCCACCTCGTGCCGATCGATTACGTCGTCGAGGCGGCGTGGCAGGTCGCGCGCGGCGAGCACGCGGCCGGCAAGACGTTTCACCTCGTCGATCCAAATCCATTGACCGCGCGCGCCGTGTTCGAGTCCGTCGCCGAGGCCGCCCACACGGAGAAGCCGCGCGGAAGCATTCCCGGACCGCTCGCGCGCGCGGTGCTGCGCACGCCGGGGCTCGCCCGCCTCGGCCGCGGCCCGCTCGCGTTCCTCGACATGATCGAGCACGCGGTCCACTACGACTCGACGAACACGGCGCAGGCGCTCGCCGGCTCGATGGTGCGGTGCCCGTCGCTCTCCGACTACCTGCCGGTGCTCGTGCAGCACGTCCTCGATGTCGCGCGCGCCCCCGAGGCCGCCCCCGAGCCCGACGACATCGCCGATCCGCTAGACTAGAGCTGCTGCTGCGCGAAGAACAGGTCCCAGTCGCCAGCGGCGGGGTTGTTCCGCGTCGAGTCGAAGTAGATCCGACAGCCGTCGTGCGAGAGATGCGCGTCGCCATCGTAGTCGGCCGAGTTGATGTCAGGCACGAGCTGCAGCGCGCCGAACGGGCCGGCCGGATCGTTGCGCGTCGCATACCAGAGGTCGGAGACGCCGGTCGTGCCTGTGCGTGCCGACGTCACGATGATCAGCTTCTGGTCGGCGGAGATCGCGGGGTCGGCCGTGCCCTGCCCGCCCGGATCGGCGAGCTCGGTCAGCTCCGTCGGCGCGCCGAAGTTCTTCGTCTCGTCGGTGCGCGTCGAGACCCAGATCTGCTGCGGCAGGCCGCTCGTCGGTGCGAAGTAGATCGCGGTGCCGTCGGGCGTGACGATCGGATCGAGCTGCTCGCCGGGATCGTTGAGCATGCCCGCCTTGCCCTGGCCGAGCGGAGCCCAGCCGCCTGCGTTCTTGCTCGAGAACCAGATGTCGGTGCCGCCCTTGCTGCCGCTGCCGGAGATGTTCGTCGCAACGAACAGCTGCGTGCCGTCGGCGGTCATCGACATCTTGCCTTCGGCGCCCGTCGTCGTGCTCGCACCGAGGAACTTCGTCACGGGGCCGAACTGCTCGGAGGTCGACGAGCGATTCGCGGTGTAGATGTCCTGATAGCCCGTGGGCAGGCTGTCGGCGCGAACGGCCGAGAAGTAGATGTTCAGCTCGTCGTCGCTGAGAAACGCGTCGCGCTCGTAGCCGGTCGTGTTCAGCTCGATCATCTCGGTCGGTGGCTGGAAGCGAACGGTGTGCGCCATCCAGCGGTCCATGCACGAGACCGGCGGCGCATCGAGCTGCGCATCGGCGTGCGGCACGTCGATGCCGGCAGGCGCGTCCGTCGTGGTGCCCGCACTGCGCGCGCCGAAGCTGCACGCGGGCGCGATCAACAGCAGCGACCAGCGCACCTCTCCAGGATAGCTCAGTCGGCGATCGGATCGTCGGGAATGCCGAGCAGACGGCCGAGCGGGTCGCCGCCGGCCGGGGCGAGCTGACGCAGGCTCTCCAGGTGGTGCAGGAGTAGCTCACGGTTGTCGCCGACGGAGAGATTCTGAAGCTCGAGCGCGCCGATCCGGTCCTCCGGCGTGAACGCGGGGCTCTCGACACGCTCCATCGACAGCTTGTCGGGGCCGTACGCCATGTGGTCCGCGCGCGTGGCGAGGATCGTGTAGTCGTCGCCGCGCCGCAGGTCCAGGGTGACCTCTCCGGTCACAGACGGCGCGATCCAGCGAGTCATCGCATCTTTCAGCAGACACGCCTCCGGATCGAACCACTTGCCCTCGTACAAGAGGCGCCCGAGCCGCCGCCCGAGCGACGCGTACAGGTCGAGCGTGTTCTCGTTGTGGATCGCCGAGAGCAGCCGCTCGTACGCGATGTGGAGCAGCGCCATGCCCGGCGCCTCGTAGATGCCGCGGCTCTTGGCGTCGATCACGCGGTTCTCGATCTGATCGCTCATGCCGAGGCCGTGGCGGCCGCCGATGCGGTTCGCCTCGACGAACAGCGCGAACGGCGAGTCGAACCGCTGGCCGTTGAGCGTCGTCGGGCGACCCTGCTCCCAGCCGATCGCGATCTCCTCGGCCGCGACGTCCGTCTTCCAGTGCGCGACGCCCATGATCGGCTCGACGATCCGCATCGACACGTCGAGGCGCTCGAGGTCCTTCGCCTCGTGCGTCGCGCCCAGGAGATTCGCATCCGTCGAGTACGCCTTCTCGACCCCCGTCTTGTACGGCTTGCCGATCCGCGCCAGATATTGCGCCATCTCGGTGCGCCCGCCGAACGCCTTGACGAACGCGCTGTCGAGCCACGGCTTGTAGATGCGCAGCGACGGGTCGACGAGGATCCCGTAGCGATAGAAGCGCTGGATGTCGTTGCCCTTGTGCGTCGAGCCGTCGCCGAACACGTGGACATCGTCGTCGACCATCGCGCGCACGATCGCGGTCGTGGTGACGGCGCGGCCGAGCGGCGTCGTGTTGAAGTACTTCTTTCCGCCGACGCCGAGGTGGAACGCGCCGCACTGGATCGCGATCGTTCCCTCGCGCACGAGCCCTTCGCGGCAGTCGAGCAGGCGCGCCTTCTTCGCACCGTGCTCGAGCGCCGTCGGCGGGATGTCGGCGGGATTCTGCTCGTCGGGCTGCGCGAGGTCCGCCGTGTACGCGTAGACGTCCATGCCCTGCTCGCGCAGCCACGCGACGGCGCAGCGCGTGTCGAGGCCGCCGGAGTACGCGATCGCGAGGCGAGTGCCCTTGGGCGGGAGGCTTCGGAAGATGCGGCTCATTCGGGTTCGTCCTTCGATGGCGTGCGCAGGCCTGCGCGCTCGAGGAGCTTGTACAGGAACTTGCGCTCGAGGCCAGCGGTCCGCGCCGCTTGCGACAGGTTGCCGCCGGCGCGCTGAACGAGATCCGCCAGGTACTCGCGCTCGAACCGCGCGACCAGCTCTTCCTTCGCATCGTGGAACGGCTTGTCGGCCTTGAACGAAGCGGGTTCGTCGGTCGCCGCCGCCGTCGGGCGCAGCACGAACGGCAGCGACTGGAAGTCGTCGTCGGGGCCCGCGAGCGCGACCGCGCGCGTGACGACGTTGCGCAGCTCGCGGACGTTGCCGGGCCAGTGGTAACGCTCGAGCCGCGCGAGCGCCGCGCCGCCGACCTGCCCCGCCAGATGCGCCGCCCCCGCGCGCTCGAGGAACATCTTCACGAGGTGCGCGATGTCCTCGCGGCGTGCGCGCAGCGGCGGGACATGCACCTCCACGACCGCGAGCCGGTAGTACAGATCGCCGCGAAAACCGCCGCGTGCGACCTCGCCGAACACGTCGCGATGCGTCGCCGCGACGACGCGCACGTCGAACTTCTCGCTCTTGCGCCCGCCGAGCGGCACGACCTCGCCCGCCTCGAGCATGCGCAACAGCTTCGGCTGCAGCGTGACCGGTAGGTCCCCGATCTCGTCGAGGAACAGCGTGCCGCCGTGCGCCGCCGCGAACGCACCGACGCGATCACCCGCCGCGCCCGTGAACGCACCCTTGACGTGGCCGAACAGGTCGCTCTCGATCAGCGTCTCCGTCGACGCGCCGCAGTCAAACACGACGAACGGCCCGTCATGGCGCGGTGACGCGTCGTGGATGCCGCGCGCCATCAGCTCCTTGCCGCTGCCGCTCTCGCCGAGGAGCAGCACCGGGGCCGTCGACTTCGCGGCGCGCTCGAGGATCGCGAACACCTGGCGCATCGCGACCGACCCGCCGAACAGACCGCCGAAATGATCCGACTTCGACGGCGGGATATCGACGACCTCGTCGGCCGGCAGCACCTGGATCAACGTCTTGCCGATGCGCAGCGCGACGCCCGGCGGCGCGACGACCTTCTGCACGGCGACGCCGTCGATCACGGTGCCGTTCTTGCTGCCGAGATCCGTGATCGTGAAGCCGTGCGCGCCCGGCGCGATCGAGCAATGGCGCCGCGACACGAATGTATCCGTCAGCGGAACATCACACGCGCGATCGGTGCCGATCACGACGCCCGCCTGCGGCAGGTCGACCTCCATGCCGAGATCGGGACCATCGACGACGCGCAGCTGCGCCGCGCCGACGTGCCCGCGTGCGGCCGTCGCGTTCGTCACCCGCGTGACGAGCATCAGCGCAGGATCCCGCGCAGGTACAGCTGGCAGAGGTGCCGGTACGCCTCGATGCGAGGCATGCCGCTGACGTCGAGGATCTCGTCGATCGAGATCATGCCGTCGATGCGCGACAAGAGAAACGCGGCGCGCGGGCTGATCGGCGCGGTGGCGAGCTCGTGGAGCGGACGCGCGAGCTGCGGCGTGCGCGCGAGATCACCGAGAAAGTTCTGGAACACCTGCTGCACCGTCTCGCGGTTGCGATGGATCAGCTTCTGCGCGAGCGCGCTGTTCGGATCTTCCGACAGGGCGAGGTCCACCGCCGCGACCGCCTTGTCGAGCTCGCCGGCGCCGTTCCACTCGATCGCCTTGTCGAACAGCGCCGTGATCCGGCGCCGCGTGCGGTCCTCCTTGGCCTCGTCGGACGGCGCGCCCTCGTCGACGTCGTCGAGGATCTGCGCGCTGCGCGCATCGATCGGATCGAACGGCAGCACGAGATCGTGACGAGTTCCATCCGCACGCGTGCCTTCCGGCTCCTTCGCAGGCTTCGCCGGCTCCGCGAGCGGACGCAGCCCGAGCTCGCGCGTCGGCGCCGAGACGATCGGATCGGAGAGCTGCGCCCGCCGCAGGCCCTCGAGGTCCTCGGTCTTCTTGTTCGACAGCATCACCTCGGCCTGCGAGACGGCGGAGATGTCGCGGTCGCGGTTCGCCGGCGGGCGCGATGGCGACGGATAGTCGCGCGTGCGCGTCGGCGGGGCCGCGACCGACGGCAGGTCCATCGTGCGCGTCGCGGGAGCCGCAGGCGGCGACGGCATGTCGCGCGTCATCGCCTCCGACGCTGCCACGTCCGCCGTGGACGGCAGCTCCGGTGCACGCAACGGCAGATCGCGCGTCGTGACGGGGCGCTGCTCCGGCGCGGGCCGCGGGCTCGGCAGCGACGCGATCAGATCGTCCTCGTCCACCGTCGGCTTCTTGCCGGTCCCGCCGGCCTTGCCGAGCTCCAGCGGCGTCTCCGGCGTCCGCAGCTTGACGTTGACGCCGCCGAACTCCCTCGTCTCCTCGGCCTCGGCCTCGGGCTCGGACTCGGAGGCCGCGCGCACGAATCCCATGTCGCGCTTCTTGATGCCGGTCTTCTGCGAGGACACGCCACTCGTCGTCTCGACGCCAAACTCCGATGCCGGACCGAAGTACTCGCGCGTCGCGTCCTCGAAGTTGACGCCCCCCGACTCTTCCGCCGCCGGCGGCTCCTCGGCCTCGATCTCGAGCGTCGTGTTCGGCAGCGACGGCGCCTCGCGGACGAAGCTCGCCTCGCGCGTCGGAGCCTCGTCGAGGAACCATCCCTCGTCGAGCGTGTCCATGTGCATCGGCGCCTGCGCGACGGGCAGCTCGCCGGGCAGGACCTGGATCTCGTACTCGGGCTCTTCCTCGATGCCGAACGGCGTGTCGGCACCGTCGACGATTCCCGGCTCGCTCGTCGTCAGCAGCTCGTAGTTGTCGCGGACATACTCGACGTAGCTCGCCGCCTGATCGTTATCCGGATCGAGTGCGAGCACTTCCTCCCAGCGCAGGAGCGCGCCGTCGATGTCGCCTTTGCCGTAGAGGTCGAGTCCCTCCTCGACCAGGCGGTCGATGTCCGAGGCAGCGGGCACGTGTTATCCGCGAGTCTTCGAGACGACTCCGCGGAACATGTTGAGCGTGCGATTGAGCGCCTCGGTCGCATCGGACAGCGTCGTCAGGTCCTTCGCCGTGATCGCCGAGCGCGTGCGGTCGACAACGGCGCGCGCCTTCTTCACCGCGTCCTGGCCGAAGTCGCTGCCCGCGATCGCATCGGTCACCTGCGGGAACAGCGCCTCGATCTCCTCGAGCGCCTTCTCGGCCTGGTGGCGGGCCTTGTCGAACTCCTGGCCGCTGCGAACCTCGACCATGTAGTCCTTGTTCGCGTCGATCATCTTCTTGATCTCGTCCTCGGTCAGACCCGAGGTTGCGGTCACCGTGATCGACTGTTCGAGGCCGGTCTCGAGGTCCTTCGCCTTCACGCTGACGATGCCGTCCGCGCTGATGTGGAACTGCACCTCGATCTCGACCTCGCCGCGCGGCGCGCGCCGCAGGCCGGTCAGCACGAACTCGCCGAGCAGCTCGTTCTCCTCGGCGCGATCGCTCTCGCCCTGGAGCACGAGGATCTTCACGCTCGTCTGGTTGTCCTTGACGGTCGTGAACACGTGCGACTCGCTCGTCGGCACCGTGGTGTTCTGCTCGATCAATTTGTGGAAGTAGCCACCGACGATCATGATGCCGAGCGAGTGCGGCGTGACGTCGAGGAGCAGGATGTCGCTCTTCTCGTCGGTGAGCGCAGCGCCCTGGATCGCAGCGCCGAGCGCGACGACCTCGTCGGGATGCACGCCCTTGCACGGCTCGAGGCCAAAGAACTCGGCGACCGCCTGCTGCACGCGCGGCATGCGGGTCATACCGCCGACGAGGATCACGTCCTCGATCTGGTTCTTCTGGATCTCGGCCTCTTCGAGCGTGCGCGCGCAGATCTCGACGGTGCGGTCGATCAGGTCGCTCGTCAGCTCCTCGAGCTTGTCGCGCGTCAGCATCGTCTGCAGGTGCAACGCCTCGTTGCGACCCGTCGAGATGATGAACGGCAGGTTGATCTCGGTCTCCTTGACCGACGAGAGCTCGCACTTCGCCTTCTCGGCGACGTCCTTGAGGCGCTGCAGCGCCATCTTGTCCTTGCGCAGATCGATGCCGTGCTGCTTCTCGAAACCGAACACGAGCCAGTCGATGATGCGCCGGTCGAAATCCTCGCCGCCGAGGAACGTATCGCCCGCCGTCGAGATGACCTCGAACACGCCGTTGCCGATCTCGAGGATCGAGATATCGAACGTGCCGCCGCCGAGGTCGTAGACGGCGACCTTGCGCTCGATGTTGCGGCCGAAGCCATACGCGAGCGCGGCCGCGGTCGGCTCGTTGATGATGCGGATGACGTCGAGGCCGGCGATGCGGCCGGCGTCCTTCGTCGCCTGGCGCTGGCCGTCGTTGAAGTACGCCGGCACCGTGATCACGGCCTTCTGCACTTCTTCGCCGAGGTATTCCTCGGAGATCAGCTTCATCTCCTGGAGGATGTACGCGCTGACCTCGGGGACGCTGAACACCTGGTCGCGCAGCATGATGCGCACGTCGTCGTGCGGACCTTCGACGATCCGGTACGGCATGATCTCGAGCGAGCTGCGCACCGCCGCCGAGCCCCACTTGCGGCCGATCAGGCGCTTCGCCGCGTAGACCGTGTTCTCGGCGTTCGTGATCGCCTGCCGCTTCGCGATGTGGCCCACGAGGCGCTTGCCGTTCTCGGCGATCGCGACCATCGATGGCGTCGTCTTGTAGCCGCCGCGGTTCGGAATGACGGACGGCGTGCCGTCTTCGACGATCGCCACGCACGAGTTGGTCGTGCCCAGGTCGATCCCGATCACCTTGTCGCTAGCCATGGCAGCCTATTTTCCCCCGGTTTTCGGGCAGATCACCAGCACCTCGGCCTCCGAAAAATGAGGCCCCCTCCACTGCCCACCTTCGTAGTATGCACCGCGCCGCGATGCGGATCTTGCTGGTTGCGGTGCTTCTTGCGGCGTGTGCTGACGACGGTGTGCGCCATACCCCGGATGCCTCGCCGGCCGTGCCGGACGCCGCGATCGACGCTCCGCCGCCCGATCCCGCCTCGCTCAGCGCCTCGCCCGGCGCGACCGATTTCGGCGACGTCGTGATCGGCCAGGCCTCGGCGAAGGTCACCTACACGATCGCCAACGATGGCGGCGCGTCGTCGGGACCGCTCGCCGTGATCCTCGACAGCTCGATGGGGTTCGCGACCACCGACAACCACTGCAGCGGGGTGTCGCTCGGCGCCGGAGAGACCTGCACGTTCGCGGTCGCGTTCACCCCCGCGGTCGCCGGCGCGGCGATGTCGACCGTCCACGTCAGCGGCTCGCCCGGCGGCGACGTCGCGCGGGATCTCACCGGCAACGGCCTGCAGCCCGGCGCGATCGACATCCTCGAGACCGGCCACGACTTTCTCGCACAGCGGATCGACGGCACGCCGACGACCCACACGTTCACGGTGAAGAACACCGGCCAGGTCGCGACCGGCGTCCCGTCGGCGCAGACGACCGGATCGACCGGCTACAGCGTGTCGTCGACGACCTGCAACGCGGCGCTCGCGCCGAACGCCACGTGCAGCGTCGTCGTGCGGTTCGCGCCCCCGACCGTCGGCGCCAAGCCGGCCACCGTCGTCGTGACCTCATCGCCGGGCGGTTCGGACTCGGCGACGCTCTCCGGTACCGGCGTCGCGCACGTCGCGATCACGAAGACCGGCAACGGCGGCGGCGTGATCACCTCGAACGTCGCGGGCATCAACTGCGGCTCGACGTGCGCGGCCGATTTCTCGACGACGCCGGTCTCGCTGTCGGCAACGGCGAACGTCGGCTCGACGTTCATGGGCTGGGGCAGCGCGTGCAGCGGCGCCGGGTCGTGCACGCTGAACCTGACCGCGAGCAAGACGGTCAGCGGCGCGTTCCAGCTGCAGCGCTTCGCGCTGACGACGAGCGCGCTCGGCACCGGCATGGGCACGATCACCGGCGCCGGCACGTACGACTACAACACGCCGGTCACCGTGACGGCGACGGCGGCGACCGGCTCGACGTTTGGCGGCTGGGGCGGCGCGTGCAGCGGCATGGGCTCGTGCGTCGTCACGATGACGCAGGCGAAGACGGTCACCGCGACGTTCACGCTGCAGCGGTTCGCGCTGACCACGGCGACGAACGGCAGCGGCGCGGGCACGATCACCGGCGCCGGCACGTACGACTACAACACGCCGGTCACCGTGACCGCGACGCCGTCGACGGGCTCGACGTTCGGCGGGTTCACCGGCGCGTGCACCGGCATGACGAACCCGTGCACCGTGACGATGACGTCGGCGAAGACCGTCACCGCGACGTTCAACACGATCCCCGAGACGCTCACCGTCTCGACGACCGGCAACGGCAGCGTCACGTCCGCGCCGTCCGGCATCAACTGCGGCACGCAATGCTCGGCGAGCTTCGCGTTCGGTCTTCCCGTGACGCTGACGCCGCACCCCGCGACCGGTCAGGACTTCGTCGGCTGGGGCGGTGACTGCACGGGCACCGGCACGTGCACCGTGACGATGGATCAGGCGCACATGGTGACCGCGCAGTTCGCACCGAAGCAGTTCACGTTCAACCTGTCGTTCCTCGGGGACTCGTCGGGGTCGGTGACGATCGGGTCGACGACCTACACCGCGAACGCGTCGTTCACGGTCACGTATGGCCAGCAGCTCACGCTGAGCGAGCAGCCGGTCGCGGGCGCGAACGTCATCTTCGCCGGCTGGGGCGGCGCCTGCTCGGGCACCGCAACGACGTGCACGGTGACGATCGCGGGCGACACCGACGTCAGCGCCGAGTTCGATCAGGGCGCGTATCGCTACGTCCTCACCGCGATCACGGCGGACACGAACTGGTTCTTCTTCGACGTGACCTATCCCAATTCGACGACGACGACCGCCGAGTGCCAGTCGAGCGCCTCGCCGGGCACGAACTGCGCGGCGGCGCTGCCGCGCGGCACCG
>JAFAOG010000541.1 GCA_019237945.1 Deltaproteobacteria bacterium | reverse complement strand
CTCGCGCCGCACTGGCCGCTGCCCGGCGGCGTGGCGAGCGGCTTACCCATCGCATCGTTCACCGTGACGGCCTTGCCGTCGTACGGCGAGATGTCCGAGAAATATGCGTAGGTCCACAGACCGCCGGAGACCGCGGCGCCCGCGATTCCGCCGATCGCCATCACCTTCCAGATCGTCCCCGAGCTGCCGCCGCCATGGCCGGGACCGGGGCCGGGACCCGCCGAGCCTTCGCCCGAGCCGGTACCGACGACGACGTCACCGCCGCCGCCGCTCTTCTCGAGATCGACACCGACCGTCGTCGTCTGCCCCGCCGTCACCGTGACGTCCTGCTCCCAGCGATGGAAGCCCTCGCTCTCGACGGCGAGCTTGTACTTGCCCTCGTTGAGGCCGGCGACCTGGCCCGCGCCGTTCGTGATGTTCCCCTTCTCCTCGCCGTTGATCAGGATCGTGCCGTGATCGGCGTTGTGCAGCTTGACCGCGACGAGACCCGTCGACGTCTCGCCCGTGAGCTTGCCGTAGATCTTCTTCGCCCAGCCCTGCAGCTCGGCCGCATTGGTCGCCTGCGACATCGGAATCACATCGCTCGACGACTTCTCGACCTTCTTGTTGCGAACGTCGAGCAGCTTCATCGTGACCTGATACGCGCCCTTGCTCTTCTCGATGCGGCCGTACATCAGCACATCCGCGCCGAGCTGGTTGCCGATGCTCGCCATGCAGCCCGCGCCTTCGTCGCAGCTGTTGAGCAGCTTCAGGTCCGCGAGCTCCTTGTCGCTGCCCGGGGCGAGCTGGAACGGACCCGTGCCGGCCTTTGCGCGACCGCGCAGACCTTCCGTCAGGTCCTTCGCGATCTGAGCGTCCTGAACCGTCGGCGTCCCGTTCGGGTCGATGACCTCGAGGCCGAGGACGGCGATCTTGTCCTTCGCCAGCGCCGTGGAGCCGCCTGCGGCGATCATCACCAGGGCCAGGCAAGTCAGTGTAAGGGCACGGATCATGGGGCTCCTCAGGCCCATTAGTATACACACTCGCGAGGCCGGACGCGCCAGGCTACCGTGTAGGTGCCTTGCGAACGCTGTCCGCCCGGATCCTGCTCGGGTTTGCCGTGCTCACCCTCACGTTCGGGGTGATCACCGCGACGATCGTGTTCAACATGAGCCGCGTCGAGGACCAGATCCAGGTCGTCCGCAAGGCGTACGTGCCGCTGGCCCTGCAGAGCAAGGAGCTCACGCGCATCCAGCAGGACCTGTCGAGCTACCTCGAAGAGGGCTTCACCGACTGGCCGAACCTGTTGTCTGCCGATTCGGCATTGGTTCGGAAACGGGACCAGCGCAACAAGTCGCTCGAGACGCTTCGCCAGTACCCGCGCAACCTGACGGAGCTCGCGGAAGCTGACGCGAAGCAGTTCGATGAAGACTTCGCGATGATGCAGCGCCAGATCGACGCGCTGAAGCCGGACTACGACGCGATCCACGCGGCGGCGGGAAAGAGCCTGCCGATCGATGACGCGACGGTCATCGAGCCGCTCAAGCGCATCAAGGCGGGCGAGGCGAAGCTGGCAGGCTTTGCGAAGGGCAACTCGAACACGTTCGAGCGGCGAGTCGAGAGCCGCACCCAGCGCGTCGAGGAGAACGAGCACATCCTGCGCCGCTGGACGATCGGCCTGGGCCTCGCGGCCGTCGTGCTCGGATTGGTCACGACGCTGTGGGTCGTCGTCACGTTGCGGCCGCTGCGGCGGCTGCGCGAGGCGGCGCGGCGGGTCGCGGCCGGTAACTACGAGTCGCGTATCGAGGAGCGTGGGCCGACCGAGGTCGCGGATCTCGCGCGCGAGCTGAACTCGATGGCGCGGGCGGTCGAGGAGCGCGAGCGCGAGCTGGTGCGCAGCGAGCGGCTGGCGGCGGTCGGCAAGATGGCGGCGATGATCACGCACGAGGTGCGCAACCCGCTGTCGTCGATCGGGCTCAATACCGAGCTGCTCGAGGACGAGCTCGCGGACCTGCCCGGCGACGCGAAGAACCTGTGCCGGTCGATCCATCGCGAGGTCGATCGGCTGACCGCGATCACCGAGGAGTACCTGGCGTTCGCGCGCTTGCCGAAGCCGAAGCTCGCGTACGAGGCGGTCAACCCGCTCGTCGGCGCGCTCGCGGCGTTCGTGCGCGAAGATCTTGCGGCGAAGCAGGTCGACCTCGCGATCGAGCTGGTCGACGGCGATCCGATCGCGCTGATCGATGCCGCGCAGCTCCGGCAGTGCCTGATCAACCTCGTGCGCAATGCGAGCGAGGCGGTCGCGTCGAAGGGGCGAGGCAAGGTGACCCTGCGTACGAAACGCGCTTCGGAGCGGGTGCTGATCGAGGTCGAGGACGATGGGACCGGTATCCCACCCGACGTGCTCCCGAAGCTGTTCGACCCGTTCTTCTCGACGAAGGAAGGCGGAAGCGGCCTCGGGCTCGCGCTGACGCAGCAGATCGTCAAGGACCATGGCGGCGACCTGACGGTCGACAGCACGGTGGGCAAAGGAACGGTGTTTCGCGTTGCGGTCTCGGCCCGGCCTTGAATAGCGGGGCGATTCGCGCGATCATTTTTGTGGGTGTCCGACGACAAGCGTCACAGTGATCGCGAACCGGTCACGTTGTTCGTCGAGTACGAGGGCGCGGACGACCTGGTCGGCGACTACACCGAGAACCTGTCGACCGGCGGCACGTTCGTCGCGACGAACCGCGAGATTCCGATCGGCCAGCGAATCCACCTGGTGCTGTCGTTCCCCGGCCTGCTCGAGCCGATCGCGATCGAGGGCATCGTGCGATGGACGCGCGGCGCGACCAGTACCGCTGGCGTCGTGCAGCCCGGCGAGGAGTCTGGCGCCGGCATCGAGTTCACGCCCGGCCCCGCGCGCGACCAGCTCGCGCAGGTGATCACGCGGATCGGGCAGCGCGACCCGCGCACGGTCTCGCGCCTGTATCGCGTGCTCGTCGTCGAGGACAACAAGCACGTCGCCAGCCTGATCAACGACGGCCTCAAGGGCGCGTCGCGGCGCGAGTTCGGCGGCGGCGTCACGTTCGCGGTGCGCAACGCGGAGGACGGCCGCCAGGCGGTCGAGATCCTGCGCCGCGAGAAGTTCGACGCGCTGATCGTCGACGTCTACCTGCCCGTCCTCGACGGCGCCCGCGTGATCCAGGCCGCGCGCGGCGAGCTCGGCCTCGCGGAGCTGCCGATCATCGCGGTCTCGGCGGGCGGCGACTCCGCGCGCAAGAGTGCGCTCGATGCAGGCGCGAACATCTTCCTCGACAAGCCGATGCGCCTGCGTCAGGTCATCGACACGATCCAGAAGCTCCTCACTTGAGCTTCTGATCCAGAGCGAGGATCTCCGCGTTCTCCGGCTCGGTCTTCTTCGCGAGCGCGAGCGCCGCCTTCGCATCGCGCGCCTTGCCCATCGCGACGAGCGCCTTCGCGCGGCCGAGGTGGACGAGCGCGGGGCGGCGCGGCGGCGGGTTCGCGAGCAGCATCGTGTCGTACGTGTAGAGCGCGCGGCCGCCGTCGTTGAGCTCGAGGTACGCGCGGCCGAGGTTGCCCATCACCTCGAGGTCCTGCGGGTTGATGTACGTCGCCATCTCGCCGTACGTGCGGACCTTCGGCCAATTTCCGAGCTTGGCGTAGTCGGTCGTCAGCTGCTTGAGCGGCGCGAGCTCCATCTGCTCGAGGAACGCGTAGTGCTCGAGCTCGGCGAGCGCCTTGGGCTTGTCGCCCTGCTTGTCGTAGAGCTGGCTGAGCGCTTGATATGGGTAGCTCCGCTCGGGGTCGAGCTTCTTCGCCGCGCACAGCTGCTTCTCGAACTCGGCGGCGTCGCCGCCTTCCTGCGCGAGCTGCGCGAGGCGGGCGCGGATGTCGTAGGAGTCGTGGCCGTCGCTGATCAGGCCGGCGTAGAGGTCGTGCGCGCGCTTGGCATCGCCGACGTGGACCGCGATCTCGGCGAGGATGTAGCGCGCGATCGGCTGCTTGGGGTCGAGCGCGACCGCGGCCTGCGCGGCGGTGCCGGCCTTCTCGGCGTCGCCGGCGTAGTAGTAGCCGAGCGCGACGTTCGCCTTCTTCGTGGCGTCCTTGGGCGCGGCGTCGGCGGCGATCTCGAGCTTCGTGACGTCGTCGTAGCCGCGCGACGGCAGCTTGAACGTGCCCTTGTATGCGGCGAGGCGAATGTCGAGGTACGCGCGGAAGTCCTTGTCGAGCTCGGGGATCGCCTTGCCGGTGATCGCCTTGAGCACCTCGGGCGTCTCCTTGCCCTGGCCGTACAACTTGAGCGCCTCGACGATCTTCGGGAACCCATACGTCTGCGCGAGGTACTCGACCGTCACCGCGCTCTCGAAGTACGCGACGACGACCGCGTTCTGATCCGGCTGCATGAACTCGGTGTTGAGATCCGCGATCGACGGCAGCGTGCCGTTCGCGACCGCGCCGTAGAGGTCGGCGTCGTTCTCGCGGCGCCAGTCCGGGCGCGCGATCAGCGTCTCGTACTCGCTGAGCCCCTCGGTGAACCACCGCGGCACGCGCGAATTCGACAGCTGAATGGCGAACACGTGGCCGAGCTCGTGCCACAGCACCATGCCCCAGTTGATGTCGCCGGTCGCGGGAGACATCGCCGTGATCACCTGGCCGAAGCACACGCCGAGCGCGCCGATATCGGGCAGGCCGACGGTGCGGATCGCGTAGTCCGTCTTGTCGGCGTACAGCTCGAGCGTGACCGGCGTCTTCGGCGTGAAGCCGTAGCGCTTCACCATGTCGGCGAATGCGCGCTCCATCGTCGGCTCGAGGTAGCGCGCGAGCGCCGCCTTCTCGTCGTTGTGATAGCGGATGCGGAAGTCCTTGCTCGACGCGAACGTGTACTCCTTCGGGATCGTCTGCTCGAACAGGTTCAGCGTGTTGACGGTGCGGACGTTGTAGCCGTCGCCCTTGTACGCCTTGTCGAGCCAGTCGAGGCCTTCCTTCTCGTTGCCGAGCCGCAGGTAGCCGAGGCCCGCGCCCGCCATCGCCTCGTAGAAGTCGGGCTTGATCTTGATCGCCTGCTTCTCGAGCTCGATCGCCTCGACGTAGCGGTGCTCGCGGACCGCGCTGCGCGCGACGATGCGATAGAGGTCGGCGTACGCCGGATCGATCGCGAACGCTTTTGCCTTCTCCGCGTCGTAGTCCTTCGTGTCGTCGCGCAGCCACGCGATCGTCGCCTTCATCGCGAGCGCCTCGAGGTCCTGCGGGTTGACCGCGAGCACCTGCGCGAGCGTCTTGCCGGCCGCGTCCCAGTCGTTGCGATCGATCTCGATCGACGCCTTGACGCGCAGCGCACGCCGGTTCTTCGGATTGACCGCGAACGCCGCGTCGAGGTGATGGCGGACCGCCGCGAGGTCGTAGGACGTGTCGGTGATGATGTCGGCCATCGCCGCGTGCGCGTCGGGCTCGTTCGGGTTGACCTTAAAGACTTCCTCGAGCGTCTGGGCGGCGAGCTCGCTCGCGTACTTCTGCGAGAACAGGTCGGCCCACCGCACGCCGGCATCGGTCAGCGACGGCTGCAACTTCATTGCGGCGCGATACGAATCGTTCGCGAGCTCGTACTGCGACGTGTAGCGCGCGGCCTCGGCGAGCTGATAGAGCGTCAGCGCGTCGTCGAGGTTGAGCTTCTTCTGATCGAACTCCTTGATCGTGCGATCGAACAGGTCCTTCGCGCCCGCGAGATCGCCTTGCCAGTAGCGCAGCTCGCCGAGCTCGGTGCGCACCGCGCGATCGTCGGGATGATCCTTGAACAGCTGCTCGAGGTCCTTGCGCGCATCGGCGGCGCGGCCGGTCTGGAACTTGACCTCGTCGACCACGAGCTTCGCGTCGACCTCTTTGTTGCCGGCGAGCGTCGCCTCCGCGGCGGCGGTGTCGCCAGTCGCGATCTGCGCGCGGGCGAGCAGGATGCGCGCGGCCGGCCGGTCCTTGCCGGTCACCTTCGACAGGTCGGCGATCGCGCCCTTGTAATCGCCCGCGACCAGCTTGTCGCGACCTGAGGCGAGGTCGGCTCGCGCCGAGGCCACCGTCATGCACACCAGGGCCAGCGCGATCCTCGTTCGCATCCCCTCGAATCTGTGCGACGCGGGTACCCCTGTCAAATGGGTGGTATCCTCAGGACGTGGCCGAACCGTCCAAGGAAGCCGCCGCCGGAGCGCAGGGCCTCTACAGCTCGTTCGACGCGTTCCTCAAGCAGGCGATCCGCGAGTACTACGATCGCGGCTGGACGACGCGAAAGGGCAACTTCATCGCGCTGTTGATTGCCTCGGGCCAGACGTCGCTCGCGCTCGCGAAGGACTCGGTCGTCGACGGCTCGGGCACGAAGAAGGTCGCGATCGGCGCGGGCCTCGCGATCGCGCTCCGGATCGGGCTGCGGTACGCGCTCGGCGGCCCCCTGGGCCTCGTGCTCACCGTCGCGGCGGGCGCGTCGATGGTCAGCTACTTCGTGCGCAACCAGAAGGACATCGTCAAGAAGGTCGGCGTCTACAAGAGCGTGATCGCCGACATGCAGAAGCGGTACGATGAAGTGTCTGCAGGGTGGCGGGACGGGAAGTATCAGATCACCGACCGCAACCTCATGATCGATGGACTGATGAAGCAGTTCATCGCGCAGATCGACGAAGCGTGAAATCACTCGCCCTCCTGGCAGTTCTCGCCGGTGTCGCGACGGCCGCTCCCAAGAAGAAGGAGCCGCCGAAGAAGGAACCGCCTGTCGAGAAGCCGCCGGAGCCCGCGCCGCCCCCGGCGCCCCCGCCCGCGCCGCCGCAGCCGCCCCCGACCGCGAGTCAGCGCATCGTCGGCGTGCTCGACGTCCGCGTCGAGGGCGTGCCTCCCGAGATCGCCGCGCAGTTCCAGCAGCAGCTCGAGGCGCAGGTCGACACCAAGCACTTCTGGCTCGCACCGCGCTCGCGCATGCGCGAGACGATGGCGAACTCGACGAAGTGGACCGAGGGCTGCGTCGTCGGCGCGTGCCTGGGCGAGGTCAAGCGGCAGACCAACGCCGACCTCGTGCTGCTCGTCGCCTTGAACGGCTCGGGCACGAGCTTTGGCTACGTCGTCACGCTCGTGCGCACCGATACGGGCACCGTGCTCGCGCAGGAAGCCGAGCGCTGCGACGTGTGCACGGTCTCCGAGGCGCTCGCGAACGCGACGCTCGCGACGGTGAAGATCCTCGACGCCGTCCCTGACCAGCTCCCCGACGACAAGGCCGCCGAGATCGCGAAGACCCAGCAGCTGATGGCCGGGTTCGACAAGCGGCAGCACCAGCTCGAGCACCATCCCAGGGCGGTCGGCACCGGCATCTTGATCACCGGCCTCGCGATCGCGGCGGGCGGGGCAGGCCTGTACTTCGTGAACCACAACGCGGGCATCGCGACGGCGGCGGCCGGCGGTGGCCTCGCGCTCGGCGGCGTGTTCGCGCTCACGTTCTAGCGGTCGGACGTTCTAGGGACGCTTTCTCACTTCGCAACCCAGCGTTTCAAACAAACGCAGCCACTTAGGTGGGGACGCTTTCTCACTTCGCAACCGTTTCGAGACGTTCCCAGCGCCAGCGCGGGGCACGGCGCGCACGACAGCGTAGACATGTTGTTGGGTTTACAAGTGAGAAAGCGTCCCCAGCTATCCGCGCATGATTCCTCGGGAGCGTTGGTGGTGTAGTGAGAAAGCGTCCCCAAGCGGCGGTCGGACCTCTGATACGGTCCCGGCATGCGTCGTCTGGCCCTGCTCGTGTTGCTCGTCGCTGCGTGCTCCAGCGACACCGGAACCACGGCGCTGTTCGCGCAGAACGGCTCCGACTTCTACGAGCTGCCGTTCCCGAACGATCTGCGGCGCCACGACGATGGGTCTCTCGATCTCTCGCGCTACCCGGCGCCGACCGCGCTCGTCGACCAGTACCGCATGGACGCCGAGAAGCTCGACGGCTTCGGCCTCAACGGCGGCATCTACCTGCGCTTCAGCGACGCGATCGACGAGACGTCGCTGCCCGATCCGGCCGCATCGATGATGCCCGGCGCATCGGTCTACCTGATCAACATCACGACCGGCGAGCGCGTGCCGGTGATCGCGCACTTTCGCGCCGAGCGCACGAACACGATCGGCCCGAACCGGCTCGCCGTGCGGCCCTACCCCGGCTTCGGTCTCGACGAGGGCACGCAGTACGCGCTCGTCGTCACGAACCGCGTCAAGGACATGAGCGGCGCGGCCGTGCAGGCGACGGCGGAGCTCCAGTCGACGCTCACGACGAAGCAGTGGTACGCGGGCCTGCTCGCATGGCTCGATCAACCGGGCGACGACGAGCGCAAGGACGTCGTGGCGGCGGCCGTGTTCACGACGCAGCACGCGACGAACGTCGGCCTCGCGATCCGCAACGGCGTGTTCGGCACGGCGGCCCCGACCGCGAGCGGCATCACGGCGGGCGCCACGACGCCGTCGTACAAGGAGTACACGGGCACGTACACCGCGCCGAACTTCCAGACCGGCGACGTCCCGTACAACACGACCGGCGGCGAGATCCAGGTCGGCAGCGACGGCGCCGCGATCGTCCAGCGCATGGAGCCGATGCGCTTCGCGCTGACGGTGCCGACGACGCCGATGCCCGCCGCCGGCTATCCGATCTGCATCTACTCGCACGGCACCGGCGGCGACTACCAGTCATTCATCAGTGACGGCACCGGCGCACGCCTCGCCGCGCAGGGAATCGCGACGATCTCGACCGACCAGGTCCTCCACGGCCCGCGCAACCCGGGCGGCAACCCCGAGGTCGCGTTCTTCAACTTCATCAACCCGTACGCCGGCCGCGACAACGCGCTGCAAGGCGCCGCCGACGCGTGGTCGCAAATGCGGCTCGCGCTCGGCATGACGCCGGCCGCGGGCGTGAAGTTCGATCCCGCGAACGTGTTCTTCTTCGGCCACTCGCAGGGCGGCGTCACCGGGCCCGCGTTCATCGCGTTCGAGCCGACGCTCAAGGGCGCCGTGCTCTCGGGCACCGGCGGCATCCTCTACCTCTCGCTGCTCTACAAGACTGCCCCGGTCAGCTTCCCCGAGCTGATCTCGCCGATCCTTCGCGACGACCCGCTCGACGAGGACACGCCGTCCCTGGCGCTCGCCCAGATGTGGATCGAGCGCGCCGACGGTGCCAACTACGCCAAGCTGATGGTCCGCCACCCGCCCGCCGGCAACCCCGCCAAGAACATCTTCCAGACCGAG
>JAFAOG010000565.1 GCA_019237945.1 Deltaproteobacteria bacterium | reverse complement strand
TCGAGTGGCTCAGCTTGGCCATGCGCAGAGCATACGCCCCGCACACGGGACGACACTGGTGGAAGCGAAACGCTACGCGCTCACTCGCGCGGCTCGATCACCAGGCCGCGATCTGAGTGACCTGGTTGACACAGGGTGTCTGATCGGTCAGCCGGATGCGGCCGACCACGCAGTCCCATTTTGAGGAGAGATGCGCGATGAAGATCGATGAAGAAGAGCTCGAGGCCGCACACGCAATCGAACGCCGGCTATGCCGCGACGACGAACGCGAGCACGTCGCGCGCAAGGGTATGCGCAAGCCGAAGCGGCCGACCTACTCGCGATTCCGCACGCTCGCGCGGATTCACGACGCCATCGAGGCGAGCATGACAACGAATGAAGCCTTCGAGAAAGAGGCAGCATAGCCATGGACTCGATCCTCGAAACGATCCGTCTCGCGGTCGATCCGCAAGCGACGGTGGAAGCGAAGGCTGCGGGCGTCGCTGCATGTCGCGCCGTCATTACCGCCCTCGAAGCAAAGCCGGGCACCCCGCTCGCAACGCCAATCGCGACGAGCTCACCTGTCGCGGCGATGGTGGCGTCGCTCCGCGGCGTGCCGATCGAGCAGCTGCTCGACCTGGCGATCGCGCGCCTCGGCAGCGCTGTGCCCGCGAACAGCGAGCCCACGGCGAAGCCTCGTGGCTTCGATTTCATCCGCGTTCCGATGCCTAAGAGGTAGCCGTGCACGACACGCCGCAACCAGCGAACACCAACGAGCGAGACCGCCCGATCCTTGACCTGACGCGTTCAGGCGATCCCGCCCTGCTCTATCGCGCGCTCGCCCGCGTGCTCGTGCGGCGTGAGCTGATCTTTGCCACATCGATCGCACCTTCGAACGATTGCGCGCTCGAGGAGGCGGTCGGATGATTCGCGTCGGCGTTATCGAGGGAGTGACATGGTGATTCGCACGTATCGGCGGCGATCGAAGAACGACGAGGGCAAGCAGCAGTTCAGCCTCGACGTCCAGACGAAGGGCTGCGACGACCACATCGCGCGGATGGGCATCGCGAACGAAGCGCGCATCGACTACGTCGATGACGGCCGCGCTGGCGATGACTTCCTCACGCGCGCGGGCCTGCGGCGGCTGCTCGCGGAAGCGAAGCGCGGCGACGTCATCATCTGCCGCGACCAGTCGCGCCTCGGCCGCGATGCGATCGAGGTGACGCTCGTGATTCGCGACCTCGTGCGCGACCGCGGCTGCCGGCTGTTCTATTACGCGAGCGGACAGGAAGTTCAGTTCGCGAACGCGATCGACCAGGCGACGACGTTCATCCAGGGCACCGGGCACCAGATGGAGCTCGAGGCGATCCGCTCGCGCACACGCGAGGCGCTTCGCAGCCGCGTTCGTGATGGCCGCGTCGCGGGTGGCGCATGCTTCGGGTACAAGCTCGAGCGCAAGAGCGACGCAGTCGGCCGCAAGTTCACGATCGCGGTGGTCGATGACGCGCACGCGCCCACTGTCGAGCGCATCTATCGCGAGTATCTCGGCGGTCGCGGGCTCAAGCAGATCGCGCAGGCCCTGAACCGCGACGGTGTGCCCTCGCCGACGGCGGGGCGTCGCGGCAGCGGCTCGTGGGCGTCGTCCGCGGTTCGCACGATCCTGCTGAACCCACGCTATCGCGGCGTGTATGTGCACGGACGCATCAAGAAGGTGCGCCAGGGCGGCGGCACGATCCGCGTGAAGGCGGACCCGACCGAGATGCTGACGGTCGAGATCCCCGAGTGGCGTATCGTCGATGACGCGACGTGGTTCGCCGTGAACGAGAAGTTCACGTCGCGTGGACCGCAGCGCGCCGGCCGTCCCGCTTCGAAGTATCCACTGACCGGCATCGCGAAGTGTGGCTCGTGCGGCGGTGCGGTCGCAGCAGCGCGCGTCCGCGCGTTCGGCGGAGCGACCGAGCGCGTGCTCTGCTACGGCTGCGCGAAGCATCACGAGCGCGGCAGCAGCGTGTGTCCTGTGACCGTGCACCAGCCGATGGCCGAGGTCGAGGGCGCGCTGATCGACTACCTGCAGCAGCACGTGCTCAGCGAAGGCGTGCTCGCGCTCGTGCTCGCCGAAGTGCGCGCCGAGATCGCGGCGCAGATTCCCAAGCACGAGGCCGACACCGCCACGCTCGAGACGGAGCTCGCCACCGCACGTGCGGAGCAGAAGCGACTCGCGAAGGCCGTCGCGATGGCGGACGACGTGCCCGAGCTCGTCTCCGAGCTGAAGAAGCGCTCGCAGCTCATCCAGCATCTCGAGGCGCAGATCCTCGCGGCGAGGCGCACGCCCGACGACCTCGCCGCGCTCGTCACGCGCATCGAGAGCTCGGCGCGCGCACGTCTGCACGATCTACGTGACGCACTCGCCGAGCAGCGCGACCTCCGCGAAGTCTTCCTCGCGCTGTTCCCCGACGGCTTGACGTTCACGCCTGCGCGCGTCGGCGAGCGCCAGGTCTGGAAGATCACCGGCGCGGCGAGCCTCGCGCCTGTGCTCGAAGAAAAGGATGCAACCGGGACCGGTTTGGTCCCGATTGCGTCGCGACCCCGACGGGATTCGAACCCGTGTTACCTGCGTGAAAGGCGGGTGTCCTAGGCCTCTGGACGACGGGGTCTGAGTCGCGAAACTAAATTGTCAGGAACCGAAGGCGTGAGCCCAGAAGGTTTCGAACCTTCGACCCTCGGCTTAAAAGGCCGGTGCTCTACCACTGAGCTATGGGCCCGACGGGCGCTGCAATCTGCCAAAGTGCGCGCCGAAGCGCAAGGTGGCGTGGATGCTGGTCCGACCGGGAGCGGACGCAATGCGTCGGTGAGGTATGCGAGAGGATTGATTTTCTGTACGTGGGTCGATAGCGTAGCTTTCACCACATGGACAAGAGGGCAGCTGTTCGAGTCCCTGTCCGAGTTCGGGCGCAGTGCAAGGCCCACGGGCTCGTCATCGACGGGCTCGTCGAGGATGTGAGCCGCAGCGGGTTGTTTCTGCGGGCGACGAAGTCCGTCGGGCTGGGGTCGTCGGCCGAGATCTCGATCGATCTGCCGGGCGAAGCAACGGTGAAGCTGACCGCCGAGGTCGTGCGCATTGATGACGACGGCATGGCGCTGCGGTTCGTCGACGGTGAGCCGGGGCGGCGGCCGCTCGCGAACTTCATCATGAAGCAGCACGCGACCGTTCGCTGAGCGCGTACGTGATCACGCGCTGAAAGCGCTGGCGAAACCGGGGCTTGCGGGTTGCGGCGCCAAGCGACGCGGCTATGATGCGTGCTGCTTTTCGCCTTGCTCCCGAACGTGCCCAACGAGAGTGCGAAACCGCCGCGTGGCAAGCCCGTCACTCGGCGCACGGTGCTGTCGCGTCGCGATGCGCTGACGGCCGAGGAGCGCGCGGCGGCGGAGTCGACGATCACCGACGGGGTGCTCGTGCTGCTGGCGAGCGTGCCCAAGGGCGGCGTGATCGGGCTGTACGCGGCGAAGGGCAGCGAGGTCGCGACGACTGCGATCGACGCGCGCGTGCGGGCGGCCGGGTTTCGCGTCGCGTATCCGATCGTCGAGAGCGGCGCGCGGCAGCTGACGTTTGCGGAGGCGCAGATCGGCGAGCTCGTGCCCGGGCCGTATGGGCTTCGCGAGCCGGCGGCGACGGCCGCGCGCGTGGCGCTCGATGCGATCGTCGCGTTCGTGATTCCGGGCGTCGCGTTCGATCGCGCGGGCGGTCGGATCGGCTGGGGGCGCGGGCACTACGATGCGACGCTTGCGGCCGCGCCAGCGGCGGTGCGCATCGGGATCGCGTTCGAGTGTCAGGTTGTCGATCGCGTCGATCGCGATCCGCACGATGTTCTCCTTCATCACGTCGTCACCGAAGTGGCGAGTTACCGGTCCTGAGCAATGGATCCTGTCTTCATCCTGATTGCGGTTGCGATCGGTCTTGCGGCCGGCGTGTTCGTCGGGCGCGGGCTCGGCAAGGGACGCGGGGATGCGTCTGCCGCGAAGATCGCCGAACAAGAAGCGGAGAAGATCCGCACCGCCGCGAAGGCGGAGGTCGACGCGATCAAGCAGGCCGCCGAGGTCGAGGGCAAGGAGGCCGCGCGCAAGCGCAAGGCCGAGCTCGACGACGAGCTGAAAGGCCGCAAGGCCGAGCTGGCCAAGCGCGAGGAGCAGCTCGGGCAGAAGGAGCGCGAGATCGAACGCGCGCGCAAGGATGCCGAGCGCCGGGCGAGCGAGCTCGAGAAGAAGGAGCGCAGCGTCGACGGACGCATCAAGCAGGCGGACACCGCGGTGGAGAAGGCAGAGGCGGCGCAGGCCGAGGCGCGCAAGAAGCTCGAGGCGGTCGCCGGGCTCAGCGAGGAGCAAGCGCGCAAGAAGCTCGAGGACGAGGTGCGCGCGTCGGCGCTGCAGAGCGCGGCCGTCGAGATCAAGCGCATCGAGGACGATGCGGCCAAGGAAGCGTCGGCGCGCGCCAAGACGATCGTCGCGACCGCGATCCAGCGCTTCGCCAGCGAGTTCGTGCACGAGCGCACCGTCGCGGTCGTCCCGCTGCCGAGCGATGATCTCAAGGGCCGGCTGATCGGTCGAGAGGGCCGCAACATCCGCGCGCTCGAGGCCGCGACCGGCATCGACATGATCATCGACGACACCGCCGAGGCGATCACGATCTCGTGCTTCAACCCGGTGCGCCGCGAGGTCGCGCGGCTCGCGATCTCGGCGCTCGTCGCCGACGGCCGCATCCACCCGACACGCATCGAAGAGTGCGTGCGCAAGGCGGAGAAGGAAGTCGACAAGGTCTGCAAGGAAGCCGGCGAGCAGGCGGTGTTCGATCTCGGCCTCCATCGCGTGCACCCCGAGCTGGTCAAGAACCTCGGGCGCCTCAAGTTCCGCCAGAGCTACGCGCAGAACGTGCTGCTGCACTCCGTCGAGGTCGGCTACCTCGCGGGCCTGATCGCGGCCGAGCTCGGCGCGAACGTCAAGCTCGCGCGACGCGCGGGCCTATTGCACGACATCGGCAAGTCCGTCGATCACGAGCAGGAAGGCGCGCACGCCGACGTCGGTGCGCAGCTGTGCCGCAAGCACGGCGAGTCCCCGAAGATCTGCCAGGCGATCGCCGCGCATCACGGCGACGAGAGCGGCCCCAAGCCGGAGTCGCTGCTCGATCACATCGTCGCGGCCGCGAACTCGCTCAGCGCGGCCCGTCCCGGCGCTCGCCGCGAGCAGCTCGCGAGCTACATCAAGCGCCTCGACGACCTCGAAGCGATCTGCAGGCGGTTCACGGGAGTCGAGCGCGCCTACGCGCTGCAGGCCGGCCGCGAGATCCGCGTCATGGTGATGAACGACCAGGTCGACGACGCGCAGGCCATCGTGATGTCGAAGGAAATCGCGCGCGCCATCGAGACCGAGGCGACGTATCCGGGGCAGGTGCGGGTGGTCGTGGTGCGCGAGACGCGTGCCTCCGACTACGCGCGCTAGCGGTAAGATGGTCGCGTGGGTCTCGATCCCACCGTCACCAACGTCCGCGTCTTCCCGCTGCTCGAGGTGAGCCGCGAGGAGCTGGCCGATGCCGTCGGCGGCAAGGTCGCGCGCGTCGAGCCGGTCGACGGCGGCCTGACGAACACGATCCACAAGGTGACGCGCGAGAGCGGCGAGACGTTCGGCGTCAAGCACTACGCCGGCGGCCGCGACTGGTTCGAGACCGAGCTCACGACGCTCACGCTGCTCCACGGCACCCTGCCCGTCCCCGAGATCGTCCACGTCGACGATCAGCGCCTCGCGATCGTCTACCGATGGATCGAAGGCATCACGCTGCACGAGCTCCGCAAGCAGGGCCAGCACACCGCATTCCAGTCGCTCGCCGAGCCGCTCGGCCGCGTGCTCCAGCTGCTCGGCAAGAGCGACGCGACCGAGCCGTTCGAGCTGACGTCATTGCTCGAAGGCACGTACCGCCAGCTCACCGGCGGCCTCGCGCGCACGCGCCTGGGCATTCCCCTCGCCGACGCGCTGCTCAAGCTCTACGAGGCCCACGAGCCCGACATGGCGTTCGGCAGCGTCTGCCTCTCGCACGGCGACCTCGGCCATCGCAACGTGCTCGTCCATCGCGCGGGCGATCGCTGGCGCGTCAACGGCATCATCGACTGGGAGACGACGACCACCGGCTCTCCCCTCTTCGACATCGGCAGCTTCTTCCGCTACGCGAACCGCGCCGACGCCGACTTCCGCTCCGCCTTCGAGCGCGGCTACCGCGACAGCGGCGGGGAGCTGCCGATCGGCTGGTTCCACACGGCGCGCCTGATCGATTCGATCTTCCTCGTCGAGGTTCTCGACGACGAGCCCGATCTCCCCGAGGTCCACGCCGACATGCGCCGCCTGCTCACGCGCCTCGTCGCCGACCTCGAGTAGCCTTGTCGCGACGGCGTGTAGCCTGGTCCCCGACCGCGAGCCGCGGTACACCTTCGCGCGATGCAGATCCTCGACGAGCTGGCCGCCCGCGGCCTTTTGGCAGACGTCACCGACCGCGCGGGTCTCACCGACCTGCTCGCGAAGGAGTCCGTGACCGCGTATGCCGGCTTCGATCCGACCTCGTCGAGCCTTCACGTCGGCAGCCTCGTGCCGGTCATCTTGCTCAAGCGCCTGCAGCTCGCCGGTCACCGCCCGATCATCGTCGTCGGCGGCGCGACCGGCATGGTCGGCGATCCGTCGGGCAAGAGCGACGAGCGCAACCTCCTCGACGACGCCACGTTGCAGGCCAACGTCATCGGCATCCGCGATCAGCTCGCGCGCCTGCTCGACTTCGAGGACCCGCGCATCGGCGCCGTGATGACGAACAACGCGGACTGGACGCGCGGCGTGTCGCTGCTCGAGTTCATGCGCGACATCGGCAAGTACCTGACCGTCAACTACATGATGGCGAAGGACTCGGTGAAGAACCGCCTCGACAACGAGAGCGGCATCTCGTGGACCGAGTTCTCGTACATGCTGCTTCAGGCGTTCGACTTCGTCGAGCTCAACAAGCAGTACGGCTGCCGCCTCCAGGTCGGCGGCTCCGACCAGTACGGCAACATCACCGCCGGCACCGAGCTCTCGCGCAAGATGGGCCGCACGCAGCTCTTCGGCCTCACCGCGCCGCTGCTGCTCGATTCAACGGGCCAGAAGATGGGCAAGACGTCGACGGGCGAGCGGATCTGGCTCGACGCCGCGCGCACGCCGCCGTTCGAGTTCTACAAGTACTGGTTCAACGTCTCCGACGCCGACGTCGGCCGCTTCCTCAAGATGTTCTCGCTGCGCCCGCTCGCCGAGCTCGACGAGCTGCTCGCCGAGCACGATCGCGATCGCGCGAAGCACGTCGCCCAGCGCGAGCTCGCCCGCGCGCTGACCTCCTGGGTGCACGGCGACGCCGCGGTCACCCGCGTCGAGGCGGCGAACCGCGTGTTCGCGACCGGCACACTCGAGGGGCTGTCCCTGGACGAGCTCGCGGCGCTCGCCGAGACGATTCCCACCGTCGATATCCCGAGGACCGAGCTGTCGGCAGGCATCGGCATCGTCGACCTGCTCGCGCGCACGGTCGCCGAGTCGAAGTCGGATGCGCGCCGCACGATCACGCAAGGCGGCGCCTACGTGAACAACGCCCGCATCGCCGACGACAAGCACAAGGTGGGCGCCGACGCGCTCGTCCACGGCGCGATGCTGCTCGTACGCGCCGGCAAGAAGAACCTGCGCCTCGTCCGCGCGGTCTAGTTGCCGTTACAGACGGCGGCCTTGCCCCCGCCGACGACATCCTGATCCGAACAGTGCCAGTGCGCGCCGAGCGCGTTGCAGTCCATCGGGGGGCAGGCGAACAGGCACACACCGCCGGCCTGCGTCGCGCAGACGGCATCGCCTGGGCAGTCGGCGTCGGCGGTACACGAGCGGCTGCAGAAGCCGCCCGGGAACTCGGGCCCGGTGTAGCAGCGGTTCGCGCAGTCGCGATCGACCGCGCACCCCGCGCCGATCACGTCATCGACCGAGCCGGAGCTGTGACCCGCGCAACCGACGATCAGCGCCAGGAGCAAGATCCTCATGCGCCGATCGTACGCGCGCGCGGCGGCGCTGTCGTGGCAGATGTCGAACCGCGTTACTTCGCGGCGCTACCCGCGGCGGGCGAACCGGCGGGCGGCGGTGCGCCGGGCGGCGGGCCCGCGTTCGCCACGAAGTCCGACGCCGGCACCTTGTTCTTCACCGGCGGCAGCTTCTTGATGTACGCGGCGACCGCGTGGAGGTCCTTGTCGTCGAGCTGGCTCCACGTGCCCTGCATGAACTGCATCGGGCCGCGGATCTGCTTGCCGTCGGGTTTCACCATCGTCTTGATCGTCGTGAAGATCTGGTCCTCGGTGTACTTGCCGATGCCGGTCTCCGGATCCGACGTGATGTTCGCCGTGAAGATCGTCCCCTTGCCGAGCATCGGCACGGTGAGCGGCAGGCCGCCCGAGAACATCTTGTCGGGACCGGCGGGCGCGAACGTCTTCATGTTCGGCGTCCAGTGGCAGTGGCTGCACAGCATCAGCGTCGCCATGTACTCGCCGTGCTTGAGCTGATCGCCGGCGTCGTCGGGCGCGTTCGCCGGCTTGGGGCCGGGCCCCTTCGGCATCTTGAGGTCCTTGTTCGGCGCGATGGTCCGCTCGACCGGCTTGATCGTGCGCAGGAACGCGACGAGCGCCTTCGCATCGTCGTCGGTCATGCGGTTGTAGTTCATGTACGGCATGATCGCGTAGAGCCCGCTGCCATCCGGGCGCACGCCCTCGCGGATCGACGCGATGATCTGCTCGTCGGTCCAGGTGCCGATACCCGTGCCCTTGTCCTGCGTGATGTTCGGCGTCCGCCACGTCCCCATCGGATCGGGCATCTCGAGGCCGCCCGCAAACGCGTGCTCGAGGTCCGGTCCCGTCGGTCCGATCGCCGTATGGCAGATCACGCACGCGCCCGCCTTCGCGACGTACGCACCGCGCTCGATCAACTTCGGATCGGCGGCAGGCGCCGGCGGCGCTTCCGCGCTGCCCTTGGTCTGCTCGACCATCTTCGGAGCCGCCGATCCGACGACGTCGGACCCGGCCGGAGTGTTGTTCGCCTGCTCGTCCTTCTTCTTGCAGCCGGCGAGTGCCGCAAGTGCCATCCACACGAGGACCGTTCTGTTCATAAGGCCGCCATCGTACGCGCGCCGCGAGGCGATTTGCTACCGTCGCGCGCATGAAGCTCGCAGTGTGGATCGCGGTGGTGGCACTGGGCGGATGCGGCAAGCACGGCGACGAGCAGGACAAGCTCGATCGCGCGATCGAACGCGCGGGCGGGATCGAGCGCGACTCGCAAGGCCGCGTGAACGATCCGCACGCGCGCGCCGGCACGCCGAACAACCCGTACGCCGATCCCGCGAGCCACGATTACCGCGCCGCCGTGAACCCCGGCGGGCTCGACACGCGGCCCGGCGTCCCCGCCGGCACCCCCGCGCCGGGCGCCCCGGAAAAAGAGCAGCTCACCGTCGACGAGGCCAAGGCCGGCTGTGACAAGAAGGTCGCGGCGGCATGCGGCCAGCTCGCCGTCTACTACACGCTCGGCCTGGGCGTTCCCGAGGATCACAAGAAGGCGATGGCGCTCGCGAAGCCCGGCTGCGACGCGGGCGACGCCCTCTCCTGCTACGCGGTCGGTGGCTTGCTCGAGACCGACGGCAAGCCGGCCGACGAGGCCAAGGCGCTCGAGCTCTACGAGAAGGCGTGCACGGGCAAGGCGTCCGAGGGCTGCGCGGAGCTCGCCGCGGTTTACATGTCAGGCCGCACGAGCGCGGGCCCGGACGGCGCGAAGGCCGTCGACTACCTCCGGAAGGCCTGCGCGCTCGGCGATCGCACGTCGTGCCTGCAGGTGCCGATGCTCCAGGCCTGCCTGGACACCCCGGCGAGCACCGATCCGATCTGCACGCGCATGAAGAAGCGCTAGCCGGCGCGCCTAGTTCTTGTCGTTCGGCGGGCGGGGCCGCGGCGGCCACGCGAATGCCTCGGCCGGCGAGCCCGAGCCTTCCGACCCGCCGGTCGGCGGGATCCAGCTCGCGCCGCGCTCGAGGCGCGCCTCGCGGATCAGCCGCTCGATGTCATCGCGGAGATCGGCCGCGGCCGCGCGCGACTGCGCAAGGTCCTCGCCGGCCATCGCGATCACGAACACGCAGCGGCCGGCGATGCCGAGGAACACGCGGCGGTCGTCGAACGTCGCCGCGGCGAGCTCGCCCTCGAACAGCGTGCGAAGCAGATCGGGCGGGCCCTCGCGACTGACCAGCGCGGCCAGTGCACGGACCTCGTAGTGCGCGAGCGCGCCCGCGACGCCGACCGGCTCGCCGGACGGGCTGAGCACCGCCACGCCATGTAGGCCAGCGCCATCTGGCACCGGCTCGACGGCCCGGTTCAGCAGCGGCACGAGCTCGAGCCATGGCCTCATCAGCTCGAGTGTACGCTGGCGTGCCGGCGCCGAAAAAGAGAAGAGGGCCCGACTTTCGTCGAGCCCTCAAAACCCCGGCAGCGTCCTACTCTCCCACAGGGTTGCCCCTACAGTACCATCGGCCCTGGAGAGCTTAACTTCCGTGTTCGGGATGGGAACGGGTGTGACCTCTCCGGTGTAGCCACCAGGAAAAAACATTCGAAGTGCGAAGCCCGGTTGGAATGGTGTCCAACGGGTCAACAATGCGCTCGGGTGAGCGCGTCGATCGTGTACATCGTTGAGTCCTGAGACGTCAACAAGTGTCTAGGTTTGCGATTGGGGTGATGGCTTTGACCTTCTCCCGGCGGACCTCCAACCACGTGGTAGTGGCTGAAAGCCGGGCCACGCGCCCTTGCGGGTTGGCGTGGCTGTCGCGTCGCGCTCACGCGCGTCGTGACGGGAAAAATAGGTGGTCAAGCCGCCCGACCGATTAGTACGCGTTAGCTCCATGCCTTGCGGCACTTCCACATCGCGCCTATCAACCGCGTAGTCTACGCGGGGTCTTCTGGTGCCTTGACGGCATTTGGGAAACCTAATCTCGAGGGGGGCTTCCCGCTTAGATGCTTTCAGCGGTTATCCCTTCC
>JAFAOG010000525.1 GCA_019237945.1 Deltaproteobacteria bacterium | reverse complement strand
CACGGCACTCATCCTCGACCGCCTGGTCAACACGCACTTTTTCGACACCGAGCATGCGGGCGACGCGCTGCTCTGGCAGCACTTGTTCTGGTTCTTCGGCCACCCCGAGGTCTACATCATCTTCATTCCGGCGACCGGGTTCGTGTCGTCGATCCTGGTGCCGTTCACGCGCACGCGCCTGCTCTCGTACCTGCCGATGGTGCTCGCGCTGATCGGCACCGCGTTCGTCGCGTTCGGCGTGTGGGTCCACCATATGTTTGCGACCGGGCTGCCGCAGCTCGGCCAGAGCTACTTCACGGCGTCGTCGCTGCTGATCGTCATCCCGACGGGCGTGCAGATGTTCATCTGGATCGGCACGCTGTGGCGCGGCCGCATCGAATTCACGACCGCGATGCTGTTCGTGCTCGGCTTCGTCACGACGTTCGTGATCGGCGGCGTCACCGGCGTGATCCTCGCGGCCGTCCCGCTCGACCTTCAGGTCCACGACACGTTCTTCGTCGTCGCGCACCTCCACTACGTGCTGATCGGCGGCTCGGTGTTCCCGCTGATGGGCGCCGTCTACTACTGGTACCCGAAGATGACCGGCAAGCTGCTCGACGAGCGGCTTGGCAAGGCGAGCTTCCTGTTCGTCCTCGTCGGCTTTCACCTGACGTTCTTCCCGCAGCACATCCTCGGCCTCCACGGCATGCCGCGCCGCATGTGGACGTACGACTTCGCGTCGGGCTGGGGCATGCTGAACTTCGTCTCGACGATCGGCGCGTTCGTGCTCGGCGCCGGCTTCGTGCTGACGCTGATCAACGTGCTGACGTCGCGCCGGATCGCCGGCGACGACCCGTGGAATGCCGACGGCCTCGAATGGACGACGTCGTCGCCGCCGCCTCGCTACAACTTCGCGTACCTGCCGACCGTTCGCGACCAGTACGCGAAGTGGACCGCCGAGCCGGATCAGGCCGTCGTCACCGGCCTGCGCACCGATCGTCCCGAGATGCTCGTCACGCACGTGATCGCGGCCGAGCCGGATCACCGCGTCGAGCTGCCCGGCCCCGCGATCTCGCCGCTCTTGATGGCGCTCGCGACGGCCGTGACGTTCATCCCCGGCATCTTCACGCCGTGGGCGTTCCTCGTCGGGCCGGTGCTCGTCGCGCTGGCCGCGATCAAGTGGTTCTGGCCGAAGCCGCCGCACCGCGAAGAGATGTTCATGGAGAACCCGCCATGAAGCGAAAGACCCTCGACGTCAGCGAGCTGCCGACGATGGCGTTCGGACATCGCGATCCCCTGTGGTGGGGCGTGATGCTGTCGATCGCGATCGAGGGCTCGATGCTCGTGCTGATGACGATCTCGTACTTCTACGTGCAGGATCGCGTCGACCCGTGGCCGCCGGATCTGCCGGCGCGCTCGCTCGCGATCGTCGGCACGATCGAGATGGCGCTGTGGCTCGTCAGCTGCTGGCCGATGCACGTCGCGTCGAAGAGTGCGATCAAGGGCGACCTGCGCGGCATGCGCATCGGCATGGTCGCCTCGACGGCGATCGGCGTCGCGGGTGCCGTGCTGCGCGGCTTCGAATTCGCGATGCTGCCGTTCCGCTGGGACGCGGGCGCGTACGCGTCGTGCGTGTGGGGCCTGCTCGTGATCCAGTCGACGCACCAGATCACCGGCCTGTTCGAGAACGGCTTCTTCACGGCGATCCTGTATCGCGGACCGATCGAGCAGAAGCATCGCAGCGACATCGAGGTCGGCGCGCCGCTCTGGTACTTCGTCGCCGCCGGCACGGTGCTGACGTGGGCCGTGATCTTCCTGCAGATCCTGGTGACGAGGCGAGCAACATGAAGCCGGATCGCGCCGTGTGGGTAGCGGCGTTCGCGGGACCGCTCGCGTGGTTCTTCGATCTGATCGCGAGCTGGATGCTGACGCCCGGCGCGTACAACCATCGCCCCGCGCTGTCGATCCACGTGATCTCGGTCGGGTGCGCGCTCGTCGCGGCCGCGGCCGGCGTCGTCGCGTGGCGCAAGCGCGACCAGGGCTTCGTCGCCCACATGGCGGTGTTCCTCGCCGCGTTCTCGCTGCTCGTGATCCTCGGCATGGCCGTGCCGAAGTGGATGCTCGCGCCCGGGGCCGAGCCATGACGATGCATCCGCTCGCCTCGGCGCCCGATGCGTCGACGTGGATCCGCTGGTGGACGTTCGACCCGCTCGTGATCGCGGGGCTCGCGGCGGCGACGATCGTCTACTCCGTCGGCGTGCGCCGGCTCTATCGCGTCTCGGGCGCCGGCCGCCGCGCGTTGCTCTGGCGCACGCTCGCGTACGACGCCGGCATCCTCGTCTGCGCGCTCGCCCTGCTCTCGCCGCTCGATCACGCAAGCGACGTGCTGTTCTCCGCGCACATGGCGCAGCACGAGCTGCTGATGGTCGTCGCGGCGCCGCTGATCGCGCTCGCCCGCCCGATGGCGCCGGCGCTGTGGGCATTGCCGCGCCGGTGGCGCGTCCGCGCAGGCCGCACGCTGCAGCGCCCCGCTCCGGTGCGCGCATGGCACGTGCTGACCTCGCCGGTCGTCGCGCTGGTGCTGCACGCGCTCGTGCGCTGGCTGTGGCACCTGCCGGCGGTGTTCGATGCGGCACTCGCCGACGAGCGCATCCACGCGGTGCAGCACCTGTCGTTCTTTCTGACCGCGGTGCTGTTCTGGTGGGCGCTGATCCACGGCCGCTACGGGCGCGTCGGGTACGGCGTTGCCGTCGCGTTCGTGTTCCTGACCGTGATCCACTCCGGCCTGCTCGCCGCGATCCTCGCGTTCGCCGACCACCCGCTCTACGCGCCGCACGCGACTGCAACCGCCGCCTGGGGCGTCGATGCGCTCGTCGATCAGGAGCGCGCCGGCCTGCTGATGTGGATTCCGGTCGGCGTGATCATGATGGCGATCGGCCTCGCCCTGTTTGCAGCCTGGCTCGGGCACACGTCGCGGCGCGCCTACGCCCCCGGTAACCCCTGAAAGAACCCGAGCAATCGCCGGCGCGCGGTGCTAGGGTGCGCGGCCTTGCCGTTCTCCACTGCTCATCCCGGCCTTCGCCGTGCGCTCGCCGCGCGCAACTACGCCGAGCCCACCGCGGTGCAAGCCGCCGTGCTCGAGGCCGAGCCCGATCGCGACCTGCTCGTCTCCGCCCAGACCGGCTCGGGAAAGACCGTCGCGTTCGGCCTCGCGCTCGCGCGTCGATTGCTCGGCGAGAGCCCCGACGCCGAGGGCTACAAGGAGCGCTTCGACGCGCCCGGCGCTCCGCGCGCCCTGATCGTCACGCCGACGCGCGAGCTCGCCCAGCAAGTCCACCGCGAGCTGGCATGGCTGTTCGCGGAGACCGGCGCGCGCGTCGAGACGTGCGTCGGCGGCATGGACCCGCGGCGCGAGGCGCATCAGCTGTCGCGCGGCGTGCACATCGTCGTCGGCACTCCGGGCCGGCTCGTCGATCACCTGTCGCGAGGCGCGCTGTCGCTCGCGCGCATCGACGCGGTGGTCCTCGACGAGGCCGACGAGATGCTCGACATGGGCTTTCGCGAGGACCTCGAGCAGCTGCTCGAGGCGGCGCCCGAAGACCGGCTGACGCTCCTGTTCTCGGCGACGATCCCCAACGGCATCGCCCAGCTCGCGAAGCGCTACCAGAAGAAGGCGGTGCGCATCGCGGCGACGGCCGAGGGCGATCGCCATCGCGACATCGAGTACCACGCGATTCCGATCGTGCCGCGCCAGCGCGACCTCGCCGTCGTCAACCTGCTGCGCTACCACGATGCCCCGGGCGCGCTCGTGTTCTGCCAGACCCGCGACGGCGTCACGCACCTCGCCGCGAACCTCGCCGAGCGTGGGTTCTCGGTCGCCGCGCTCTCGGGCGAGCTGTCGCAGCGCGAGCGCAACTCGGCGCTGCAGGCGCTGCGCGACGGCCGGGCCCGCGTGTGCGTCGCGACCGACGTCGCCGCGCGCGGCCTCGACCTGCCCGACCTCGGCCTCGTCATCCACGCCGACCTGCCGCAGAACGCGCAGACGCTCGTCCACCGCTCGGGCCGCACCGGTCGCGCGGGCAAGCACGGCCTCGCGATCCTCGTCGTGCCCGACGGCGCGCGCCGCTACGTCGAGCGCATGCTCAGCACCGCGCACGTCCAGGCGCAATGGAAGCTCGCACCGTCGTCCGACGACATCCGCGTCCGCGATCAGGACCAGCTCGTCCTCGAGATCCGCGCGCTCGCCGACGCCGTCAACGACGACGACCGCGCCGTCGCCCGCCTGCTGCTCGCGGACCGCGCGCCCGATGACCTCGTCGCCGCGCTCGTTCGCCTGCGCCGCGAGGCGCGCCCGGCGCCGGAGGAGCTCGTCGTGCCGCCGTCGATGCAGCGTGGCCGCGCCGAGCCGCCGCGCCGTCCCGACGCACGCCGCGACCGGCCGACGCGCTCGGATCATCCGCGCAGCGAGCATCCGCGCGGCGAGCGTGGCGAGCATCCTCGCGGCGAGCGTGGCGAACATTCGCGCGGCGAGCGCGGCGAGCGCGGCGCCCCGCACGGCCGCGGCGTGTGGTTCACGATCAACGTCGGCCGCAGCAAGAACGCCGACCCGAAGTGGATCATCCCGCTGCTCTGCCGCCGCGGCGACATCACGAAGCGCTCGATCGGCAAGATCCAGGTGCTGACGCGCGAGACCCGCGTCGAGATCGCGCCCGACGCGGCCGATGCGTTCGCCGAAGCGATTCGCCGGCCCGATCCGAAGGACCCCAAGATCCACATCGAGCGCGTCGAGGACTGACCGCGCCCCGACCCCAGATGTGGTCGGACCACTTTTCGCCAAAGAACCCGATCCCGTCGACAATTCCCGCTTTCCACTGGTCGGACCTTTGAGATAAGAGCCCGTTCCATGTTCGGGCAAGCCGGTGTGCAGACGGTGGCGACGGTGAAGGATCGCGGAACGTTCTCGTGCCCGCGCTGCCGTCACTGGCAACGCGCGGAGGTGATGGGCGTCGGGATCGGCGTTTCCACGCACCTGGCGGGCGACGGCACCGCCCGGGAACGCGCGAGAGAGAACGCGTCGCGCGACGTGCGGCGCACACTGCGCTTCGCGACGTGCCCGCGGTGCAAGCATCGCAGCGGTCACGCGGCGTTCGTGCTGCCGTACGTGCTCGCGTCGTTCGCGGCGACCGCGGGTGCGATCGTGTTCGCGTTCGTCGTCGCGCGCGTCAAGCACGGCGAGGACGGGGCGGCCGCATTCCAGCTGTACTTCCCGCTCGCGGTCGCCGCACTCACGGTGGTCGTCACGCCCGCATCGCTGCTGCACCGCTGGCGCCACAACGACGCGCGCATCCGCTGGCTCGACTTCTGAGTCGGCGCCCGCTGTCGCGCTTCGCGCGACCCGAGCCTGCGGCTCGTCGGCGCCTTCGCGCCGCGCGGGCTGGCTCAGACCCGCGCGGGCCCCGCACCCTTCGGGTGCTCCCGCGGGGTTCTAGCTGGCGGGCTTCGTCGCGCAGTCCCAGTGGACTTCGATGTTGACGTTGCCGTGCTTGGAGTCGCGCGTCGCGCGGATCATCGTCGTGTAGTCGCCCTCGCGAAACGGTACCCCGCACAGCGAGCACGGCTCGCCGATCGACGGCGAGAGGTTGCCTTTTGGCCCGTACTTGGTGAGCCCCACACCCGATCGTGGCATGCGCGGAGCACCGCGGGAGATGAGGCCACTCTCGCCTAAGGCGTCGCCTGGAATGGCGCGCTTAGGATCGCGTCGCCGGCGGGGCGCTAGGCCTCGGGAATCGCCTCGAGCTCCTGCCAGCGCGCGAACAGCCGCTCCACCTCGGCACGCGCCGCATCGAGCGCCGCGACGAGCGTCTGCACCTCGGTCGGGCGGTCCTTGAACACCGCCGGATCGGAGAGCGTCGCCTCGAGCTCGCGCACCCGCGACTCGGCGGCCTCGATCGCGCCCTCCATGCCCGCGAGCTCCGCCTTCTCCTTGAACGTGCGCTTGCGCGGAGCGGCCTGCTTCACGCGCTCGGGTTTCGGCTTCGCATCCACGGGCTTGTCGGCGGCAGCCGGCGCGGGACGCCGCTCGACGTAGAACGAGTAGCTGCCCTCGTACAGCGTGACCTGGCCGTCGCCGTCGAACGCGAGGATGCCGGTCGCGACGCGGTCGAGGAACCACCGATCGTGCGACACGATCAGCGCGCAGCCGTTGTAGTGCAGCAGGCCGTCCTCGAGCGCGGCGAGCGTCGGCAGGTCGAGGTCGTTCGTCGGCTCGTCGAGTACCAGCAGATTTCCGCCGCGCCGGAGCAGCCGCGCGAGCTGCACGCGGTTGCGCTCGCCGCCGGAGAGCTGGCCGATCTTGGTATCGGCGACGTTGTCGGGGAACGCGAGCTGGCGCAGGAACGACCGCACGTGGAGCCGCTCGTCGGGAAGCTCGACGAAGTCGTTGCCGTCGCCGACCTCCTCGAGCACGGTCAGGTCGTCGCGCAGCTCGGTGCGGCCCTGCTCGAGATACGCCGGCTTCGTGTTCGCGCCGACGATGACGCGCCCCGCATCCGGCGGCACGAGGCCGAGGATCGTCTTGATCAGCGTCGTCTTGCCGGCGCCGTTCGGGCCGACGATGCCGAGCCGATCGCCGGGCTTCATGACGAGCGTCAGGTCGCGGAACAGCAGCTTGCCGCCGAGCGACTTCGTGACGTGATCGAGCTCGACGATCGTGCCACCGAGCCGCGGCCCCGACGGCAGCTGCAGCATCGCGGTGGTCGGGCGCCGATCATCCGACGTCGGGGCCGCCGCGACCGCCGCGTCGAAGCGATCGATGCGGGCCTTCGCCTTCGTCGTGCGCGCCTTCGGGCCGCGCCGGATCCAGTCGATCTCGCGGCGCACGAACGCGGCGCGCACGCGCTCGCCTTCCGCTTCGACCGCGAGCCGGTCCGCCTGCGCGAGCAAGAACTCCGAGTAATCGCCCTCGTAGGCGTAGGCCTTGCCGCGGTCGACCTCGACGATCCGCGTCGCGACCCGATCGAGGAAGTAGCGGTCGTGCGTGACGACGATCAGCGCGCCCGACCACGCCGCGAGCCGTCCCTCGAGCCACTCGACGGTGCGCGCGTCGAGGTGATTCGTCGGCTCGTCGAGACACAGGACGTCGGGTCGGCCGAGCAGCGCGTGGGCCAGCGCGACGCGGCGGCGTTCGCCGAGCGACAGGTTGCCGATCACCGACGCGAGCGGTGGCAGCTGCAGCGCGGCCGCGACCGTGGCGACCTCGTGATCGGCCGCGCGCGCCAGAAACGCCGCGATCGTCTCGCCGAGCGGCAGCTTCGGCTCCTGCGGCACGTACTCGCGCACGAGGCCCTTGCGCCACGTGACCGTGCCTTCGTCGGCACGCTCCTCGTCGACGAGGATCTTGAGCAGCGTCGACTTGCCCGCGCCGTTCGCGCCGATCAGCCCGATGCGATCGCGCTCCGAAACGGCAAACGACACGCCGCGGAGGACGTGCCGGTTGCCGTACGACTTGACGAGGTCTTGTGCCGTGACGATCGCAGCCAAGGGGCGGGGACTATGCCTTGAGCACGACCTTCATGCACGACTCTTCCTTCGCGAGGAACGTGTCGTAGCCCTTCGGCGCGTCGCCGAGCTGCATGCGGTGCGTGATGATGAACGTCGGATCGAGATCGCCGTTCATGATTCGCTCCAGCAGCGGCTGCATGTAGCGATGCACGTGGCACTGGCCGGTGCGCATCGTCAGCGAGCGGTTCATGAACGAGCCCATCGGGAACTTGTCGACGAAGCCGCCGTAGACGCCGATCACCGAGACGACACCGCCGTTCTTGCAGTTCAGGATCGCCTCGCGGAGCGCGACCGTCCGATCGAAGTCGATCCGCGCCATCTGCTTCGCGCGGTCGTACGCGTACGGGATGCCGTGGCCGTGCGCTTCCATGCCGACGGCGTCGATGCACGCATCCGGGCCGCGGCCGCCGGTCAGCTCGAGCAGCGCCTCGCGCACGCTGACCTCCTCGTAGTTGAGGATGTCGGTCGCGCCGGCCTTCTCGAGCGCCATGTTGAGGCGATACGGGAAGCGGTCGATCGCGATGATGCGCTCGGCACCGAGCATCTTGGCGCTCGCGATCGCGAACTGACCGACCGGACCCGCGCCCCACACCGCGACGACCTGCCCCGGCTTGATGTCGCACATCTCCGCGCCCATGTAGCCGGTCGGGAAGATGTCGCTGAGGAACAGCACCTGCTCGTCGGTCAGGCCGTTCGGGATCTTCAGCGGCCCGACATCGGCGAACGGCACGCGCGCGTACTCCGCCTGCCCGCCGGCGAAGCCGCCGAGCATGTGCGAGTAGCCGAACACGCCCGACGGCGAGTGGCCCATCATCTTCTCGGCGAGCCACGCGTTCGGGTTCGAGTTCTCGCAGCACGAGTACAGGCCCGCGAGACACGAGCCGCAAGCGCCGCACGCGATCGGGAACGGCACGACGACGCGGTCGCCGACCTTGAGGTTCTTGACGTCGCGGCCGACCTCCATCACCTCGCCCATGAACTCGTGGCCCATGATGTCGCCCTTCTCCATCGTCGGGATGAACCCGTTGAACAGGTGGAGATCGGAGCCGCAGATCGCCGTCGACGAGATCTTCACGATCGCGTCGCGCGAATTCAGGATCTTGGGGTCGGGCACAGTCTCGACGCGAACGTCTTTCTTGCCCATCCAGCAGTTCGCTCTCATCGACGGACTCCTTGTGGTGCGGGTTGCGCGGGGTGCAGGCCGGGGACGCTCGTCGCATCCGACACGACGACCTCGCCGGTCTCGAGCACTTGCTTGAAGCGCCGCAGGTCACCGTTGACCTCCGCGCGCGTGAACAGCTTCGCGAACGGCGCCGTCTGCATCTCGACGCAGATCTCGGTGCCGCGTCCGCCGGGGGCCGCTTCGAACGTCACGCGGCCGCGCAGCGGCATGTGCGGCGACACCGACTGCCAGGCGATCGAGCGCCCGGGCAGCTCCGCCGTGATCTCGGCATCCCATTCGAGCACGCCGATCGGGCTCTTCGCGACCCAGTGGCTGCGGCGCTCGTCGAGCTCGGTGACGCTCTCGAGATACCGCATGAACTGCGGCAGCTGCGAGAAGTTGCGCCACCGCGCATAGCACTCCTCGGGGCTGCGGTTGATCGTCATCGACGACGTCACCGGCTTGCTGAATTCGCTGCGCTTGGCAGCCAGCGTCGCCAGCACGTCGAGCGCGCCGACGGCCGCGAGCGCCCCCATCGTCGGCCACAGCCGCGAGCGCTTGCCGTCGCGGAATGCCCAGGCGACGTACGCGACGTCGATCGCATCGCCGATCAGCCGCGTCCACACGCTCTTGGGCCTCGCAAAGATTCCGAGGCCGTGTCCGATCTCGCGTGCTCCGAGCGCACGCAATATCCACGGCGTTGCGGCGGATTGATCCACTCCGATCAGGCGTGCGAGCGCGCGCGGTGCGGCGACCTCCGCCAATCCGAGACCGAGCGAGAACACGCCGAGGCCCTTGGCGAGCCTCTGGGCGCGGTCGTCGGCGATCTCCGGACCCTCTGTTTGGGTTTGAATGTCCATGGTTGTCTCCTTAACGCTCCTTCGCAAACATCAGCAGCAACGAGCGTTCCATCACGACGCGTGCGAGATAGTCTCTGCGGATGAAGACGACCGTCGACATCACGACGCGCGACGGGACCTGTCCCGCCGCCGTGTTCCGCCCCGACGATCAGGCGAAGTACCCGGCCGTCATCGTCTACATGGACGGCCTCGGCTACGGCCCGCCGATCGAGCAGATCGCCGAGCGCATCGCCAAGCACGGCTACGTCGTGCTCGCTCCGGATCTTTTCTATCGAGCGCGGCCCTACGAGCGCGCGCACATGTCGATGTTCGCGGACCCCGAGAAGCGCAAGCAGTGGTTCGAGAAGATGATGGTCGCCGCCTCGACCGACAAGGTGATGAGCGACATGGAGGCGTACCTCGCGTACCTCGACTCGCGTGGCGACGTCGCCGGCACGAAGGTCGGCATCACCGGCTACTGCATGGGCGGCCGCCTCGCACTCGCCGCCGCCGGTCACTTTCCCGATCGCGTCGCCGCGACCACCTCGTATCACCCGGGCAACATCGCGACCGACGCGCCCGACTCACCGCACAAGCTCGCCGACAAGATCAAGGCGAAGGTCTACGTCGGCGGCGCGAGCGAGGATCCGTCGTTCCCCGAGGAGCAGAAGCAGCGGCTCGACGAGGCGCTGACGAAGGCCGGCGTCGCGCACACGATCGAGACGTACCCCGCGAAGCACGGCTGGACGATGCCCGACACGCCGGTCTACGACGCCGCGTGCGCCGAGCGGCACTTCGAGACGATGCTCGCCGCGTTCGACTCAGTGCTTCGGAAGTAGGTTCGACATTCCGCCGCCGATCCGCGCGTTGAACTCGTCGGTCGTGTTGACGTGCGGGAACGGCTCGCTCGGCACCGGCAGGCTCAGTGCCTTGCAGATCGGCGCCCAGCCGTCGCCCGGCTTCCACATGACGAGCCGGTTCTTCGGCGCGGTCGCGTGGACGTGCGCGTTGTTGCGCTCGTAGGCGGCGATCGCGGCGGCCTTGTCGTGGATGTGCGGCGTGAACCGCGCGCCCATCAGCGCCTCGAGCATCTCCTTCATCGGCGGCGGCGGGCCGCCTTCGCGCTTGGCGAAGATCGTCTCCGACGCGCTCTTCCACCACGACTCCGACGAGCTGCGCTCGCTGTGCAGGATGATCGCCTCGGGGAACGCCGCGCTGATCTCCTCCCAGAATGCGGCGGCGGGCCAGTCGACCGCGGCGCCGAAGCCGTCGAACAGCGCGTGCCAGTCGATCTTCTCGCCGCGCGACACAGCCGTCCACAGCTTGAAGTGATGCGGCCGCGGGAACACCTCGACCATGTGGTAGCAGGGCTGCCCGAGCAGCTTCTCGAGCGCGAGCTTGAGCGAGTGCGTGCCCGTCCGTCCCATGCCGGAACCGATCACCTTCAGCGACATGGCGCGCAGCGTAGCTCAGAAGTCGAAGTCGCGGAGGTAGTGGTCGTTGTAGCCGTGCGGGTTCCTGACCAGGTAGTCCTGGTGATAGTCCTCGGCGCGCACGAACGTCGTCATCGGCTCGATGCGCGTGACGATCGGCTTGTGCCACTTGCCACTGACCGCGACGCGCAGCTTGACGGCCTGGGCGATGCGCGCCTGCTCCGGCGTCGTCGTGAAGATCTCCGAGCGGTACTGCGGGCCCCAGTCGTTGTTCTGGTGATCGAGCATCGTCGGATCGTGGCCGCGGAAGAAGTAGTGGAGCAGCAGGTCCTGATACGAGATCACGCTCGGATCGAAGACGATGCGCACGCTCTCCGCGTGCCCCGTCTTGCCGGTCTCGACGTCCTCGTACTTGACGTCGGTTCGCGCGCCGCCGGCGTAGCCGACCTCGATCGAGACGATGCCGGGCGCCTTGCGCATCACATTCTCCATGCCCCAGAAGCAGCCGCCGGCAACAACCGCGGTCTCGCGTTTGGGCTCGGCGTGAGCGGCGGTGGCCAGAGCGAGCAGCGTGGCAAACGTGGTGAGCGAGAGAGTGCGCATCATGTGATGGCTACGCGGCTAGCCTGCGACGGTTACACAGCTTGCGCAGCTCGGCCTGTGAGGGATTGTCCAGAGACATCCGGCATGTAGGCGGCGCTAATAGGCTCATGAAGAAGCTGGCTGCGGTGCTGTTCGTGCTCGTGGGCTGCGGAGACAACATCCAGGGCTCGACCGAGGTCGGTCCCGATGCCGGAACGACGGCGCCGTGGAAGGAGGCGGTGCCGAGCTCGGTGCCGCAGCTCGTGGACCTCGGAGGCGGCGTGCTCGCGCAGCCGAAGATCCAGCCGATCTTCTTCGCGAACGATCCGCTGCAAGCGCAGGTCGAGGACTTCCTCGCGAAGATCGCCGTGTCGCAGTACTGGACGACCGCCGCGAGCGAGTACGGCGTCGGTGCGCCGGTCGTGCTGCCGACGATCATCGTGCACGACGCGCCGCCCGCGACCGATGACGTGTTGCCGCAGTGGATGACGCAGCACGTGCCGACGGCGGATCCGAACACGATCTACTCGCTGTTCCTCGGCGATGGCGTCGTGCTCGGCGGCCAGCAAGGCAACAGCTGCGAGGCGTACGGCGCATTCCACGACGAAGGTGTGGACTCGCACGGAAACTCGCTCGTCTACGCGCTGATGCCGCGCTGCGAGCCCTCGCCGCAGTTCGATCACGCGCAGACCAAGCTCGACGAGCTGACGATCAGCTTCTCCCACGAGCTGCTCGAAGCAGTCACCGATCCGCGCGTCGAGACGACGCCGGCGTTCGGCGACGTCGATGACGACCACGCGATCCTCGCGATCATGCCTGGCGCCGAAGTCGGCGATCTGTGCGAGTACCTCGACACCGCGTACATCCGCGATCCGAGCGGCTACATGGTGCAGCGCACGTGGTCGAACGCGGCGGCGAAGGCGGGCCACGATCCGTGCGTGCCGGCGCCCGCGACGACGTACATCTCGGCCGCGCCGGTCTTCACCGACCCGGTGTCGATCGATGGCTTCACCGGCCCGCGCACGACGAAGGCGCTGAAGCTCGCGGTCGGCGCCAGCAAGACGATCGAGGTCGACGTGTTCAGCGACACGCCGACGCCCGACGCGTTCGACATCCAGGTCGACGACTCGGCCGCGCTGTCCGGCGGCCCGGCCGAGCTGACGTTCACGTGGGACAAGTCGAGCGGCAAGAACGGCGACAAGCTCCACCTGACCGTCACGCGTGCGACCGCCCCGGCCCAGGGTTCACCTGGCAGCATCTTCACGCTGAGCACGAAGACCGCCGCGGGCACCGTCTCGCAGTGGATCGGCTACGTCGCGCAGTAGCTAGCGGCGCTTCGCTTCGAGATTTCTGCGCAGCGCATCGAGCACGGTCGGCGGCAGGTCGCGGGTGAGCGCCCGCTCGTACCGGGCCACGATCGCACTGTCGCCGCCAAGCGGGGTGTCGGCCTGGCCACCGAGCTCGCCGACCAGCTGCGCGAGCGCCCGGGCGTGGTCGTACTGATCCTCGTGCCGGATCAGGTCGTTGAGCACGTCGATCACCTCGGGTGCGACCTGTAGCACCGTGCGGATCCTCCCGCGCATACCGGGAGCGGTTTGCAGTCGGGGTGCCAGCGAAATAGGGGGGCCGCCGACGTCGTTAACCCGATCGGCCTTCTCATGCGTTGCATGCAACCGCAGGGCATTTGCCCACGTCCACGGCGGGAGGACCGATGACCGGATCGTCGACCGTCACCCTATCGCTCGTTCGTTACGCGCGTCGATCGAACCGGCGTCGCGCCGTCGAGGCCATTGCCCGCGCGTTGCCCTGGATTGCCGCGGGAGCCGCGCTGGTCGTGCTCGCGCTGCTGCGTGGCCGTGTTGCCGGCGCGGTGTGCGTCGGTGCCGCGGCGACGGGCGGTGTCACGTGGCTCGTCATCCACCGGCTCAGGCGCGTGTGGGTCGGACCGGCTGGGATCGCGCGCGTGCTCGACGATCACCACCGCACGGCGGACCTCCTGCGCACAGCGGTCGCGATCGAGGCGAAGCGCGAGCCGAGTGAGGTCGAGCAAATCGTCGTCGCGCGGGCGAAGGACTTCGTCCCGAAGATCGCGGAGGGCGCGATTGCACCGCTGCGCCTGCGCACGAGCCCACTGGGCGTCGCCGCCATGGCCGTCACCGCCCTGATGTGGTGCACGAGCCCGCGTCAGGGCGAGGCGGCGAAGCCCAGCGATGCGCTGACCGAGAAGGCGCGCGCGAAGGCCGAAGAAATCGAAAAGGCTGTCGATGCCTTGGCGAGCGACAAGTCGATGTCGGCCGACGTCAAGGAACAGCTGAAGAAAGCGAAGGATGCGCTCAAGCGCGCGGCGAGCGCGAAAACCGGAACCGAAGCGCTCAGCGCGTTGTCGGAGGCTTCGAGGCTGCTCGACGAGGCAGCTCCGCACATCGCGGCATCCAGGAGCGAGGAGCTCGAGAAGCTGAGCTCGGAGCAGCTCGCGGATCAGCTCGCGAGTGCGGCCAAAGCAGGTGACGCATCGCGCGTCCAGCAGCTGTCGCGTGAGCTGATGAAGCGCGCCAGCTCTGCGCAGGATGGCGGAGCCGCACTCGGAGAAATGGTGAAACAGGCAGCGGCGAAGGCAGGCGATCCGTGGGGGGCAGCGGGCAGCGGCGACTCCGCGAGCCAGCGGCTCGAGCAGCTCGCGCAGGCGGGCGAATCGATGAAGAACGGCGATATGGACGGCGCGCGCAGCTCGCTGTCGTCGCTGAGCAAGGGTGCGAAGCCGGGCGCGATGGATCCGCGGGCGGCGCAGCTCGCGGCGGCGCGGCGTGCGCTCAGTGACCTGCGCAGCGCGACGCGCACGGCGATGAACGGCTCGCCGTCGCCGGGCTCCACGCGGCCGATGACCGAGCAAGAGGCGCGCGATGCGGCGGCGCAGGCGGCGCGCGATGCGGCGAGCGGCAAGTCGCCGTCGGGCGCGCCGAAGCCGGGCAGCGGCACCGGGAAGATGGCGGGCATGGGCAAGATGCCGGGCGATGGCAAGTCGCCGGGCGACGGCAAGGCGCCGGGGACGGGCATGGGGCAGATGCCGGGCATGGGGCAGATGCCGGGCAACGGATCGCCGCAGCCGGGCAGCGGGCCACCTCAGGATGGCGGCAACCACCTGAGCGTGCTGCAGCAGGGCACGAGCGATCAGCACGGCTCGTCGGGCACGAGCGGCATGAAGGGGAGCTCGCCGTCGGGTGCGCAGGCGCCGGAGACGGTGATGGCGGAGGAGGTCAAGACCGACCAGCCGCCGCCGGCAACGCCCGACGGCATCATCCGCGCGATCCGGGAGCACTCGAGCGGTGACCACACGCCGACCGCGTTCCAGACGATTCGCGACCGGTATGCCGCTGTCGCAGAGGCAACGATGCATCGCGATGAAATTCCGCTCACGCGTCGTGACTTCATCCAGCGCTACTTCGAAGCGCTCCGCACCCGAGAGGAACCATGACCGAGCTAGCCGTGCTCTCTCCTGCCACCTTCGTCGACGAAGGCGTGCTCCAGGCCTCCACCAGCAAGCTGCAGACCGTCCTTGCCGAGCTCGGCAAGGTCGTGCTCGGGCAGGAACAGCTGTGCCGCGAGGTCCTCATCGGCCTGCTCGGCGGCGGCAACGTGCTGCTCGAAGGCCAGCCCGGCCTCGGCAAGACGCTGCTCGTGCGCACGCTCGCCGACGCGGTCGAGATCACCTCGTCGCGCATCCAGTTCACGCCCGACCTCATGCCCGCCGACATCACCGGCACGACCGTGCTGATGCGCGATGACGCTGGGCGCTCGTCGCTCGAGTTCCGGCGCGGCCCGATCTTCGCGAACCTGGTGCTCGCCGACGAGATCAACCGCGCGACGCCGAAGACGCAGTCCGCGCTGCTCGAGGCGATGCAGGAGCACGCGGTGACGGTCGCGGGCTCGCGGCACGTGCTCGCAGAGCCGTTCTGCGTGATCGCGACGCAGAACCCGATCGAGACGGAAGGCACGTATCCGCTGCCCGAGGCGCAGCTCGATCGCTTTCTGCTCAAGGCGGTCGTCGGCTTTCCCACGCTCGAGGTGCTGCGCTCGATCGGCGTGTCGACGACGGGCGTGTCGACGGCGAGCGCGGAGCGCGTGATGTCGCGCGAGGAACTGCTCGCGATGCAGCGGCTCGTGAGGCAGATCGTCGTCGCGCCGCATGTGGCCGATGTCGCGGCGCACATCACGATGGCGACGCACCCCGAGCACAACATGTCGCCGGAGCGCGTGAAGAAGTTCGTGCGGTTCGGCGCGAGCCCGCGCGCGATGCAGGCGCTGCTGCTCGCCGGGCGCGCGAATGCGCTGCTCGCGGGGCGCGCGCACGTGGGCGTCGAAGACCTGCGCGCGATCGCGACGCCGGTGCTGCGCCACCGCATGATCCTCGGATTCGACGCGACGCTCGATGGCGTGACCGCGGACTCGCTCGTCGCGGATGTGCTGGCGACGCTCTGATGCGCATCGACCGCACCATCTTCGGCGCGCTGGAGACCCTGCGCGTCGCGGCCCCCAAGCCGTCGGCGAGCATCCGTCCCGGCGATCGCCGGTCGCGCGCACGCGGTCGCGGGCTCGACATCGCCGACTTCCGGCCGTACGTGCCCGGCGATGACCTGCGGCTCGTCGACTGGAACATCTTCTCGCGTCTCGACGCCGTGCTCGTGCGGCTGTTCCACGAGGATCGCGACCTGTCGATCATCGTCGTCGTCGACGCGAGTGCCTCGATGGGCTTCGGCACGCCGCGCAAGCTCGACCACGCCGGCGAGCTCGCGTGCTGCCTGTCGTTTTTGGCGCTGCGGGCGCGCGAACGCGTGCGCGTCGTCGTCGCCGGTGGCGGACGGGCGAAGGGCGATCATCTCGGCGCGCTGCCGACGATCGTGGATGCGCTCGAGCGCGTCGAGCCGACCGGCGTCGCGGATCTCCCGGCATCGCTCGCGCAGGAAGCGGACCGCGGCCGCGGCGATCACGCCGTGCTGCTGACCGATCTGCTCGTCGAGCCCGACGTGCGCGAAGCGACGCTGCGCCGATTGGCCGCCCTCGCGCGCCGCCCGGTGCTGCTCCACGTGCTGGGCGACTCCGAGCTCGCGCCGAACCTCGAGGAGGCCGTGCTCGTCGACAGCGAGACCGGCGAAGAAGTTCCGGTGCGCGGCGACAAGAAGGGCTACGAGGCGGAGCTCGCGCGGTGGCGCTCGGAGATCGAGACGCGCTGCAAGGAGCTCGGCATCCTCTATGCGCCCGCGTTCACGACCGTTCCGGCGCGTGCGCTGATGGGCGATGACCTGCGGCGCCGCGGCGTGACCGAGGCGGCGCGCGGAGGCGGGCGATGACGGACCTGGAGCGTAGCGACAGGGAGGGCGGCCAATGACGTTCTCGCATCCGTGGGCCCTGCCGCTCGCGGCGCTCGCCGCGCCGGTCGTGCTCGCGTACCTGCATCGCTTGCATCGCACGAAGCGCGCGATGTCGAGCGCGATCCTGTTCCGCGCGATCAAGGATGCGCGTCCTGCGTCGCACCGCGCGCGCAGCAAGCTGCGGCACCGGCTGTCGCTCGCGCTGATGCTGATCGCGCTGCTCGCGGCGCTGTTCGCGCTCGTCGGGCCGCACGGCTCGTCGCAGCACGGCGCTCGCGTGATCGTCGTGCTCGACCGCTCGGCCAGCATGGCGACGCGTGAAGGCGGCGGCACGATCGACCGCCTCGCGGAGGCGGCCGAGGCAGCGAAGGGCGTCGTCGAGCGCACCGGCGACGACGACGAGGTCGCGCTCGTGACGGCGGGCGGCTCGCCGGCGATCGAGGTCGCCCCGACGCGGCACCACGCCGACGTGCTCGCCGCGATCGATGCGGTCGTGCGGCGCGGCGCCGGCGGCGACAACCGCGACGACGCGATGGCGTTCTCGCTCGCCGACGGCCTGTGCCGCGACGATCAGCGCACGTCGATCGTGATCGCGTCCGATGGCGGCGTCACCGTTCCGCCGACGAAGTGCCGCGTGCAGGCCTTGCCGGTCGGGCATGCGGCCGCGAACGCGGGCATCGCCGGGCTGTCGGCGCGCTCGATCGACGGCCTCGGCACGTACGACGTGCATCTCGCGGTCGCGGCGACGAAGCCGCAAAAGCTCGACGTGACGCTGACGGCGGACGGCGCGATCGTCGACGTGATCGCGTTCGACATCCCCGCCTCCGGCCAGGCCGAGCGCACGGTGCGCGAGACGATCGATCGCGGGCACCTGCTCGTCGCGACGATCCAGGGCGGCGATTCGCTCGCGCTCGACGATCGCGCCGAGGCGCCGCTCGCCAGCGATGGCCCGGTGTCGGTGTTGCTCGTCACGAGCAAGCCGCAGAGCCTGACCGCCGAGGCGCTGCGCGTCCATCCGCGCGTCGCGCTCGATGTCGCAAAGCCGGGCGCCCTGCCCTCGGCCGCCCATGACCTGATCGTCGTCGAAGATGCACCGGGGGCCGCGCTGCCACCGGCCACGCACGTCGTCGCGCTTGGTGTACCGATCGCCGGCTCGCCGCTTTCGCTCGGCGACAAGGCGACGTCGAAGGGCATCGTGCGCTGGGACTACGACGCGCCGTACTTCCGCTACGTCGATCTCCGCGACCTGATCATCACGAACGCGAACGTCGTCACCGGCGGTCATGCGATCGCCGACAGCGCCTCCGGCCCGATGATCGCGATGGCGCCGTGGGGCAACCGCGAGCTCGTCGAGACGGGATTCTCCGTCGACGATACGGACCTCACGCTGCGCGCCGCGTTCCCGAACTTGATGGCGAACTTCGTCGACTGGAGCGCCCCCGACAGCAAGACCGAGCCGCCGCGCGGCGTGCTCAGCGTCGCCGAGACGCAGAACGCACCGCGGGCGCTGCCCGGCACGGCCGTGTCGACCCCGAGCCGGTGGAGCGATGCTCCGTGGCTCGCGCGGCTCGCCGTGATCGTCGCGCTGCTGCTGCTCGTCCTCGAGCAGGCGCTCGCCGTGCGGCGCAAGGAGCAGGTATGAGCTTCGAGCATCCGCTGTGGCTGTTGCTCGTGATCCCGGGCCTCGCGCTCGCCGCGCTCGATGCGCGCCGCCGCTGGCCGGCCACGACTCGTCGCCGCGTCGTCGCGGTCGCCGTGCGCCTCGCGCTCGTCATCGCGCTGTCGTTCGCGGCGGCCGAGCCTCGGTGGGCGGGTCATCGCCACGACACGACCGTCGTGTTCCTGATCGACCGCTCGGCGTCGGTCTCCGACGATGCGCTCGCGAAGGCGTGGAAGCAGGCCGCCGATCTGCGCGCATCGCTCGGCGACGACGAGCACGCGGCCGTGATCCAGTTCGACGGCACCGCCGAGGTCGCGATCGCGCCCGGCGATCCGTGGACGCCGCCCGCGCAGCTGCGCAGCACCGCGCCGGGCATGCGCGACGCGACCGACGTGGCGGCCGCGATGCGGCTCGGCCTCGGGCTGATTCCGCCCGGCGCCGGCGGCCACCTCGTGATGCTCGGCGACGGCCGCGCCACCGACGGCGACCTCGCGCTCGCGACCGGTCAGGCCGTCGCGCGCGGCATCCCGGTCAGCGTCGTGCCGACGGCCGGCGTGCAGGGCGACCCGGCGGTCGCCGCGATCGCGCTCGATGACGAAGGCCGCGTTCGCGCGGGCGCCACCGTCAAGGGACACATCGACGTCGACAGCGGCGGCGTGCACGGCACCGGCACGGTCACGGTCTCGATCGCGGGCGCCACCGTCGCGACGCAGCAGGTCGCCCTCGACGGCGGCCACGTCGACGTTCCGTTCACGTACGCGCTACCGCCGAGTGTCAATCCCGGCGTCGTGTCCGTCGATGCGAAGCTCACCGTGAACGGCACCGATGCCGACCCCGGTAACGACGCGACGAGCTCGCGCCTGGTCGTCGAGCGCCCGCCGCACGTGATCATCCTCGACGGCGACGAGGGCGGCGCCGATCCGCTGAAGAAGGCGCTCGAGGCGGAGCAGATGAAGGTGACCGTGATCCAGGCGGCCGACGACGGCCCGACGCCGAACCTCGACGACGCCGACCTGATCATCCTCGCGAACGCGCCCGTGCGCGCAGGCCTCGGCACCGGCGTGATCGACGACGAGCTCGGTGAGAAGCTGGTCAAGTGGGTCAACGACGGCGGCGGTCTCATCGTCATGGGCGGTCCGTCGGCGCTCGACGGCAACTACGCGCAGAACCGGCTCGCCGATGCACTGCCAGTCGAGATCGAGCCGATGACGCCGGAGCTCGACAGCTCGGCGACCGTGATCGTCGTGCTCGATCAGTCCGGCTCGATGGGCGAGCAGGTCGGCGGGCGCACGAAGCTCGCGCTCGCCTCCGAGGGCGCCAGCGCCGTGATCCGCCTGCTGCGCTCGTTCGACAAGGTCGGCGTCGAGAGCGTCGAGGATACCGTGCACTGGGTCGTCCCGGTGCGCACGATTGGCTCCGACTCCGCCGCGCTCGAAGCGAAGGTCCGCGCGATTCCCGTCGGTGGCGATGGCATCTTCGTCTACACCGGCCTGCTCGCGGCACAGAAGGCGCTCGAGAAGTCGAGCTCGCCGCTCAAGCACGTGATCCTGTTCTCCGACACGACCGACGCCGCCGAGCAGGTCAAGGGTATCGACTACGGCGACAGTTTCTCCGGCTGGCCTGCCTCGCGCGCGAACAGCTTCGACATCGCGAAGCAGCTCCGCGAGAGCGGCACGACGCTCTCGGTGATCGGCGTCGGCGACGGTCGCGACGGCGCGTTCAACTACGCGACGTACACCGACGACGAGGACGACACGGACTTCTTGCGCGAGCTCGCGGCGGTCGGCGGCGGCCGCTACTACCGCACGACCGATGCGAAGCAGCTGCGCGGCCTGTTCGTCCAGGATGCGCGGCGCCTGCTCGACAACCACGCGCGCGAGGAAGACTTCCACCTCAAGGTCACCGGCCATCTCGGCGCGCTCGACGGCGTCGACATGGAGGCGGCGCCGCCGCTGCATGGCTTCCAGGAGCTCAAGGCGCGCCCGGCCGCGCAAGTCGTCCTCGTCGACGATCGCGAGGGCAACCCGATCCTGACGCGCTGGCCGTACGGCCTCGGCGAGGTCAGCGTGTGGGCGAGCGACGCCGGCCCGCGGTGGGCGCACGACTGGCTCGCGTGGCCCGGCTACTCGCGGTTCTGGACGCAGATGGCCCGCGCCGCGCTGCGCCGCCGCGAAGGCGATGCGGCCGCGATCGAAGCGGATATCCGCGGCGATCAGGCGACGGTGCGCGTCGTGCGCCGCAACACGACGAACGTCCCGAAGGTCCGCGTCACCGAGCACGGCGCGACGCGCGAGCTTCCGCTCCATGTCACCGAGCCCGGTGTCTACGAGGCGCCGCTGCCGATTGGCGGCGAGCCGACCGTCGAGCTCGTCGATGACAAGGGTCACGTCACGGCGACGCGCACGCTCGTGCGGCCCGAGAGCACCGAGCTCCGAGATCGCGGCCCCGACACGGCGGGCCTTGCGAAGCTCGCGAAGGCGACGGGCGGCCAGGTTGCCCCGACGTCGATCGCATCGAGCGGCCGCGCGGTCCCGACGTCGACGCCGCTTGCCGCATGGCTGCTGCTGCTGTCGGTGCTGCTCGTTCCCGTCGACGCATCGTTGCGCCGCATCGCGCGGCAATAGACGATGGAGGCATGGGCGGCGGTGCCAAGGACGATCCTCCGACGTTGCAGTACTCCCAGCGGACGCGAGCCGGCTCGCTGATCGCCGACGATCCGACGACGCTGTCGGGCCAGTACGCGCTCGGCGAGCTGATCGGCAAGGGCGGCGTCGGCGAGGTCTACGTCGCGTTTGACAAGAAGATGGGGCGCGACGTCGCGATGAAGCGGCTGCGCACCTCGGTGCCCGACGAGGCCGAGGTCGCCCGCTTCCTGCGCGAAGCGCGGATCCAGGCGCGGCTCGAGCATCCCGCGATCGCGCCGGTGTACGAGCTCGCGAAGGACGATGAGGGGAGGCCGTACTTCACGATGAAGCGGCTCGCCGGCAAGGCGCTCAACGAGCTGATCGGCATCGCGACGCGCGAGCGCATGCTGCGCGCATTCGCCGACGTGTGCCGCGCCATCGACTACGCGCACTCGCGCGGCGTCGTGCATTGTGATCTCAAGCCGTCGAACATCATGCTCGGCGAGTTCGGCGAGGTCTACGTGATCGACTGGGGTGTCGCGCGCGAGCTCGACGATCACGACGCGCTCGAGCGCATCCCCGAGGAGGACGTGCTCCTCGGCACGCCGAAGTACATGGCACCCGAGCAGCGCTACACGGCGCACGTCGAGCCCCCCGCCGACATCTACGCGCTCGGCAAGATCCTCGGCGAGATCCTCGGCGAGGCCAGGCCGCTCGAGCTCGACGCGCTGTGCGCGCAGATGTTGAATGTCGTCCCCGAGAAGCGGCCGACCGCACGCGCGTGCGCCGACCGCATCGAGCAATACATGGACGGCGATCGCGATCTCGCGCGCCGCCGCGCCCTCGCCGAGGAGCTACTGACGTTCGCGCGCTCGGCCCACTCGCGCAACGCCCGCGGCGATGCGATGCGCGGCGCGAGCCAGGCCCTCGCGCTCGATCCGCGCTGCACCGGCGCCGCCGAGCTCGTCACCACGCTGATGCTGCAGCCGCCGCCCGAGCCGCCGCCCGCGCTGCAGGCCGCGCTCGACGATTCCGATCGCACCGACGTCTCGCGCCACGCGAAGGCCGCCCTGCCCGGCTACCTCTTGATCGCGGCGTTGCTTCCCTGCGTCGTGTTCACGCGCGTGCTCGCGTGGCCCGTCGTGATCGGCGCCGGCGTCGCCGCGCTCGCGATGGCGCTCGCCGCGTACCGGTTGATGCGCGAGCCCGAGCGCTCGTGGCGGTGGATGGTCGCGTACGGGATCGGCAACGCCGTGATTGTCGTGATGCTCGCGCGGCTCGCGGGGCCGTTCACGTTCGTGCCCGCGCTCGTCAGCTTCGTCACGGCCAGCGTGATCACGTACCCCGCGTTCCTCGAACGACCGGCGGTGTTGCTCGCGACGATGCTCGGCGGCTGGCTCCTGCCGATCGGCCTCGAGGTCGCGCACATCTTGCCGGCGACGTGGACGATCGATCACACGGGCCTCGCGATCCACGGCGGCGCGATCGCCCTCGACTCGAGCGCCGCGATCGGACTGATGATCGTCGCGAGCCTCGCGGCGGTCGTGATGGCGGGCGTTCAGTCGACCGTGCTCGGCCGCGCCCACCGCAAGGCGCAGCACCAGCTCGTCGCACAAGCCTGGCAACTCAGGCAGCTCCTTCCGATCGATCCGAGCGCGGCCCGGTAACGAATCGTTACCGTCGACGCCGCGCCCCGCCGCTGGTTTCGCCGGCTTGCACCTGGCCCGCCGCTTGGATCATCGGAGGGGCATGCTAACGAAAGCTCTTCCGCTGGTCCTGCTCGCCGCGTGCGCCGCCGATGTCGATCGCTCGCCCGAGCCCGCTTCGCCGACCACGCCGATCGCGTTCGATCAGGACGGCACGCTCGTCGCGACGGGCGGCACGCTGACGATCACGATCCCGAGCGACGTCTCGGTCGGCTTCTCGGCGGCCGCCGACAACGCCGACGTCACGCCCGCGTCGCAGGGCTGGCCGAACATGACGAAGCCCGAGTACACCGTGCGCGCCGTCGCGGCCGGCCCCGGCTCGTTCTCGATCGCGACGAGCGAAGGCATCGCGGCGGGCACGTTCGAGGCGGCCGACATCGCGCAGACCGTCGTCGCCGGCGACTGCCACATCACGCTGCTCGATGCGCGCGGCCGTCAGCTCGTCGACGACTCGATCCCGACGCTCGATCCGCAGTGCGCCGCTATCCGCCGCTAGGCGGTTCATCCGACAGCGGAGGCGGCTGGGAATCTTCCGCCGCCTTCTCGCTCGGCTCGAGTCGCCTGTAAAGCGACCGCCGATCGATCCCGAGGATCTTCGCGGCGTGCGTCTTGTTGCCCGCGACGGCGCCGAGCACCTGGCGCACGTAGCGGCGCTCCATCTCGTCGAGCGTGATCAGCTCCGAGGGCGATGCCGTCGAGATCACGACGCGCTGCTTCTCGTGCTGCTGCAGCTTCTCGGGAAGATCATCGATCGTGATCTCGTCGAGCCGGCTCAGCGCGACCGCGCGCTCCATGCAGTTCTCGAGCTCGCGCACGTTGCCCGGCCAGTCGTAGCTCATCAGCAGCCGCGCCGCGGGCGCCGAGATGCCCTGCACGGGCTTCTTGATGCGCTTCGCGATCTGGTCGAGGAAGAACTGCGCGAGCACGAGGATGTCGTTGCCGCGCGAGCGCAGCGGAGGCACGTTGATGCCGACGACGTTGATCCGGTAGTAGAGGTCCTCGCGGAACCGCTTCTCGTTGATCTCGTGCTCGAGATCGCGATTCGTCGCGGTCAGCACGCGCGCGTGGAACGGCTCTTCCTCGTCGCCGCCGACCGGCCGCACGCGGTGGTCCTGCAGCACGCGCAGCAGCTTGACCTGCATCTCGAGCGGCATCTCGCCGATCTCGTCGAGGAACACCGTGCCCGCGCCGGCCTGGG
>JAFAOG010000448.1 GCA_019237945.1 Deltaproteobacteria bacterium | reverse complement strand
CCGACTTCCGCGCCATCTTCGCGAACCACGCGCCGGCGATGGCCGCGCGCACGGTGACGACGACCGCCGCGGTCACCGCGACGACGAAGGACACGGTCACGCTCGCGCTCGGCGGCGACGCCTCCGACCTCGAGTGGTCGTATCAGCTCGACGAGGGCTGGTGGTCGATCTGGAGCCGCAACCCGCACCCGGTGCTCGACAACAACGTGCTCAAGCTCGTCGGCACGCACCACATCACGGTGCGCGCGCGTCAGGTCGGCCACCCCGAGACGACGGATCCCGAGCCGACGACGCTCGCCGTCGAGATGGGCACGCCGCTCGTCGCGAAGAACCAGGGTGTCAACGGCTTCCACGGCCAGTCCGGTGCGACCGGTTGCGCGTGTGACGCCGGCGGCTCGCCGACGACGGCGGTGCCGTTCGCGCTGCTGTTCGGCATCTTCCTGCTCGGCGGTCGCCGCCTGCGCCGTGGCGTGCGCCGCATGGGCGCGCTCGTGTGGGCGACCGCGCTCGCGTGCCTGCCGGGCTGCAGCTGCGGCTCGCATCCGTGCGGCAGCCAGGCGTGCGCGCCGGGCGACGTGCAGCGCGGTGCGGTCGGCCGGTGGACGTCGATCGCCGGCGACGACAAGCGCGTGATGGTCGCGACCTACGATCAGATCCTCGGCGATCTCGTCGCGGTCGATGCGACCGATCCGATGAACCTCCAGTACACGGCCGTCGACGGCATCCCGACCGATGCCCAGCCGACGCACGATCCGTCGGGCTATCGCGGCGGCGTCGAGGACGCGGGCCCCAACGTCGGCGCGTGGACGTCGATCGCGCTCTACAACCACATCGCGCGCATCTCGTACCAGGACCGCGACATGGGCGCGCTCAAGTACGCGTACGAGACGAAGACCGGCGGCCCGTGGGCGTCGTACGTCGTCGATGCGGCGATGGGCGTCAACGGCGAGTACTCGTCGATGGTGATCGATGGCGACGGCTACCCCGCGATCGCGTACCTCGCGGTCGGCGTCGATGACGGCATGGGTCACCGCAACACCGAGCTCAAGCTCGCGCGCACCGGCACGAGCGATCCGCACGGCGAGGCCGACTGGTCGCTGTCGACGATCGCGAGCGCGCCCGGCACGTGCGGCGGTCTCTGCAGCGCGGGCACGGCATGCGTCGCCGATGCGATGAAGGTGCAGAGCTGCATCGCGACGACGAGCGACTGCTCGACCGCGTGCGGCACCGGCACCGTGTGCGTGATGGGCTCGTGCGTCACCGAGATCGTCGACCCGATGATCGATGATATCCCGACGGGCACCGGCCTGTTCGTGTCGCTCAACGTCCTCCCCGACGGCCGGCTCGCCGCCGCGTACTACGACCGCGTGCGCCGCGCGCTCGTGCTGTCGGTCGAGACCGCGAAGGACTCGGGCACGTTCAACGAGAACATCCTCGACGGCAACGTCGTGGGCGCCGATCGCGGCATGTGGTCGTCCGCGGCGGTCGCCGCCGACGGCACCGTGCACGTCGCCTATCAGGACGCGCTCGCCGACGAGCTGCTCTACACGACGTGGAGCAACGGCATGGCGGGCACGCCGGAGATCGTCGACGACGGCACGCGCGCGGGCGACCGCACGCATCCGGTCGGCGCCGCCGCGACGCTCTACCTGAGCAACGGCACGCCGACGATCGCGTACCAGGACGGCATGACCGCCGACGTCTACCTCGCGCAGAAGTCTGGCGCGATGTGGACGACGATGGGCCTCGCAACGGGCCCGCTGCTCGACGGCTTCTCGATCGGAGCCACCACGGGCCACGGCACGCCCGTGCTCGCGTGGGACACGCTGGACCCGGCGCAGGATCCGCCGAACGGCCTGACGGTCCTGTCGCCGTAGCCCGCCGAGCTAGAACGACAGCGCCGCGGCCACGCCGCCGCCGCCCGGCATCGCGATCGGGGCGACAAGCGGCGTGCCTTTTGGCAGCGTCGTCGAGCAGTGCATGCTGCCGGCCGCGCCTGCCGTCGCGCCCAAACCCGCGACGTAGAACGCCGTCAGGCCGACCGCGACGCCGGCCGCGCCGAGGCCGATGTCGAACTTCGGATCGAACTCCGCACTCGTCGACACGCCGGCCGTGATCGAGTGAATGCCGACGACACCGATCGCGGCGACCGCGATCACGCCGAGCACGATCGCCGCCTTGTGGCCGACCTTCGGCGCCTCGGGCTTGCCGACGTTCGCGCGCACCTCGCCAGTGACGCCGGCGGCGGTGCCCGTCACGTCGCCCGCGACGCCGCCGCCGATGCCACCGACCGCGCCGCCAACGGTACCGACGGTTCCGCCGACCGCGCCGCCGAGGTCGCGCAGGTTCGCCTCGACGCGATCCTTGTAGACGAGGTTGCCGCCCGCCTTGAGGTACGCGTCGAACTGCGCGCGCGCCTTGTCGGTCGCCCCGAGCTGCAGCTCGCACATGCCCTGTGCGTACAAAAGCGACGCGTCCTTCGACGTCGCGTACGCCTTCGCGTACAGCGCGAGCGCGCCGTTGAAGTCGCCGCGCGCGTAGAGCCCGTCGGCCTTCATGACGTCGGCCTGCACGTTTGCCGCGACGTCACCGGCGACCGCGAGGCACTTGCACTCGCCGTGCGCCGTCGAGACCGAGGCCGCGAGCGCGACCGCGAACAGCAGCGCCTTCACGAAGCGCCGCCCGACGCGCGCAGCGTCGCCTCCGCCGACACCTTGTAGTCGAGGTTGCCGCCCGCCGCGAGGTACGCCTTCAGCGACGCCGCCGCATCTGCCGTCTGGCCCGCGTAGAACTGGGCCATGCCCTTCGCGTAGAGCAGGGCGGCGTCGGACTTCTTCGCGTAGGCCTCGGCGTACGCCTTCGACGCGTCGAGGAACTTGCCCGTCGCCATCGCCTTGTCGCCGACGGCCGCTTGCGCCTTGGCATCGGCCGAGACCTTCGCGCTGACGCTGACCTTCGTCGCGAGCGATGCGCTGCCGCCGAGCGCGAGCAGGAGCTGCTTGCTCTCCTTCGCGTACTGCGTCGCGCCCGACGCGAGGTAGCCGGTCAGCGCGGCGCGCGCTTCGGTGGCGTTACCGGCCTGCGCCGAGGCCTGCGCCTGCGCGTAGAGCGCCACGCTCTGCTGCGACTTCGCGAACGCCTCGGCGTAGCTCTTCGCGGCGTCCTCGAACTTGCCGGCCGCGTACGCCGCATCACCGGCCTTCGCCTCGGCCTTCGCGCTCGCGCTGATGCCGGTGCCGATCGAGACCTTCGCTGCCGAGAACACGCCGCCGCCGACATCGGCCACTGCCTTCGTCGCGCCCTTGACCGCGCCGAGCGCGCCGCCGACCGCCGAGGTCGCCTGCTTCACGCCGAGCGCCGCATCGGCCTGCGCCTTGTACTTGAGCTCGCCGCCGGCGGACTCGTACAGCTTGAACGTCGCGGTCGCGTCGTCCTTGTGGCCCATCGCCTTGTGGCACTCGGCCATCGCGTAGAGGAACGCGGAGTCGCGGGTCTTCGCGAAGCCGTTGCCGTACGCGGCGAGCGCGGCCTCGAAGTCCCCCTTGGCGTAGGCGGCGTCGCCGGCGGCCGCTTCGGCCGAGCCCTTGGCGTTGACGTCGGCCTTGATCGAGACCGAAACGCTGGCCGACGCACCGGCCGATGCACCGCCGCCCGCGAACGCGGGCGACGACAGAGCGAGAGCAAAGACGAACGAATAGCGAGTGAGACGCATGAAATTCCTCCCCAGGTTTTCCAACGTACAGGCGAGAGACGAACGGCCGGCGAATCCATGCGGTCCTCTCACGTGAGCGATCCGTGAGGGCGTGGTACGCATGTGCATGCGGTTGGCGCACTGCTCGGATCTCCACCTGCTGTCGCACGATGGCGCAGGGATCGCGAAGCTCATGAACAAGCGGTGGATCGGCGCCGCGAACCTGCTGACCAACCGCTCCCGCCACTATCACGTCGCGGCGTTCGAGCAGATGGTCGACGACATGAACGCGCTCGGCATCGAGCACGTGCTGTGCACCGGCGATGTCACGAACCTCGCGCTCGAGCAGGAGTTCCAGTTCGCGAAGGGCAAGTTCGATCGCCTCGCGCTTGGACCGACGAACGTCACCGTGCTGCCCGGCAATCACGACGCGTACGTCGCGGAGGGCGTCGAGCTGTTCGGCAAGATCTTCGGCGACTACAACACGCCCGATGCGGGCTGGGAGTGGCCCGACGGATCGCACTGGCCGCTCGTGCGCGTGCGCGGCGACCTCGCGCTGATCGGTGTGACGACCTCGCGCGCGACGCCGTGGTTCACCGCGTACGGCACCGTCGGCGAGGAGCAGCTCGCGCGGCTTCGCGAGGTGCTCGCGGATTCGCGGCTGCACGGCAAGGTGCGCGTCGTCGCGATTCACCACCCGCCGGCCGGCAAGCGCGCGGAGTCGAAGATCCGCGGCCTGCATGACCACGAGGCGTTCGCGGCGGTCATCCAGGAGGGCGGGGCGAACCTGATCGTCCACGGTCACGAGCACCGCGACATGTCCGAGCAGCTCCTAGGACCTTCCGGGCCGATCCCGGTCCGCGGCGTGGCTTCGGGGACCTACGAGCACGGCCATCCCGAGCGAACGGCGCGGTACAGGATCTACGAGATCGCCGGTGGTCACATCGCGTCCGACCATGTTCGCGTGTGGAACCGCGAGCATGGCAGGTTCGAGGCCGGATCTGGCACGCCGCAGCAATCTAACATCGCGACTTGACAAACATTTCAACGATGCGATACCTCGGCGCAACGTGACCGACGACCTGACCGACGCCGCCGCGCTCGAAGCCGCAGACGAGAAGTACGTGATGCGTCCGTGGACGCATCCGAAAGGCGAACCCGTCATTGTTGCGAAGGCGCGCGGCTGCACGGTCACCGACGTTCACGGAAAAGAGTTTCTCGATCTCACCGCCGGCTACTTCGTCAACAACGCCGGCCACTGCCACCCGCGCATCATCGAGGCCGCACAGAAGCAGCTCGGCGAGGTGCTCCAGGTCTCCGGCAAGCACGGCACTCCCGCCGCGATCCGGCTCGCGAAGAAGCTGATCGACATCGGCCCCAAGACGCTCAACAAGGTCTTCTTCTCGACGGGCGGCTCCGAGGCGAACGAGTTCGCGCTCAAGGCAGCGCGTCAGTTCACGAAGAAGACGGACATCGCGTACCTCGAGAACGGCTACCACGGCCTGACGCTCGGCTCGCTCGAGGTGACGGCGTCGGAGAAGTATCGCGACAGCGCCGGCAAGCCGATGGGCCCCGAGAACTTCGCGATCCCGTGCGCCTACTGCTACCGCTGCAAGTTCGGCCCGCATGCCGAGTGCAAGGTCGAGTGTCTCGACGGCGTCGAAGCGCAGCTCGATGCGCGCCCCAAGACCGCCGCGATCATCGCCGAGGTGATCCAGGCGGTCGGTGGTCTCGCGCCGCCGCAGAAGTGGTGGGACCGCCTCGATGCGATCCGCAAGAAGCGCGGGATCCTGCTGATCGCCGACGAGGTCCAGACGGGCCTTGGCCGCACCGGCAAGATGTTCGCGATCGATCACTACGGCCTGCAGCCCGAGATCATGACGGGCGGCAAGGGCCTGTCGGGTGGCGTCGGCTCGCTCGCCTGCACGGTCGCCTCCGACGAGGTCGCGAAGGCGTTCTTCGGCGGCACGACGCCGACGAGCGGTGGCAACGCGGTCTCCGCCGCGGCGGGCCTCGCGATGATCGAGACGGTCGTTGCCGAGAAGCTGATCGACAACGCGGCGAAGATGGGCCGCTACTTCACCGAGGCCGCGTGGGCGCTCAAGGACCCGTGGATCGGCGACGTCCGCTTCACCGGCCTGCTCGGCGGCATCGAGCTCGTGTCCAACCGAGACACCCGCGCTGTCCTCGGCAAGAACGAGATGTCCAAAGTGAAGGACACTCTCCACGAGATGGGCATGCTCATCACGATCTCGGGCATGCACGGTAACGTGCTGCGTCTCCAGCCGCCTCTGTCGATCACGGCGGGGCAAATCGACCAGTTCATCTCGGCTCTCCGGAAGACCCTGGAGACCGTCCGCAAGTCTGGATAAAGTCCGCACCCGTGAACCTGTTCGCGTTCCGCAAGCACATCGATCGGGTCCTGCATCCGATCGTCAGCGCGCTCGCGAAGCTGCCTCTTCACGCCAACGCGTGGACCATCCTCGGCGCGATCATCGGGCTGATCGGCGGCGTCGTGTTCTTCTACGGGCACTGGTGGCCCGGCTTCGCGCTGCTGCTGGTGCGCGGTCTCGTCGATCACATCGACGGCTACAAGGCGCGCAACTTCAACCAGCGCTCGACGTTCGGCGCCGTCATGGACGATGTCTGCGACCGCTGGGTGCTCGGCATCATGTACGCCGGCGGCTGCCTCAACCTCGCGAACGACTACCCGCACGTCCTGATCGTCCTCGGGTTCGGCATCACCGGCTCGCTGACGAACGTGATCATCAAGCTGTCGATCTACGCCGAGAGCCAGCAGGACATCTGGCGCGAGAAGGGCAAGATCGGTCACCCCGTCGATGTCGTCGGCCTGTTCGGCTCGGCCGAGTTCCTCATCTACTACGGCTTCGGCGTGTTCTTCACCGCGCTGCTCCACGACCCGCGCCCGCTGCTCGCCGGCGCCTGGGCGGTCGCGATCATGAGCCACGTGTCCCTTTTGCAGCGCGTACGTTTCGCGTGGAAGCGCTATCGCTTCGTCGATCCGGGCCTCGTGACCGACGACGATCAAGCGCAAGCCGGCTGACCGATGGACAAGGTCGTCTCGCCGTGGAATCCGGCCAACGCGGTCACGGCCTCGCGCTTCCTCACGCTGCCGCCGCTCTACTGGGCCGTGATGCACGACGAGCGTCAGCTCGCGACGCTGTTCATCATCATCTGCGGTCTGCTCGACAAGCTCGACGGCCTCGTCGCCAAGCTCTTCAACTGTCGCTCCGCGTTCGGCGAGCTGTTCGACGCGATCACCGACGCGATCTGCTACGGCTTCGGCCTCGTCCTCGTCGCCGCGCACGGCTGGGCGCCGTGGGTCCCCGTCATCGGCATCATCGTCCTGGGCCTCTCGAACAGCGGCATGCGCGTGCTCTACGCCAAGCGCCTCGGCCGCGCCGCGAACTACAAGTCGTACGCGATGGAGCGCGTCGTCGCGTTCACCGGCTACCTGATCGGCTTCGCCACGGGCGGCATGGAAGTGACCTACTTCTACTGGCTGTTCCTCCCGGTCATGGGCATCACGCTGCTCCACGACGCCAAGCGCATGCTGCTGGACCCCGTATGACGCAGATCCTCTCGCCGACCGCGTTCAAGTGGTTCCTGACGCTGGTCACGGGTATCGTCGCGGCCGTTTGGTTCGTGTGGGACGCGATCAAGATCGCGCGCCTCACGCCCGAGACGCCGAGCGTCGGCGACAAGCGCTTCGGCTACATGATCGGCATGGCGATCGGCGCGATCGGCGTGATCGGCTGCCTGCGCTTCTGGAACGTGATCTAGAGCGCGAGCTTCTCGCGGTGCGCGAGGATCGCGACGTTCTGCGCGCCGCGCTCCGCGACAACCGCGGCCAGCCGCTTCTTCGGCGCGTGGCGCCACGGAAACGGCAGGTGAAGCGTTCCCCAGTGCACCGGGATCAGGTTCTTGGCGCCGAGCCGCTCGTAGATGTCCAGCGCGCAGTCGGGATCGATGTGGATGCCCTGGTCGAGCAGGTGGCGACGCTTGCGGTAGTAGCCGACGCGCATCATGCCGCCGATCGGGAGCAGCGTTGCGTCGATCGCGAACCGCTTGCCGATGTCATCGAAGATCGCGTGGTCCGAGAAGTCGACGTCACCCGCGTGGTGGACGGTCTTGCCGCCGCCCGCGACGACGTAGCCGACGCACTCCGGCGTCGTCTGCTTCTTCCAGCGGCCGTTGTCATGGCAGGTCGCGACGGCGCTGATCTCGAGGCCGTTCACCTGGAGCTGATCGCCGGCCGTCATCTCGGTGACGCGCGAAAAGCCGAGGTCCTCGACGATCGCGCGCGCGCCGCGCGGAACGACCAGGTGGGCGCTGCGGTCGATCGCCTTGAGGCTCCACCGGTTGAGGTGATCGACGTGCGAGTGCGTGACGAGGACGGCGTCGACCGCGCCGGCCGCGCGGGCCCGCCACGGCAACAGCGGATCGAACACGACACGCGCGTTTCCCAGCTCTGCCACCGCGGTCGCATGGCCAAGCCACGTAACGCTCGGCCCTCCCGGTATCTCTGAGGAAGACTGCATGTTTGGCGTAGCAGGCGACCGTGCGCTGCTGTATAGCACGGAGGCTACCCCGTGCTGATGTTCCTCGTCATCGGTGCCTTCGTCGGCGCGCTCACCGGCGTGCCGATCGGCCCGGTGAACGTCGCGGTGATCGACGCCGCGTATCGCCACACGATGCGCCGCGCGATCATGGTCGGGCTCGGCGGCGCGTGCGGCGACCTCTTGTACAGCGGCCTCGGCGTCCTCGGTGTGACGCCGATCCTCGAGAAGTACAAGTCGGTCCCGCCGATCCTCTACGCGGTCTCGGGCTGCGTGCTGCTCGTCTACGGCTTTCTCACCGCGCGCAGCCAGCCGGTCGCGCCCGCTCCGCCCGCCGAGATCCCGCACGCCGATCAGTCGACACACATGCGCCGCGAGATGTGGTCGGGCTACTCGGTCGGGCTCGCGCTGATCGTGCTCAACCCGGCTGCGATCGTCACGTGGGTCGTGCTCGTCGGCTCGTTCATCCCGACCGGCACGACGTGGGTCGATGGCGTCGGCTTCGCGGCCGGCGTGTTCTGCGGCAGCTTCGCGTGGTTCGCGCTCGTCGCGTACCTCACGCACAAGGGCAAGCACGTGCTCGGCGACAAGGCCGCGTGGATCCCGCGCGTGATCGGCATCGGCCTGATGGTCTACGCGGTGTGGCTGATCGCGAAGGCCGTGAAGTTCGTGCTCGCGTAGTACGACGCGATCGCGACAAACGAGGCGAGATGCGGCGGTGAACTGCCCCATGAATGGGGCTTCTTGGGCCGATCGCGCAGGCTTCGCGCCGATCGCTTGAATCTCGCGCGGCGGCCTCACTAGATTCCGCGCGCATGCGCGCACTCCTGACGCTGTTCGCACTCCTGCTGTTCAGCTCGACCGCCTTTGCCCAGCTCACCACGGGCACGCTGCGCGGTTCCGTCGTCTCCGCCGATGACAAGACAGCGATGGCGGAAGCCGAGGTCACGCTCGTTCACGAGCCGACCGGCACGACAAAGACGACAACGACAAACGGCGACGGCGAGTTCGCGTTCACCGGTCTGCGCGTCGGCGGTCCGTACCACCTCATCGCGAACTTCAGCGGGTTCAAGCCCGCCGAGCTCAAGGGCATCGAGCTGACCGCCGACAAGACGGCGGAGGTGACGCTCGAGCTGCGCCTCGATGCGGAGGTCATCGAGGTCAAGGGCACCGCGGTGCCGCGCACGACCTCGGGACGGCAAGTGATCACGGCCGAGGAGATCGCGGAGCTACCGTCGATCGATCGCGATCCGCGCGACATGGTCCGCCGCACGCCGGAGGCGACGGTGCAGGGGAGGTCGCACGTGATGTCGATCGGCGGCATGAACCCGCGCTTCAACAGCATCACGATCGACGGCCTGCGCATGGACGACGACTTCGGCCTCAATGCCTCCGGCTATGCGACGCGACGCAGCCCGATCCCGATGTCCGCGATCGACCAGCTGCTCGTGGAGCAGGCCCCGTTCGACGTGCGCTTCGACAAGTTCCTCGGCGGCAACGTCAACATCATCACGAAGTCCGGCACCAACGACATTCACGGCGAGCTGTTTGCCACCTACTCGAGCGATGCGCTGATCGGCCACTCGACCGGCGCGCAGACGCTGACGGGCACGAACTTCCACGAGTACCGCTATGGCGCCGAGCTTGCCGGACCGCTCGTCAAGGACCGCCTCCACTTCGTGCTCGCGGCCGAGGGCCTCACGGCATCGACGCCGACGTCCGTCGGTCCCGCCGGCTCGAACGCGGCGAACATCACGTCGAAGGTCACGCAGGACGAGGTCGCGATGGCCGAGCAGATTTCGAAGTCGGTGTACGGCTTCGATCCGGGCGTGCCGTCGGCGAACCTCGACGAGGGCAACATCAGCGTGTTCTCGAAGGTCGACTACACGATCGACGACTACAACCGGCTCGAAGCGACCTATCTCCACAACGGCGGCAACCAGATCCAGTCGGCGAGCGCGAACCAGGCGTCGCTGCCGCTGACGTCCCAGTGGTACGACGCGCGCGACAACCTCGAAGCGGGCGCGGTCCGCTGGTTCTCCGACATCACGGATCACCTCTCGAGCGAGGTGTCGGTCGCCGGCAAGGTCGTCAGCAGCCGCGTGCCGCCGCTCAAGGGCAACGGCTTCATGGCCGCGACGATCCTGACGCCCGAAGGCGGCCAGATCAAGCTCGGCCCCGACGACTTCCGCCACACGAACACACTCGACAACGACCTGCTCCAGGCGCGCGCGATCGTCAACGATCTGATCGGCAAGAACCTGGTGACGGCGGGCGTCGAGTACGAGCTGCTGCACGTGCACAACCTGTTCATCCCCGACACCAACGGGCAGGTGCAGTACGCGTCGCTCGACGACTTCATGAACAAGAAGCCCGCGAGCCTGTTCGTCGAAGGCGCGACGACCCCGACGCTCGACGGCGCGGCCGCGGACTTCAACACGCACACGATCTCGCCGCTGATCCAGGATCAGCTGACGCTGACCCCGCAGCTCACGATCACGGGCGGCGTGCGGTTCTCGCTGTACAAGGCCGACAACAACATCGTCGACAACCCGATGTTCCAGACGCGCTACTCCGATCTGGGGCTGACGAACACGCACTCGCTCGACGGCAAGTCGCTCGTCATGCCGCGCGCGGGCATCAGCTACCTCGCGCTGCCCGAGCTCAACCTGCGCGCGGGCGGCGGCCTGTACAGCGGCGGCACGCCAACCGTGTGGGCCGCGAACGCGTACTCGAACGACGGCATGCGCATCACGTCGGCGTTCGACAGCAACGGCGCCGACATCAGCGGCTACGACGGCCGGAACATCCCGGCGCCGGTCGCGGCGATGCTCAAGCCGGGCTCGGGCAACGTCGACCTGATCGATCCGAAGTTCAAGCTGCCCTCGGCGTGGAAGGTCGGCGCGGGCGCGGACTGGGAGCTGCCGACGACGACGATGCTCAAGCTCAACTACGTGTACACGCGCGTGCAGAACGGCGTGTTCTGGGTCGACCTGCGTCGCTGCAACGCGCCGGACTCGACGCAGAACGTGTGCTCGAGCATCGCGGGCTCGGCGCCGCTCGGGACGCTGCCCGATGACCGCCCGTACTACGACACCGCGAACTTCCCGACGCACATCGGCTACGACATGATGCTGTCGAACAACGACGCGTACGGCCACCACATCGGCGGCTACGGCCATACCGCGAGCGCGATGCTGACGCATCAGTTCAACTTCGGCCTGTTCGTCTCGGGCGCGTACGCCTACCAGAACGTCTACGAGGTCAACCCGGCGAACAGCTCGCGGTCGGTGTCGAACTACGCGAACGTTGCGGTGATCGATCCGAACCGCGCGGACCTCGAGCGCTCGGCCTACGAGACGACCCATCGCTTCACGCTCGCGCTCGAGTATTCGCACGAGCTGCTCGGCGACGTCCTCACCGATCCGCCGTGGAAGACGATGAAGACGTACTTCGGCCTGTTCGCGGAGACGCGCTCCGGCCAGCCGTTCTCGTGGGTGTTCGGCGACTCCAACGCCGGCAACAGCGTCTCGGCGCTGTTCGGCGAGGACGTCTCGATCGCGCGCACCTACCGCGAGCTGTTCTACGTCCCCAAGGGCGACGGCAGCGACGCGATCCTCAACGGCATCGACCCCGCCGACTTCGACGCGTTCCTGAAGCGCACCGGCCTCGACAAGTACAAGGGCCGCATCGCGCCGCGCAACGCATTCACGAGCTCGTGGCAGAGCCGCATCGACGTCCGCCTCGCGCAGGACCTGCCGAACCCGCTCGCGCCGCATCACCACGCGAAGCTCGTGCTCGACATCCAGAACCTCGGCAATCTGCTCGACAAGAACTGGGGCCGCGTCAGCTCGGTGCCGTTCCCGTACGCGTCGGTCGCGGTCGATGTGACGCGCGACCCGGCGACGGGCAAGTACGTCTACTCCAACCTGCGGCCGCCGGTGCAGACGCGCGTCGACGTCTTGTCGTCGGTGTGGCGCATGGCGATCGGCCTGACCTACGATTTCTAGCGGCGCTTGCCGTGCTTCTTGTCGAGGTACGTGCCGAGCGCATCGAGACGCTGGCTGAAGAACGCGGCGAACTCGTCGACCCACGCGACGACCTCGCGCAGCTTCTGCGGGCGCAGCTCGTAGAGCCGATGCCGTCCGTCGCGCCGCACGCGCACGAGCTCCGCCTCCTCGAGCGTGCGCAGGTGCTGGCTGACCGCGGACAGCGTCATGCCGAACGGCTCGGCCAGCGCGCTCGCCGCGACCTCGCCCTCGCGCAGCCGCACGAGGATCGCGCGCCGCGCCGGATGCGCGATCGCATGAAACACATCGTTGTCCTGCGGCGGCCTCATGCGCCGTCGTAGCTCCACGCGGGATACTCGCCGCGCAGCTCGTCGAAGCGCTGCAGGAACGCGGGCGCCGGCCGACCGTCGAGCTGCGCCTCGAGTCGATCGAGAAACGCGTGCAGCCCGGGCAAGAAGCCCTTGCTCGTCCGCGCGGTCAGCCCGCGATACGTGACCTGCATCCGCGTCACGTCGCCGACTTGCTCGAGCTCGTAGCGCACGACCGCGCGCTCGCCGCTCGGCATCTCCTGCACGGGCGCGACCTGCCACTCGTACTCGAACACGCGGGGCGGCTCCCACACGAGGATCCGCCCCGTCGAATGAAACCGCGCCGGCCCGCTGACCATCTCCATCCGCCCGCCCGCGCGCCCATCGATGACAACATCCGTCGCCATCAGCCACGCGCGCAGTCCCTCGGGCGTCGCGATCGCGTCCCACACGTGCTCGATGCGATGCCGGTACTCGCGCCGGAACGTCAAATCCGCTAGCTCGCCGCGCTCGACGCTCGTTCCCTTAGGCTGCATACGTCACCACGACCCGCCCGTTCTTGAACGTGCGCGAGTGCTGCAGCGCCAGCTTGCGCTCGCCGCTGAAGATCGTGCGCCCGCCGCCGAGCGCGACCGGCACGATGACGAGCTGATACTCGTCGACGAGCCCGGCCGCCCCGAGCTGCGCCGCAAGACTCCCGCTGCCGAGCAGCGTGATCCCCGGCCCGCCACTCTGCTTGAGCGCGCGCACCGCGGCGACCGCATCGCCGTCGAGGAGCCGCGCGCCGCTCCAGTCGAGCCCGCCCGCGCCTTGCAGCGAGCGCGACGCGACCCACTTCGTCGCAGCGTTCATCCCCTTCGCGACGACCGGCATCGCGGCTGCCGCCTGGAGCGTCGTCCACCACGCGCGCATGTGGTCGTACGTCACGCGCCCGAACAGCAGCTCGCCGCCGCCCGACGCATTGCCGCCGACCCAGCTGATGAACTCGGGGTCATCGGCGCCGGCGTGCGCCCATTGCATGTCGCCGTGCGCGTCGCAGAAATAGCCGTCGATCGAGATCGATTCGAACACGCGAAGTCGTCGCATCCGGCAAGACTATTTAGTTAAAACTAAAATGTCAAGCCGGAGCCAGCCCAGTCCGCGGCAGTGATCGCAGGCGCGGGTGTGGTCGAGATTGTTGCGCGCCAGGTAGCGCGTGCCTTCGCAGTGCGGACATGGCGTCGACGCCGCGGGCGCGGGTGGCAGCAGATCGAGCAATTCGGGCACGCCGAGGCTCCACGCGCAGTTCGCGAGCAGCCACGTCGCGTCGCCGCCGTGCAGCTCGCGCACCTGCGCACCGGGATCCTCGTCGGGATACACGAGCACGCGGCCATCGGGCGTCAGAAACCACCACGCCATGATGGTGCCGCCGATGTACATCGCGTCGTTGCCGACGGCGTCGCGGACGAACGTCGGGGCTGCGTTCGCGAACCTTGCGGCACGCAGCTTCGCGAGGAGCTCGGGAGACGGCATGAGCGGCACACAGAGAGGATGGCACGCGACCACCCGGGGGATGGCAGGGGCTTCACCTATGAGCGCTGCCGACGAATTCGTACGGACCGCCGTTCGAACAGGCATTCGTACGAAATCGTGGAGCCCCCCGATGGGTGGGCTCGCCGTTACCGCGTCAGGGCGTCCACTGCCACGGCGGCGCGTCGACCGTCTTGCGATTCGCCACGACCGTCTCGCTGCCGTCCTTCGCGAGCTCGACGCGCGCGGCGTCCTTCGCGCCGGCGAGCGCATCGACGAGCGGCGCCGCGTGCGACACGACGATCACCTGCGACTGCTTGGCCGCCGCGATGATCTGGCGCGCGAGCGGCGCGAGCACCGACGGGTGCAGGCTGGTCTCCGGCTCGTTGAGCACGAGCAGCTCCGGCGGGCGCGGCGAGTGAAGCGCCGCGAGCAGCGCGAGGTAGCGGAGCGTGCCGTCGGAGAGCTCGGCGGCCGTCAGCGGGCGGTAGAGGCCGGGCGTCTCGAGCGCGACGTGGATGCGGCCGTTGCCGTCGCCGCCGATGCTGACGCGCGCGCCCTCGAACGCGTCCGCGACCGCGGCCGTGAGGTCGGTCGGGTCGCTGTGCAGGATCGTTTCCAGGGCGGCCGCGAGATCGTGGCCGTCGTGCGCGAGGACTGGCGTGCGCGTGCCGACCTGGGGGGCGCGCAGCGCCGAGTCGGCGTCGGTGCGGAGCTGGTGATAGAAGCGCCAGCTGCGGATGCGTTCGCGCGCGATCGAGAGGACGGGATAGCGGTGCGGCTCGGCGAGCTGGGCCATCACCGACTCGCTCGGCTCGAGCTCGGCGCCGAACGTCTGCGGGCGGCCTTCGTCGTCGCGCAGCATGACGGAGAGGTTGCGGCGCTCGAGCAGGCGCACCTTCGGCTTGATCAGCGTCCGGATCGTCTCTTCCTTGACGACCGGATCGAGCGGGAACGGCTGGTTGTCGGGGAGGTAGCCGAGGCGCAGCTCGTACGCCATCGCGTCGTCGCCAAAGCCGATCGACAGGCGCGTGCCGCCCGACGAGGTCTTCTGGCGGCCCGGACCCGCCCACATCACCGATGCCATGCCGCCCTCCGCGGCGATCGCGCGGCCGAGGGTGCCGTTCGCCGCCTCGACGAGCAGGCGGAGCGCGCGGTAGACGTTCGACTTGCCCGCGCCGTTCGCGCCCGTGATCACGGTCAGCGGCGCGAGCGCGATGCGCACGTCGCGCAGCGAGCGGTAGCCGGCGAACGCGAGCGTGCGGATCATCGAGCTGCTAGTTCTCGATCGCCTCGAGCAGCTCGCCCACCGTCTCCTCGACGCGGATCGCGAGCTGCTTGGGGACCGGCGAGCCGTCCTCCGCGATCAGCGAGGACAGCTTGCGCGCGGCCTGCGCGATGTTCGCGCGGAGCTTCTCGCGGCGCTCGCGCTCGGTCTCCGGGAACGCGACCGCCTTGAACTGCTTCGCGAGCAGCGGGGCGTCGACGCCTTCCTCGAACGCGACGCGCTTGATCGTCTCGATCGTCTCGGCGTCCGCGGCGCCGCGGTCGATCGCCTTCTGGACGAACTCGACGGCGGGCAGGGACGGGATCGGAGAGGAGAGGTCTTCGGCCGGGACGTCGCGCACGCGCTCGATCACGCGCGGAGCGGACGTCTCGAGGAAGCGGTACGAGCCGAGGAGCTTCTGGACCGTCGCGCCGCGGAGGTGGAGCTCCTTGCGGCAGTAGGTGTCGAAGTCCGGGTAGCCCCAGGCCTCCCAGGAGCGCTTGGACTCGACGCGGGTCAGCGCGTCCGCGAGCTCGATCCAGGTGCGCTTGAATGCGCGCGCTTTCTGCAGCGTGTCTGCGCGCACCGGGTCGCTGGCGACCGCGTGCATGTGATCTTCCATCTGCCGGTCGGTCTTCGTGATGATGTTGGCGCCCATCGCTGAAGCACCCTACGTGGTGGGTACGACAGCCTCGGAAAACTGAGGCGCGACGATTGGATAATCGGCGGTTATGATGCGGCACAGGAACTGCTGGATGTCACTCCCGATGCGTGCCGCGATCATCTTGTTGCTGGCTCTCGCCGGATGTCCGGCGGGAACGACCGACAACAAGGCGGTCGGCAACAACGACAGCGGCGGCGGTGGCGCGGGCGCGATTCCCGAGTGCAGCGCGGATAGCGAGTGCGTGGCGGCGGGGCTGAAGTGCTGCGACTGCCCGACGTACGCGGCGGCCGCGCGCGATCCGGCGGTCAAAGCGTGTGGTGGCGTGACGTGTCCGATGAATTCGTGCCCGGATAATGTTCGCGCGGCCTGTCGCGGCGGCGCGTGCGTGCTCGCGTGCAAGCCGGTGACGTGCAGCATGAGCTGCGCGGATGGGTACGTGATCGACGCGAGCGGTTGCGAGGAGTGCGCGTGCGCGGCGCCGGCGCCGGGCGCGTGCAGCACTGATGGCGATTGCGTCGAGGCGCGCGCCGACTGCTGCGGGTGCGCCCGCGGCGGGCAGGATACGGCGGTCGCGCGGGCCGATGCGGCGGGGCACGACGCGGCGCTGATGTGTCCGCCGGATCCGGTGTGCAGCGGCGTGAATGCGTGCGCGGCCGACGAGAGCCCGGCGTGTGTCGAGGGGGCGTGTCAGCTCGTGAAGCCACTTCCGGCGGGGGCGTGCGGGCGGAGCGACTTGCCGGCGTGCCCGGCGGGTCAGATCTGTACGCTCAACGTCGACGATGGGGCGACCGAGCGTGGCCTCGGTGTGTGCATGTAACTACATGGGCGTCGCGTTATACTGGCGGGCGCATGACTGACGGAGCATCGGGGTCCTTTCCGCAGGCGCCGCCTGCGCCTTCGCTCGTTGGCCAAGTGCTCGATGGCCGCTATCGGATCGTGAAGTTGATCGGCGAAGGCGGCATGGGCGAGGTGTACGCGGCCGAGCACGTGCACATCGAGAAGCGGTTCGCGATCAAGCTGCTCAAGCAAGAGATCGTGAGCAACGCCGAGGCGGTCACGCGGTTCCGGCAAGAGGCGCGCAGCAGTAGCTCGATCGGTCACCGCAACATCATCGCGATCGAAGATTTTGGCCAGCTCAATGACGGCCGCATCTACATGTGTATGGAGCTGCTCAACGGAGCGGCTCTCAACGACCTGATCCAGCAGCCGATGGGCGCGGATCGGTTGCTCAACATCCTGATCCAGACCGGGCACGGGCTCGCGGCGGCGCATGCGAAGGGCATCGTCCACCGCGACATGAAGCCCGAGAACATCTTCGTCACGATCGATGCGCAGGGCCAGGACGTGCCGAAGATCCTCGACTTCGGTATCGCGAAGGTCAGCGGCAACGACGGCGGCAATCACCTGACGCGCACCGGCACGATCTTCGGCACGCCGTTCTACATGGCGCCCGAGCAGGCGCTCGGAAATCCCGTCGACGCGCGCACCGATATCTACGCGATGGGCGTGATCATGTACGAGTGCTTCGCCGGCTCGCTGCCGTTCCAGGGCGAGTCGTTCATGGGCATTCTCACGCAGCACATCACGAGCGAGCCCGAGCCCGTCGCGCAGCGCGCGGCGAAGGCGGGACGCGCACTGCCGATGGGTCTCGCCGAGATCATCACGCGGTGCATGCAGAAGAATCCCGACCAGCGCTACCGCACGATGGACGAGCTGGTGAACGCGCTGATCGGCGTGTATCGCCAGATCGCGGGCGCCGGCATGTCGACGTACATGGAGGCGTTCCCGGTCGGCAGCTCGCAGCACATGAGCCAGCCGACGCCGCCTCCGCCGATGATGTCGGGCGGTCACGCGATCGCGCCGACGATGGCCGCCGCTCCGTCGATGACGCCGCCCGCCGGCATGGTCGGTGCGTCGAGCTCGGGGCTGTATGACCCGAGTGGCTCGATCGTCACGGTGCCCAAGAAGAGCAGCGTGGGACTGATCATCGCGATCCTCGTCGTGCTGGCGGCTGGCGGCGGCATCGCCGCGTTCGTGCTGCTGCAGAAGAAGGACGACGGCCCCAAGCAAAACCAGGACAACGGCAGCGCCGTCGCCGTGGTCACACCGAATGACAAGGGGTCGGCCGCCGTCGTGACGCCGCCGGTCACCGTCGATGCGGCACCTGCTGGCAAAGATCCGTGGACCAATGGCTCGGCGGGGACGACGAACGGCAGCTCGGCTACGGTCGAGACGCCGCCGAAGAAGGACACCATTCCCGTCGTGATCGATACCCAGCCCTACCTCTCCGACTTCGAGATCTGGGAGAACGGCGCGCGCCTCCAGGACGGCAACGAGCCGGTCGACGTCGAGAAGGGCTCGACGCGCACCCTGACGATCAAGCGCAAGGGCTTCAAGGACGCCACGATCACCATCGACGGGTCCAAGAAGCGCGTGGCCGTGAAGGTCGCGGCGGTCGGGGGCGGAACGCACATCGTCATCACCCCGCCCCCTGGCCAGAAGGATTGCAGCAAGACGCTGCTCGACCGCAGCGATGCGAAGTGCCAGAAGCAGTTCTGCGCTAGCCACCCCGACGACCCGATCTGCGGCCTCGAATAGTCGAGGTGGCCGGCGTCACCGCATGTGGCATGCATTCGAAGACACACTAGCGAGGACCCCATGCGCCACACCGTGACCCGACTCCTCCTCCTGTTGACTCTGGCGCTGTGCGCGACGGGCGCGCGTGCCTGGGCAGATGACCGCACCGAAGCGCGCGTGCATTACCAGGCCGGCGTCAAGGCGTACTCGTCAGGCAAGTATCAGGACGCGATCAAGGAGTTCTCGGCTGCGCAGCAGCTCGCGCCCGCCGACCTGAACAACTACAACCTCGCGCTCTGCTACGACAAGCTCGGCGACGCGGAGCCCGCGATCCAGTACTACCGCGCGTTTCTCGACAAGCAGCCCAACGCCGACAAGCGCGCCGAGATCGAGGCGAGCATCTCGCGGCTCGAAGCTGCGCTGAAGAGCGCCGCCGCGAAGAAGGCCGACGAGCAACGCAAGGCCGAGGAGGCCGCGAAGGCGAAGGAAGCGGAGAAGATCGAGGCGCAGCGCAAGGCCGATGAAGCGGCGCGCAAGGCCGACGAGGAAGCGAAGAAGCAGGCCGGCGGTGGTGGCGCGGCGGTCGGCGGTGGCGTTGGCGGCGCGGTCGGTGGTGGCGCGGCCGTCGGTGGCGGCGTCGGCGGCGCGGTCGGTGGGGGCGTCAGCGGCGGCGTCGGCGGTGGCGCGCAGGTCCCGGTCGGCGTCGGCTCGACGGGCACGCCGGCGACCGGCGAGACGGTCTCGACGGGTGACGCGCAGCTCGATCGCGTCAACGGCGTCAACATCGATCAGATCCGCATGCAGCGTCTCGGCGGTGCGTCGAGCGGCATGGCCGATCCGCGCGCGATGGGCCCGAACGGCGGCGTCGGCGCGCAGGGCGGTGTCGGCGCGATGGGCCCGAATGGCGGCGTCGGCGCGAACGGCCAGATGGGCGCGCAGGGCGCGAACGGTCCGATGGGCCCGCAGACCGCGCAGGGCGCGAATGGCCCGCAGGGCCCGAACGGCCCGCAGACGACCGGCACCGCGGCCGCGACCGGCCCGGCCGACAAGCCGAAGGAGACGCCGGTCTACAAGAAGTGGTGGTTCTGGGCGGTCGTCGCGGTGAGCGCGTACGTCGTGATCTCGATCGCGACGACGAGCTCCAACTCGACGACGGCGCGCGGCCGCGAGACGTTCGACAAGCCGCCCGCGCCGCCCGCGCCCGAAGGCCTGACGCTCTGGCGCTTCTAGGCGCCGACTCGCCAGCGCCGCCGCGGATGGCGGTATAACGGCGCGGTGACGGTCTCCGCCGAGGATCTAGCCCGCTCGACGAAGCGCCTGCGCGCGCGCCCGACCGACTGGAGCGCGTGGCTCGAGGTCGCCGTGATCCTGTCCGCGCTCGGCCATACCGACGAGGCCGAGACCGCGTTCGCCACGATCGGAGAAGGCGCGCGCGTCGCCGGGCGCGTGGCGCTCGCGGTCGCGTGTGGCCGTCACCTCGCCGACCTCGGCAGCGTGCGCGGCCCGGAGCTGATCGATCAGATCGTCGAGACCTACGCGACCGGCGGCCCGCACTTCGCGTTCACGGCGCCGCCCGCGCCCGAAGATCCGCCCGACATCGGCGAGCCGCCGGCCGACGCCGACGAAAAGGCGCAGGCGATGTTCGCGATCGAGAAGCTCGGCGCGTGGCTGACCGCACGCCAGCCCAAGCAGGTGCCGCCGGCGCCGCTGCTCTCGGCGCTGTCGAAGCCCGGTGCGCGCGCGCTCGTCGGCGTGATGACGCCGCACGCCCGGCCCGCCGGCTCGGTCGTCGTCGAGGCGGGGGCGCCCGCGCACGCGCTGTACTGGCTCGCGCACGGCACGCTGACCGTCGCGCGCGACGGCGCCACGCTCGGCGAGCTGCACTCCGGTGCGTTCTTCGGCGAGATCGCGCTCGTCGGCGGCACGACGCGCACGGCGACCGTCACGGCCGCCGAGGACGTGTGGCTGCTCGAGATTCCGGCGCGCGCGGTCGAGAACGCGGCCGCGAAGCATCCCAAGCTCGCCGAGGTGCTCGCGTTCCACGCGCGCGCCCGGCTGCTCGCGAACCTGACGCGCACGAGCGAGCTGTTCCGCGCGCTCGCCGAGTCCGATCGCGACGAGCTGCTCGGCAAGTTCGAGAGCCAGCTCGTGCCGGCCGGCACGAAGTTCATCGAGGAGGGCGGGACGAACACGCACCTGTGGGTCGTCGTCGCGGGGCGCTGCGCGGTGCAAAGCCAGGGCGCGACGCTCGCCGAGCTCGGCCCGGGCGCGGCCGTTGGCGAGATCTCGCTGGTCAGCGGTGTGAAGCCGGTGGCGGATGTGGTCGCGCTCGAGCCGGCAGTGCTGCTGCGCCTCGCGAAGAAGGACTTCGAGGCGGTCGCCAAGCGTCATCCGGAGCTCCTCGCAGAAGTCGAGAAGCTCGTCGTCGCGCGCGAGCAAGCGAACCGCGCGCTGTTCCAGGACGCGACGGATCTGATCGTATGAACCGCGTCGCTGTCCTGCTCGCGCTCGCGGCGTGCGTCGATCGTGGCCCCGGGCCGCAGCCGAAGAAGATCGAGGCGTCGTACATCAAGGCGCACCTGCTCGCCGTTCCACCGCAAGCGATCGATCACGTCGACGCGACCCTCGGCGGCAAGATCGTCTACATCGGCAGCACGCTCGACAAGGCCCAGGTCGCACCGGGCCAACCCGCGAAGCTCACGAGCTACTGGTGGGTCAAGGAGCCGCCAGGGCCGGGCTGGCGCGTGTTCACGCTCGTGCGCGGAGCGCCCGGCTCCGCCGACTTCATGAATCTGCCGGCGACCGACATGGAGCTCGGCCATCCGCCCGAGACCTGGAAGACGAACGAGATTATCCAGGACGAGCAAGACTTCGTGCTGCGGCCCGACTGGAAGTCGCCGACCGCGACGATCACCCTCGGGCTGATCCACCAGCACGGTCACGACGTCGGCGATCGGATGGCCGCGACCGGCCATGACGTCGTCGATCGCGCGGTTGTCGCGCGCACCGCGTCGGTCGATCTGTCGAAGGCGCCGCCGCCCCCGGGCACCGTCTACATCCCGCGCGCCGCCGGCGCGATCGCGATCGACGGCGTCGGCGGCGACCTGGGCTGGAGCAATGCGGTCACCTCGCCGGAGTTCCAGACCGCCGAGGGTTGCCCCGACGCGAACGGCAAGGCGAGCGCGCGGCTGTCGTGGGACGACACGTACCTCTACGTGTTCGTGACCGTCACCGACACCGACGTCGTCAGCGAGTACACCAAGCACGACGACTCGCTTTGGAAGGCCGACGACATCGAGGTGTTCATCGATGCCGACAGCAACCGCCGCGGCTACGTCGAGCTGCAGGTCAATCCGCAGAACGCGACGTTCGACTCGTGGTTCGCGACGACGCGCGCGCAGCCCGGCGACCCGACGTGGGACTCGAACATGGTCACCGCCGTGAAGGTCCGCGGCACGCCGGCCGCCGGCGACAGCGACCAGGGCTGGGATGCCGAGATCGCGATCCCGTGGGCCGCCGTGAAGGGCCGCGACGACGCGATGGCGGTGCGGCTGCCGCCGCAGGTCGGCGATCGCTGGCGGATGAACGTCAACCGCGTCGACCGGTCGAGCAAGGACCAGAACACGACGGTGCAGACGTGGAACCGCATCACGTGCAGCGACTGGCACGCGACCGACCGCATGCTGGCGGTCGTGTTCGCCGACCCGACCGGATCGATTTCTCCGAAGCTCCCCGAGATCACGGGCGCGCAGGGCTCCGGTGCCGGTTCGGGGTCCGCGGCTGGTTCGGCTGCGGCACTCGCGCCGGTGATGGGCTCGGCCAGCTTGCAGACCGCGCCGCGCGCGCAAGGCTCCGCGATCAGCCCGCCGCCGACCGCGCTCCGCGTGCAAGGCTCCGCGAGCACTCCGCCGCCCGCCGCGCTAGGCTCGGGGAGATGACTCGCGCCCTCGCGCTGCTCGTGGCCTTCGCGAGCGCGTGCTCCGGTCATGGCCCCCAGCAAGTCGGCGCACAGCCGAGCTGGCGCCACGGCACGACGGCCGGCACGGAGGCGCCGAAGGTCGTCGCCCCGGTGACGTTCGCGCCGTCGAGCGAGGCGGCGGTTCACTACAACGAGCGGATCACCGCGCCACCGCATACGCCGCTCGGCGATGCCGCGCTCGCCGCGACGCGCGAGGCCGCCGGCAAGGCCGGGATGCCGGCGCCGGTCGCCGATGCGCGGCTGTTCAAGGCGTGCAGCGAGCTCGCGGAGATCGTGCCCGAAGAGGGCATCGTCGGGTACTCGCTCGTCGAGTTCGCGCTGCAGCGCAACGGGATCATCGAGCCGTCGCCGCACCTGCTCGTCGTGTGGGGCGATGTCGATGCGGCGGATCAGATCGTCGAGCAGATCAAGCCGCGGCTCGCCGAGATCCTCGCCGATGGGGCGAACGCGCGCGTCGGCATCGGCTGGGCGAAGCGCGCGGCCGATGGCACCGGCGCGATCGTGTTCGCGCTGCAGGGAAGTGGCGTGTCGACAAATCCGATCCCGCGCGCGTTGCCCGCGGGTGGCGCGGTGACCGTCGATGCGGTCGTCGACGCGCACTACAAGGAGCCCGAGGTGTTCGTGACGCGCGAGAGTGGCGCGACCGAGCGGCTCGCGCTCGAGACCGGGCACTCCGGTGGGTTCAAGACGAAGGTCGAGTGCGGCAAGCACATCGGCCGCCAGCAGGTCGAGATCACGGCGAGCGATCAGCAGGGCTCGACCGTGCTCGCGAACTTCCCGGTGTGGTGCGGCGCCGAGCCGCCCGCGTCGATGACGATCGCCGCGACGCACGACGACGATACGGTCGTCGCCGCCGACGAGGCCGAGAAGCGGCTGCTCGCGCTGATGAACCGCGACCGCGGGGCCGCGAATCTCCCGTCGCTCGTGTGGGACGATCGCGTCGCGGACGTCGCGCGCAAGCACAGCGAGGAGATGCGGCGCACGAAGATCGTCGCGCACATCTCGCCGACGACCGGCTCGGCCGCGGATCGCGTGAAGGCGGCGAACATCAAGACCGCCGTCGTGCTCGAGAACGTCGCGCGCGCGTACGGCGTCGGCGAGGCGCACGAAGGGCTGATGAACAGTCCGGGGCACCGCGCCAACTTGATGAGCGCGGCCGCGACGCACGTCGGCATCGGCGTCGTGTACGGTGATGACGTGTCGGGGCGGCGCGAGATGTTCGTCACGCAGGTGTTCATTCGCGTGCCGCCGAAGATCGATCCCGCGCAGGCGGCCGAGCTCGTGCGGTCGCGCATCGAGAAGGTGCGCCGCATCGGCGTCAGCGCCGTGCTGCAGAGCACCGCGCAGCAGCTCGCCGACGGTCTCGCCGCCGGCAAGTCTCGCGACACGCTGTGGCCGCGCGCGCGCAAGCAGCTCGACGCGCTCGGCAACCAGTACGCGCGCGTCGGCAGCGTGATCACGGCGGTCGCCGAGCTCGACACCGTCGACGGCAAGGAGCTCGTCGGCGAGTACCTGCCCGACGACATCGGCGTCGGCATCGCGCAGGGCACGCATCCCGAGATCGGCGAGAACGCGGTGTGGATCGTCGTGCTGATGGCCGAGCGCAACCCGCCCGCGAGCCGCCCGCCGCCGCCTAGCGCGGGTCCACGCTGACGGTCACCGCCTCGGGCGTGACGTTCACGGTGACGTTCTTGAAGCCCTGGTCGCCGAGCGCCTTCTGCAGCGCGGGGCCGATCGCGGCGTCGTCATCGATCACGTCGAGCACGCTGTCGGCGGTCGCCGCCTTCGTCACGGCCGTCTGCTGATCCGCCGAGCACTCGCGGCACTCGATGCGGATGCCGCGGCCTTGCTGCGCCGCGACCGCGCTACCGCCGACGTTGACGGCGAGGTTCGAGCCGAGCGTCTCGTCGGACGTCTGGATGCGGATCTGGAGCGGGCCGTCGCTGTCCTTCGTCGCCTTGACGTTCGCCTCGACGCCGGCCGCGTGCAGCTGATCGGTGACGTCCTTCTCGATCTGATCCGTCGGCTTGTCGGGATCGACCGTGACGAGCACGTGGCGCACGAACGCGTAGGCGAGCGGCGCGGTGACGCCGATGACGAGCAGCGCGATCAGCGCGGCGAGGGCAGGGTGAGCTTTGTGAAAACGCATCTTGGTCTCCGTCGGAACGGAGGCGCGCGTGGCTGCGAGTGAGCGCAACCCGCGACGAGATTCCTCGCCGAGTGCGGCGAGATCGTCGGTCCATGCAGGGCGTTCAGCCACGGGCAACCTCCTGAGTGAGAGTGGGGGCCGCCGCGAGCTGCGCATAGAAGTCGCGCAGGCGATCGCGGCCGCGGGCGAGACGAGACTTGACCGAGGACAGCGACGTTCGCTGGATCTCGGCGATCTCGTCGATCGAGTAACCGTGGAGCTCGAACAGCACGATCGCCTCGCGCTGGGGCGGCGCGAGCGTCGCGAGAGCGGCTGCAGCACGCTTCGCACTCGCTCGTTCGTCCGCCCATCGCGAGCCGTCGTCGCCGGGCTCGTCGGGCACCTCGCGCGACACCAGCCGCTTGAACCAGGCACGGCGCCATCGCGATCGGTGCACCGACACGATGACGCTGTACATCCAGGGCCGGAATCGCGCGTGGTCGCGCAGCGTGGACAGCTTCCGCGCCGCGCGCAAGACCGCCTCCTGGAACACGTCGTCGCCGTCGGCATTCGATCCGGCGATGCGCCGTGCAAACAGCTGCACGTCGTCGTGGATCGGACCGAGCAGGTCGAACAGCTCGTTCCAGGCGGGGTTCTCGGCGCTCATTCGATCCCCAAGACGCCGGCACGCTAGCTGGAAGTCGCAGCGCTCGTGCAGAAAATCGTAACTGCGTGAAATCAGCGGGCGCCGAGTGCGGCGAGCACGGCGATGTCGAGCGCGTCGCCGGCCGAGTACAGGGTCTCGCCGTCGGTCGGCGACGTGAACGCGGGCACGGGCGCGCCGACCTCGGCGCAGATCGCGGTGGCGAGTGCGGTCAGCGTCGCATCGCAGCCGATGATGCCGGCGAGCAGCGTGATGATCGCCTGGACGTCGCTCTGCGGCGTCGAGTCGCCGGGGACGCCGAGGCCGGCCGCCATCACGGTGGGGACGGCGCCGTCATCGAGCACGACCGTGCGCGTGCTGATCGCGCCGTGGCAGCCGCCGACCTCGTGGATCGCGGCCGCGGCGCGCGCGAGGCGTTTGAGCAGGCGCACCGACTCGGCGGGCGGCAGGTGCGGCGGCTGCTCGGCAAGCGATGCTCCGGCGGGCGCCTCGAACACGGCGGTGCGCGCGGTCCAGTCGAGCGACAGCGCGCGCTGCACGAACGGCGACTGCGCGCGGCCGAGCAGGCGGGCGCGTTCGAGCGCGCTCGATGCGGCGTCGGTCGAGTCGAACCGCTCGATGACGACCGAGCGATCGAGCACCGTGTCGACGGCGCGCGCGAGCTGGCTGATGCCGGTCGCGCCGAGTGGCGTCTCGAACTGGTAGCGCGGGCCGTGCTCGTCCTCGCCTTCGCGCGCGAGCTGGGCGATCGAGTGGGGTTGGCTCGCGCGGCGCGGCCGTGCCCCGACGAGCGGGCGGCTTCCGAGCTCGAGCGCCTCGAGCTGCGGGCGCAGATCGGCGAGCGTCTGCGTGCGCTCTTGCGGGTTCTTGACGAGCAGGCCGGCGAGCACGCCGTCCCACGCAGGCGAGACCTCCGGCGCGACGCTCGAGGCGCTCGGGGCGGGCTCGCCGAGGTGCTGCGCGACGAAGTCGGGCCCGAGGAACGGCAGCCGCCCCGTGATCGCCTCGAACAGCGTGATGCCGAGCGCGTAGAGATCCGCGGCGATCGAGATCGGCGCGCCCGTGATCTGCTCGGGCGACATGTACGCGAGCGTGCCGATCAGACCGCCGGTCTGCGTCTGGCCGAGATCGACGAGGTGCGCGACGCCGAAGTCGCCGAGCTTCGCGGTGCCGCGCGCGTCGAAGAAGATGTTCGCCGGCTTGACGTCGCGATGCACGACGCCGCGGTGATGCGCCGCTTCGAGCCCGGCGACGATGTCGAGCGCCATCCGCTTGACCTGCACCGCGCCGAGCCGCTCGCCCTGGCCCAGGCGCTGCGCGAGCGAGCCGCCGGGCAAGAACTCCATCACGAGGAAGCCGCGCTCGACCGACACGTCGTAGACCTCGACGAGCGACGGGTGCCGCAGCGTCGACGCGAGCCGCGCCTCGCGAACGAACCGCTCGTACGCCGCGCCGCCGCGCGCGCCGGCCGCGAAGAACATCTTCAACGCGACCTGACGCCCGGCGACCTCGTCGGTCGCGAGGAACACGCGGCCGCTCGCGCCGGCGCCGAGCAATCGATCGAGCCGGTAGCGCCCCGCGATCACCTCGCGGTCGCGGCCGGTCTTGCGCTCGGCGGCCTGATCGCGCCAGTCGCGCAGATACGTATCGAGGTCGGCGGGCGTCGTCGCCTCGGCGGCGCGCAGCTCGAGCAGCGCATCGCGGGCGCCGTCGCGCAGGCCCATCGCGGCGAGCGTCGCGACCAGGTGCCGCTGCGCCTCGATGCGAAGCGCGGGGTCCTTGCGCGCGTCTTGCAGCAGGCGCGTCGCCTCGGGGTACGCACCGCGGCGCGCGAGGATGCGGCCGAGGGCGAGCTGGATCGGCGCCTTGTCGGCGGCGCCCGCAAGATCGAGCGCGCGTTCGAGCAAGCGCCCGGCGTCGCGGTCGCGGCCGGCGGCTTCCATCAGGCGCGCGGCGTCGAGATCGCGGTGCGCGCGCTGGTAGAGCTCGATCGCGCGCGCGTCGCCGAGTCGCTCCGCGAGCACGGCGGCCTGCGTGTGGCGGCGCATCCGCACGAGGACCTCGAGCGCGGCGCGGGCGCCGTCATCGGTCGCCGACAGCGTGGCGAGCAGCTCGTCGGCCTGCGCCTCGTCGCGTGCGTCGATCGCGTTGCGCAGCGCGCGCGGCAGATCGCCGGCGGCGCGCGCGGCGGCGAGCGCTCCCGCGAAGTCGAAGCGCCGCTCGAGGTCGGCGATCGGATCAGGATCGGGCACCTTCTCCGTCGAGCCTAGCCCAAATCGTGGTAACAGGGCACCCAGTCATGCACCAGCGCAGCGCTCATCGGTCCCTGCTCGTCGTCGGTTCGGTCGCGTACGACGACATCGACGGGCCGTTCGGTTTTCACAAGGATCTGCTCGGCGGCTCGGCGTCGTTCATCGCGCGCGCGGCCGCGTACTTCACGAAGAACGTGTCGGTCGTCGGCGTCGTCGGCGATGACTTCGAGCAGAAGTACATCGACGAGCTGTCGGCGCTCGGCGTCGACGTCTCGGGCATCGAGCGCACGCCGGGCGAGACGTTCCACTGGGTCGGCCGCTACGCGCCGGATCTGTCGACGCGCGAGACGCTCGACACGCGCCTCGGCGTGTTCGCGACGTTCCAGCCGAAGATCGCCGAGCACCAGCGCGACGCGCAGCTCGTGCTCCTCGGCAACATCGATCCCGCGCTCCAGCTCGACGTGCTGCGCCAGGTCCGTGCCCCCGCGCTCGTCGCGATGGACACGATGAACCTGTGGATCAACATCAAGCGCGACGATCTCCTCAAGACGCTCGCGAAGGTCCACACGCTGATGATCAACGACGAGGAAGCGCGCCTCCTCGCCGAGGAGCACAACCTCCGCCGCGCCGCCGCGAAGATCCTCAAGCTCGGGCCGACCTCGCTGATCATCAAGCGCGGCGATGCGGGCGCGCTCCTCTTCCACGGCGGCGGCGCGTTCGCGGCTCCCGCGATGCCGCTCGCCGACGTCAAGGATCCGACCGGCGCGGGCGACTCGTTCGCGGGCGGCCTCATGGGCTACCTCGCGTACGCGGGCGACCTCTCGCCCAAGACGATCCGCACCGCGATGATCATGGGCAGCGTGATGGGCAGCTTCGCGGTCGAGAAGTTCTCGGTCGACGGCATCCGCGACCTCACGCCCGCGCGCATCCAGCAGCGCTTCGACGAGCTGACCGAGCTCGTCCAGTTCGAGCGCGTTCGCCTCTAACGCTTCACGACCGGCGGCGCCGGCAGCGGAGGCGCCTCGCACCCGACCTCGGGCGGCGACGTGCCGCGCGGCCACCGGCGCACGCTGGGCCGCACGAGCCACTGGCAATCGACGCCACCGCAGCCGCGCACGCACGTCCCGCCGAAGCACCGCCCGTCCTCGGTGAACCGGTACCAACGCAGACACGTGCCTCGCGTACGACACACGAGGTCGAGCGCTTCGCGCCACGCGATCATCGCAACAAGCTCACGTCGGCGTGGTCGCCCAGGTGCCCGTTGAACCCGCGCGGCATGTAGAGGTCGGCGCGCCGGTCGTGCTCGGGTGCGCGATCGTCGATCCGGCGCGTCAGCGTCCCGCCGCCCTTGAGCTTGATCTGGACCCACGGGTGCTCCCGCCGCACCTCCGACCGCGTCAGCCCGAGCGCGCGCAGGCCGCTGTCGGTGATCGCCATCGAATGGCTGTCGAGAGAGTGGTACGCGCCATGACCCTTTCGCGTCTCGGAGTCGCTGTACGGGTCATGCGGATACCCGTATTGCGTCAGCTTCATGGCAACACCGCCATGGGCGGTCGCGAGGTCGGCAGCATCGAGCGTCTCGAGGTCGGTCATGGCTGGCTCCTTCGCCCGCCCGAATTGCGACGCAGGTGCCAGTGGTGCTGAGGACTTCGGTAGACAGTGCCGCCGCGCGTGAACAACACCTTGCGCGGCACTGGTGCGCACGAGGTGCACCGATCGAGGGGCGGACCCCCAGCCACCGCAAGCCGAGTAGCCGGCGCCCCAAGCGGCTGTCTCCGCAGGTGCACAACGCGCACGGGATCGGTACGCCCCACGCGCCGCGCGGGATCAGCACGCGCGCGAAGCGTATGGTGGACTGCACTCCGCGCCGGCGACGGTCCGTCGCGCGAGGTAGCTAGGGCTCGGCCTCAACGCGAACGAAGCTGCTAAGGCCTCGGTCTCGCCAGTCGGCTCGCGTCGCGCGAGCGATCCGGGGCTCGGCCTCAACGCGAACGAAGCTGCTCAGGCCTCGGTCGGGGGCTCGCCTCGCGCGCCGCTTGCGCACGCGCCGCGCCACGCGCCCGGCTTCAGCCGCGTCTGCGATCGCGCATCACACGCGCGCGTGTCACGGCGCCTGCGCGCGGCGCGCTTCGGCCGAGAGCCCCCGACCTTCGGCGCCCCGGAGCACAAGGGGAGCACAACGCACGGGCAGGGCGGGTGCGGTTCGCGCGCACGGGCAGGGCGGGTGCGGTTGGCGCGCATGTGGATTGGCGGGTGCGGAACCGCGCGGTTGTGGTTCGCGGGTTGTGGTTCGCGGGATGCACGCGTCGCGATGAGTGTCCGGGAACCGGACGAACAGGGAATCGACACGCGCGATGTCGATTGTGCTTGACGACTTCCGCGACCGCGCGTGCCCCCTCGTCGCAAGGCGGCGCGTTTTCTCGTCGAGGAATCGTTATCGCGCCCTGTCGCAAACGTTCGCGCATCGAGCGGCGGTGCGCAGACGTGAGGGTGCGTTTCGCGCGCAGAGCGCAAACCAGAGCGACCGAAACCTGCGTGGTACACGTGGTCGTTCAACCAAGGAGAGTGTCGTGGTCGCGTACGCATTTCCGCAGCTGGTGATGTCGAAGGCGTGTGAGGTCCGCGAGCCCGAGTGGCAAGAGGTGCATCGTCGACTCAAGCGGATCGCAAAGAAGCGCGCGGCGCTCGATCGCGAGGAGCTCGAGCTCATTCGCGCGGCGATTCGTGTCGCGCTGTGGCGGCATCTCGGCCGGACGTCGATCCGCGAGTATCTCGAGGTCGAGTGCGGGTACGGTCCGCACGTCGCGTCGGAGCGCGTGCGCGTGGCCGAGGCGCTGGACTCGATGCCCGCGCTCGAGCAGGCCCTCGGCGAGGGCGAGCTGAGCTACTCGGCGGTGCGGGCGATCTCGCGCGTTGCGACGAATCGCACTGAAGATGACTGAATCAGTGCGTGCCGCGGCAAGAACCAGCGCGAGATCGAGGAGCTGCTTGCCGAGCGTGAGGTCGGTGATCGGCCGCAGGCGCCGCGCAAGCCGGATCTACGCGCGAAGGACCGAACGTATCGCGGCATCACGCCCGCGACCGAGTCGGCGCTCGAGCTCGCGCGGCGCGATCTGCAGGAGGAGCTTGGCGAGCGCCTCGATGACAACCAGCTGCTCGCGATGCTCGCGGAGCGTTATCGCAGCGGCGGCTCGCGCAAGAAGGCCCGAGTGCAGGTCGCGGTCACGGTGTGCCCGTCGTGTCAGGTCGGGCGGCAGCTCGTCGGCAACCGGCAGGTCGCGCTGCGGCCAGAGGAGCTGGCGCGCGCGTTCTGCGATGCGGAATGGATCGACGTCACGGGCCAGCATCGCGCGGTTCAGGATGTGACTCCGGCACTGCGCGACAAGGTGATGCTGCGCGATCACGGCAGGTGTCGGGTACCGGGATGCCGCTCGGCGGCAAACATCGAGGTCCACCACATCATTCCGCAGGAGCTCGGCGGTCCGCACACGATGGAGAATCTGATCGCGCTGTGCGACGGGCATCACGCCGCGCATCACCGCGGCGACATCACGATCGAAGGGCCCGCCGGGACGGCGGTGATCGTCAACGTGGCGGCGGCGCGGGCCGATGAGGTTGTCCACGTGGACGATCGGCCAGACCAACGGCAGGAGGAGCGTGCTGAGGTTGTCCACGTGGACAATCGGTCAGACCAACCGCAGGACGAGCGCGCGGAGATTGTCCACGTGGACAATCGGTCAGACCAGGTCGAGGGCGCGGAGCCCTTGCCCGCGGAGGTGCGCGCAGACGCCGTGCTCGCGTTGACGACGATGGGGTTCACCACGCGCGAGGCGCGGAACGCCGTCGAGAGCGCGCTCGACGAGGCGCCGACTTCGCTCGAGCAGCTCGTACGCGGGGCGCTGCGGAGGTGCGCGCCGCCACGCGCTTGAGCTTGCCGTACTTCGCTTCGTAGTCGCGGATGAGCTTGCGAAGCGCAGCTGCACGTCGGCGCGTCCCGGGCATTTCGATCTCGAGCCGATGCGCGAGCAGACCGATCCACGCGCCGGAGTCCATGCGGATGCCCTCGTTATCCTCGAGACGCTCGAGCTCGAAGATCGCGAAGCGGATCGCTTGCAGCAATGCCTGCAAGCTGTCCACGCCTGCCACGTATCGCGGCGGATGCGACGGTTTGCGATCCACCGTGATCCGGAACCTGCACTCCCAGCCCGGCCAGCCCTGGCGGTCAGCGATCGGAGCGTCGACGCGCAGGAGGACGGCAACGCGCTTACGGCCGCGCCTGGCCTCGATCGCGCGCTCGACGAAAGCGGCCACGTCAGGTCGGCGCTTGGTTCGTCGACTCGGGCTGGGCGGCGTAGAACTCGCTGATCAGCTGGTCGTCGAACTGGTCGGCGAAGCGGCCGACGCCCGAGACCATCGTGGCGAACTCGTTCGCGTCCATGCCTTTGATCGCGCGGCCCGCGTGGAGGATCACCCAGCCGTCGGTCTGGATCGCGAAGCTCGCCATGCCGCCCATGTACGCGTTGTGCTCGAGCAGCTTGCGGTAGAAGGCGTCGGTGTTCTCGCGCGGGACGGCGCGGAAGAGCGGGGCGATCGCGACGATCGCCGAGCCGGAGACGCCGACGATGACAAACGCCGAGCCCCATTGCAGGCGGATCAGGTTGTCGCCGAGCGATTGAGCCTTGTCCGCGAGGCTGCTGTCGGCGAGGAGCTTGTCGAGGGTCGGCGGGTTCACGCCGCGAATGTAGATCAGATCGTGACGTCAACCATGTACAAGCCGTTACCAGACATCGCGGTTCCGGTGACGTGGGTCGAGCCCGGGACGCGGACGACGGTGTTGTTGCCGCCCGACATCAGCGTGCCCGAGAACGTCAGGTCGAGGAGCACGTCGGCCTTGATGTCGCCCGTGAGGTGGTAGGTGCCCATCAGCGTGCCGGTGAGCGTGCCCGACGGGATGTTCTTGAGCGACATGTTCAGCGCGGGCTGCGTGGCGGATCGTCAGCGTGCCGGCCTTGTCGCCGTTCGTCATCTGCGGCGGGATGTTCGCGGACTGGGCGGCGTTGAAGCCGTCGAAGCCGAGCGTGATCAATTCTAACTCTTGGCAGAATCGCTCTGCGTCTCGATGCGACGCGGCGGAAGTGCGCGTGTGCGGCCGATCTCGACCTGTCCCGAAAGGACCGCGTACCGGATGGTACTGCGTGCGAGTGCCACACCCTGCCGGATCACGAACAGCGCGATCGCGCCTTCGGCGCCGTACATCGGATGGCCGTGCGCGAGGTACGCGTAGCCGATCGTGATCACGAAGAACACGAGCCAGCCGAGGGCGGCGTGGACGAGCGTGACCGGGCGGCGCAGCACGTAGCCGAGCGTGCGCAGGTACGTGATCACGGCGCCCGGATCGTGCGACTCGTGGCGCAGCGTCAGCTCGACGCGCGCGTAGTCCATCGCCGTCCACAGCACGTGGAGCAGCAGCAGCGCGGGCAGCATGCCGAGCACGAGCGGCCAGAACAGCTGGGGCAGTGTGAGCGCCTCGACGACGCGATTCCAGACCGCGCCGAGGCCGAGCGCGAGCGCGAACAGCACCAGGGCGTAGCCGGGCAGGGCGCACAGCTCGAGGCGCGCGTATGCGAGGTACGTGGTGGCGCCGCTCGCGCCGAACGTGCGCGCGGTCTCGCCGCGGCCTTCTGGCTTGTGCGCGAGCACGCCGAGCGTGCCGCCGACGAGGAACCACGATGCGAGCTGCCAGAGCAGCAGCGCGCCGAGCGCGATGCCGGCGGCCCCGAGGAGGTGCGCGTGCGCGTAGCGGATGCACTCGAAGAACGCGTAGAGGTCGCCGTCGACCGCTTCGTCCCACATCGGCAGGTGCGAGAACGCCTGCGCGAGCAGCGCCGCGATGCCGATCATGCAGCCGATCGCGAGGATCGTCTGGACGAGGAACACCGCGAGCAGCGTGCCGGTGTAGCGGCCGACCGCGCGCGGACCGGCAGAGACGAGATCGCCGAGGCCAAGGCGCGCCATCTACGGCCCCACCAGCTGCATCAGCGACTGCGTCCACCACGTGATGCGCGCGGCGGCTCGCAGCGATGCCGCGCCATCGCCCGACACGCGCTGCGCGTTGGCGACCGGCGACTGCAGCGCGATCTTGCGATCGGGATCGAGGCGCACCTCGACGAGCCGGCTCGAACGCTCGACGACAAACCGCTCCCAGTTGCCCGAGCCCTTGTCGTCCCACAGCAGGCGCTGCGCGGTGCCGTCGGCGAACTTCAATTCGATCTCGACGGGCACGTGCACGACGCCGGTGTTCGTGACGATGACCTCGCACACGAACGAGCCGGTGTCGGGCGCTTCCTTCTCGTCCTTCGTCTTCTTCGCGCTGCCCTCGCCGAACACGCCGCGCGGCTGGTGCGCCTGCGTGCAGCTCGCGTTCTTGATCGCGAGCTTCATGCCGCCGACCTTCTGGAACACTGGCTCGAAGTACCAGCCGAGGTCGGTGCCGAGCTGCTGTTCGAGCGTCGAGTAGAGGTCGCGCCCGGTCGGGTGCTTGAACGCGAACGCCTTCGCGTACGCCTTCATCGCCGCCATGAACTTCGTCGTGCCGACCTCGTGCTCGAGCGTCGCGAGTGCGTTCATCGTCGTCGTGTATGACTGCTGGGCCCACGTCTCGTTGTCGATGAACGCGTACGCCGCGGTCGCGATCGGCGACGCGAGCGTCGACGAGTCCTCGCCCTCGATCGCGTTGCGCAGCGATGCCTCGTCGGCCTGCCAGCCCCACCAGTCGACCCCGGAGGTGTGCGGGCCGTAGAGGTCGGCCATCACGTGGGCGTCGGCCCACTCGTTGACGCCCTCGTCGAGCCAGGTCTCCTGCGGCTCGTTCGATGCGAGCATCCCCTGGAACCAGTTGTGGCCGACCTCGTGGACGGTGACGAACTCGGGGATGCGAATGCCGGGGCGCGCGAGCGCGTGATCGCCGGCGGTCGTGACGAACGTCGGGTACTCCATGCCGCCGGCGCCCATCGCGGCGTCGACCGGCGGGTCGATCACGGTCATCGTCGGCCACGGATACGGCAGGAAGTACGACGAGAACTTCTCGATCGCACCGATCGCGGCCTCGCGATGGCGCAGCGCGAAGTCCATCTGCTCGGGCCGCGCGTAGACACGCACCTCGACGACGCCGTCCTCGACCTTCGCCTGACCCGAGATCATCTTCATGTACGGGTCGGCCATCCACACGAAGTCGTGGACGTCCTCGGCGTGATAGGTGAGCGTGCGCATGCCGCCGCCCGCTTCCTGCGCCGCGACGAGCACGCCGGTCGCCGCGACGACCTCCGTCGACGGCACCGTCAACGTGACATCGTACGTGCCGAAGTCGGCGAAGAACTCGGTGTTCATGTGGAGCGGCTGGCACTCCCACTGCTCGGCGCCCGGCGGACCGACGCGCACGCCGATCTTGGGGAACCACTGCCCGACGAGGTGGAACTCGCCCTTGTAGCCGGTGCGCGCGAACACCTCGGGCAGCTGCTCGGAGAATCGCACCGCGATGTCGATCGTCTGGCCGGGCTGCACCGGCGTGGTCAACGCGAGGTCGGCGACGGTCTCGTCGGGCGCGTTCGGGTACGTCAGCTTGCTCGCGAGCTCCTCGCCCGCGATCGTGAGCGAGTCGACCTGGATCCAGCCCCAGCTGGCGTCGGTCGCCCGCGCGCCGCGCATCGTGCCGCGCGAGCTGCGCATGAAGATCGACTGCTCGTTCTTGAACGCGTTGAGGTAGAGGTGAAACGGCAGGTGGTCGACCGGGCTGGCGCCGGTATTCGTCCAGGTCAGGGTCTCGCTGCCCGTGATCTGGTGCCGCTGCGAGTCGAAGCGCGCCTCGATCTTGTAGTTGGCGATCCGCGGCGACCGGGTCGCACCGCCGCCGCGCAGCGCCGGGCTGCCGTCGGGCTTGGGCAGGTGCTGGACGCGCGGCGGCCCATGGCCTGGCTTGCACGCCGCCACGAGCACGAGCGCGACGAGGAACGTCCGCACGCACCGTTCATACATCTGATATGACTTGGCACCAATGGAAGAGTCGCCGGATCACAGGGCGCGGGTGGCGGAGTATCTCGACCGGTTCGCGCGCGAGCGGAATTTGACGCTGCCGCCGCTCGGCGCGGACGGCGTGGGCATGATCCAGCGCGGCTCGGCCGTCGTGACGATCCACGTGCTCGCCGACAAGGGCGTGCTGCTGCTGCTGTCGCGCGTCGCGAAGACGCCGGCGCTCGACGCGGCGAGGTACAAGCAGCTGCTCGAGGCATCGTTCGTCGATACCGGCGACGCGGCGTTCGCGCTGCATCCGCAGACCGGCGACCTCTACCTCCGCATCCTGCGCGGCCTCGACGGCCTCGACTACGAAGAGTTCGAGGACATCGTCCACTCGATCGCGCAGGTCGCGGACAAGTGGGACGACAAGCTGGCGTGATCCTCCCCGACGAAGCGGCGACCCGGGCCGCGGGCGCGAGGCTCGCGGCGGTGCTGCGCGGCGGCGAGGCGATCGCGCTGGTCGGCGAGCTCGGCGCGGGCAAGACGACGTTCGTCGCGGGGCTCGTCGAGGCGCTCGGCGGCGGCCCGGCCTCGAGCCCGACGTTCTCGCTGCTCAACGAGTATCCGGGCGGCCGGCTGATCGTGTGGCACTGCGATCTGTACCGGATCGAGCGCGACCGCGAGCTCGCCGAGCTGGGCCTCGACGACGTGATCGGCGATCCGCGCGGCGTCGTGATCGTCGAGTGGGCCGACAAGTTCGCGGTGCTCCCCGCCGACCACACGCGGATCGAGCTGCGCCACGCGGACGGGGCCCGCGAGCTCGTCGCATCCGGCCCGCTGTCTGCTACTTTTCCGTGATGCGCGCGGTGGCTCTGGCTGTCCTTCTCGTCGCGTCCGCGGCATCCGCGGATCCGGCGAGCTTCGATCCGGCGAGCGTGTACAAGGTGCCGCGCGGCACCGACGACCCGACGGACGGCCCGGCGACCGCGCCGGTGACGATCGTCGAGTGGAGCGACTACGCGTGCGGCTACTGCAACCGCGTGCAGGACACGCTCGACAAGCTCGCGCGCATCTACCCCGGCCGCCTGCGCTGGATCCATCGCACGCTGCCGCTCGACGACGACAACACGCTCGCCGCCGAGGCCGCGCTCGCCGCCGCCGCGCAGGGCCGGTTCGAGCCGATGCACGCGCGGCTGTTCGCGGTGCACGGCCGCGTCGATCGGCCGGCCGTCGAGGCAATCGCGCGCTCGCTCGGCCTCGACATGATCCGGTTCCGCGCCGATCTCGATGCGGGCACGTATCATTCGACCGTCGTCGCCGACGTGCGCGATGCCGTCACGCTCGGTGTCACCGGCACGCCGACGTTCTTCGTCAACGGCCGCCCGGTGCACGGCAACCAGCCGCTCAAGGTGTTCATCGATACGGTCGGCGACGAGCTCGCCCGCGCCGACAAGATGGCGGCGACGCATCCCGCCGACCTCTACGAGGCGCTCGTTGCGGACGGCAAGCTCGCCGCCGATGCCCCCACCGACGCGAACAACGATCAGCCCGAGCTCGATCCGAACATGGCGTATCGCGTCGGCCTCGGGCTGCCCGGTCACGCGATCGGCCGCGCCGATGCGCTCGTCACGATCGTCGAGTTCTCCGACTTCCAGTGCCCGTTCTGCGCGCGCGAGGCGCCGGTGCTCGCGCACGTCCGCCAGAAGTACGGCGATGCGGTGCGCATCGTCTATCGCCACATGCCGGTGCATCGCGATGCGGTGCTCGCGGCGGAGGCGGCGGTCGCGGCCGCGGAGCAGGGCAAGTTCTGGGCGTTCCACGACCAGGTGTTCGCGCACTTCGGCCACCTGACGCGCGCCGACCTCGACAGCTTCGCGAAGGCCGCCGGCCTCGACATGGCGACGTTCGACAAGGCGCTCGACACGCGCCGCTATCACGATGCGGTGATCAGCGAGTACGCGGCAGCCGAAGCATTCGGTGTCGACGGCACCCCGACGTTGTTCATCAACGGCCAGCCGATGATCGGTGCGCGCGACGAGGCGCTGTTCGACAAGGTGATCGACGCTCACCTCGCGCACGCGAACGACGCGATCGCGCACGGCATCGCACGCGGCGAGCTGTATCCGCTGATGATGAGCATGGCGAAGGGCGCGGAGCTCGGCGATCCGTCCAGCGTGCCGACGAGCACCGTCGTGAAGATCGAGATGCGCGCCGATGATCGCGAGCGCGCTGTTACAGCGGCGTGTCGTCGTCACGATGCTGCGCGCGCGAAGTCACTCGCGAGTGGTCTCGCGAAGGATCTCGAGCAGCGCGCCGCCGCCGTGTGCAGCGGCGAAGGCGTCGATCTATAGACACGCGAAGGTTCTCTCGCTGTTCCTGACAGCTGCTTGCTGTGGTGCGACCGGGCGCGGTGTCGATGAACTTTCACACCGCGCTTTCAGATTTCCGGCACCCCAGCCGCCCAAACGCGTGTTCTGCGAGGTCGGACCGCGTGGCACTTCCGATGCAGAGGTCGGCCTGCATGCGAGACGGCACCATCCCCCTCGGCATGGCCGATGGCCGCGTCATGCCGCTCGCACGTCCCGACCGACGTCGCGGGGGCGCTCGCTATGGCGAGTACGAGGTGCTCGCACCCCTGGCAAACGGCGGCATGGGCGGCGTGTACCTCGCCTCGCACGTCGTCACCGGCGAGAAGGTCGCGCTCAAGGTCCTCGACGCGCACTTCGCCGATCATCGCGAGGTCGTCACGCGGCTCTATAACGAGCACGCGATGGCGTCGCGCGCCGGGCACCCGGGCGTCGTCGACATCCGCTCGGCGGCGCGCTCGATCGACAACCTGCCGTACCTCGTGATGGAGTATCTCGACGGTGAGACACTCGCGCAGCTCGTCGAGCGCGGGCCGCTCGATCTGTCTTCGATCGTCGCGTTCGGCGCGCAGATCGCGGGAGCGGTCGCGGCGCTCCATCAGGGCGGCGTCGTGCACTGCGATCTCAAGCCCGAGAACCTGTTCGTGTGCAGCGATCGCCTGTGGGGCGACCTGCCGGCGGTGAAGGTCATCGACTTCGGCGTGTCGCGCCTGGTCGACGAGCCGCCTCCCGATGATGCGTCGATCGCGGGCACGCCCGCGTACATGGCGCCCGAGCAGTGGAAGGGGCACCCCTCGCCGGCGAGCGACGTCTACGCGCTGGGCTGCGTGCTGTTCGAGCTGGTCACCGGCAACCCGCCGTTCGACGGCTCGCTGCCCGAGCTGATGAACAAGCACTGCGACGCGCGTCCGGCGCGGCCGTCGTGGTTGCGCGCCGGCATGCCGGCCGTGCTCGAGCGGTTGATCCTGCGCGCGCTCGCGAAGGATCCGGCGCAGCGGCCGTCGATGGAGCAGCTCGCAGCCGAGCTCGCGGAGCTCGCCGACATCGCGCTCGCGTCCGAGACGCTGCGGATGGCCGTCTAGTCGCGCCGTCGTGTCGTGCGCGCGATCTAGTTGCGGGCGGAGCTGAGCCGCGCGACGAGCTGCTCGAGGTTCTGCTTCCAGCGCGGATAGTCGCTGGCGTTCTCGCGCCAGAGCGCGTGGATCTCGACGTCGGGGCCGAGCACGCGCGACACCGCGGCGGCCGCCTGGCCGCGCAGCTTCTCGATCTTCGCGGGGCGCGGCGGCAGCTCGCCAAGGCCGGTGTACGCCGTGCCGTTGGTGTACGCGTCGATCACGGCGGCCGGGACGAGCGCGTCGAACGCCTCGTCGTACTCGATGTAATCGGTCTCGAGCGCGCGGCTGAGGCGCTCCCCGAGCTCCGCGGTCAGATCCTCCGCATCGAGGATGTCCGAAAGGACATCGCAGCCGCAGTCATCCTCGAAGATTCCGGTTCCCCATGCGCCCATCGCGTCGCGCTTTCTCGTCGATCTCGCGCCCGACGTCAAGCGATAGCTTCGATCACGCGAACGCGGCCCGCCCCGGCGCGCTCGAGATCGGGCAGCTCGAACGCGAAGTCGCGCGGATCATGGAGCATCGCGTCGAAACCCGCATCTTCGAGCGCACGCTCGGCTTCTTCCGGCGTCGCGAAGTGAATGTGTACGCGCCCTCGCACGAACGCGGAGAGCAGAGCCGAGAACGTCGTCGTCACGAGATCTCGATTGCCCGCCTTCACGATCAGATCGGAGTAGTAGATGCCGCGGGGGAAGCGAGCGAGCGCGCGCGCGAACCGCGACCACATCGCCGTCACCGTCGCGCGATCGAAGTAGTTCACGAGCCCCTCGGTGATGATCGCGGTGCCCTTGCTCGGATCGAGCGATGCGGCGAGATCGTCGAGCGCGGTCTCGGCAAGCGCGTCGAGCTCGACGATCTGATGGCGCGCGCCAGCGCGGGCGAGCAACGCACGCTTGTGCGCGGCCATGTCGGGCAGATCGGCCTCGAGGTACGTCAGCTCGGGGAACTTCTGGGTGAACCGCAGGCCGCGCGGTGACAGCCCGGCGGCGATCTCGATCACCTGGCCGACCTCGCCGGCCTCGATCGCCTGGGTCAGCCGGAGGTCGATCAGGCGATGCCGCGCGAGCAGCATGCCCTCGAGCGTCGCGAGGCCGACCGCGCGCGCGGCGACGTTCGGTCCCCGCAGCGCCTGGTACATCAGGCGGCCGCGGCGGGTGCTCAGCGCCTCGTGGGACAGGCCGTTGGCGAACCAGACGTAGCCCGTGTAGTGGGCCGTCGGAGAGATCGTTTCGGGGTGATCGCGGCCCATGGCGCCTTTCGTTTACCGTGCTTAGCTTCCGGATTGACAGGGAAAACCAGTCCGGTGCTACACTGAACATCAGACCAGTGCTGTAAACCATAAAGCATGCGAATCGCCTGCATCCACATCCCCCAGTTCGCGCTCCAGTGCGCGAGCCGTCTCGACCCGGCCCTCCGCGGCGCTCCCGTCGTCGTGGTCGGCGGGCACGTGCCGGGTCGCGAGCGGTCCGGTCCGCTCCACACGCCGGTTGTCATGGCGTGCTCGCGGGCGGCGTGGGCGCTCGGCGTTCGCCTGGGGATGACGGCGGCGTCGGCGCGCGCGCGCTCTCCCGAGCTCACGATCGTCACCGCGGATCCGGCGCTCGAGCGCGAGACCGTCCGCGCGATCGCGGATGCGGCGCTCGGCCTGTGCGAGGTTGTCGATATCGGCGGCCGCGTCGGCGCGGGCGGCGCGCACCTCGCGATGTACTGCGCGGTTCCGGGCAAGACGCGCGGCACCACGTTCGGCGATCGCCTGCTCGCGGTGCTCGAGGAGCTCGGCCTGACCGGCCGCATCGGCATCGCGGACGATCGGTTCACCGCGTGGGTCGCCGCGTCCAACGCCGGTCCGTCGGGCGATGACTCCGGCGTCACCAGCGTCCCGCGCGGCGGCTCCGCGGCATTTCTCGCAGCGCGTCCGCTCTCGCTGCTCGCGATTCCGACCGAGGTCCAGCACATGCTGGAGGCGCTCGGCGTGCGCACGCTCGGCGAGTTCGCGGCGCTGCCCGCGCCGTCGGTCCAGCGCCCTAGCGAGGCCGACTACCAGGCACTCGCGCGCGGCGAGAGCGGCACGCACCTGCGTCCGTACGTTCCGGAGGCGCCGGTGCGCGAGGAGATCCTCGTCGGCGGCAACGTGCTGGATCGCGCGGATGCGCTCAGCGGGCCGGCGGCGGTCGCGCTGGTCGCACGGCGGCTCGAGCTCCGGCTCGGCGGTCGCGCGCGCCACGCGGCGCAGCTCGAAGTGACGGCGCTGCCGGCGACCGGCTCGGCAGGCGCGGCGGCTGCGATCGCGGCGAACGCGAACGAGCCGCTGGGCACGCGCATCACGGGGCCTCGCGAGCTGCCGTTCGGCGAGCGCCGAGCCGCGGGCGAGCCGATCACCGGGCCGCGTGAGCTGCCATTCGGCGAGCGCCGAGCCGCGGGCGACCCGATCACCGGGCCGCGCGAGCTGCCGGTCGCGCTCGACGCGCCGACGGGCGATGCGGCGGAGATCGCGCGCGTGCTCGCGTCGGCCGTCGAGGCTGCGCACACGGCGGAGGCGGGCGCCTGGAAGCTGCGCGTCGTTGTCACGGCGGAGGCCGTGCCGGGCGCGGAGACCCGCGAGGTCTTCGCGGAGGGCAGTGCGCCGGTCGCGGCGCTCCATCCGCTCTCCGTCGTGCTCGCGACGTCGGGCTCGCTGTTCGCGCTGTCACCGCCCGATCTGCGCGCCGAGCGGCGCGATGCGCACCGTCGCACACGGCGCGGCAAGCAGCGGCGCGGTCGCCCTACGCGAGTCTCGCAGGCGAAGCTGTTCGATCGCCGTTCGTGAGCACTCTGGCCGCCGCGAACGTACGGACGGCGACGTACCTGGGCGCGTCACCTGCGAGGACGGCTGATTGGCCCCACCGATGCACTACCTCGGGTCAGGAGGTTCATCATGTTGCTGATTCTCGCCGTCCTTCTCGGTATCGCGTGGCTCATGGGCTTCACGGTGTTTCACGTGGCGTCCGGCGCCATCCACCTGCTGATCGTCCTCGCGGTCATCGCGGCCATCGTGCACTTCGTGCAGGGCGGTCGTACCGTGGCCCGCGTCTGACGTCTGACAATCAGCACGTGAGCGCGACGAGCCGCGGGGCGCAACCCCGCGGTTTCGTGCTGTGGTAAGCCCGGGCGCATGTCGACGAACCTGGAAGGCCAGCTGCGCGAGCAGCTGACGGCCTCGATCAAAGCCAAGGACATGCGGACGGCGAACCTGATCCGCATGATCAACACGAAGGTCATGGAGCGGCGCACCGCAAAGGGCTTCACGGGCACGGTCGACGACGCGCTGATCCTCGACGTGATCAGCGCCTACAAGAAGTCGATGGAGAAGGCGAAGCAGGAGTTCGCGGCCGCCGGCGATCGCGCGAAGGATCAGATCGCCGAGATCGACTTCGAGATCGGCTGGTGCGCGGGCTTCCTGCCGAAGCAGGTCGACGAGGCCGAGCTGCGTGCGGCGGTCGAGAAGGCCGTCGCCGAGCTGCCGCAGAAGGATCCGAAGATGGCGGGCCGCGTGATCGGCGCGATCAAGAAGCAGTACGGCGACCGCGCGGATGCGCAGCTCGTGAAGAAGCTCGCGGAAGAGACGCTCGCGAAGGGCTAGTCGGCTGAACGGTCGCGAATGGCGAGTCGCGGCTCGGCTCGACGCTCGCGACGGGCTAGTCCCAGCCTTCGTCGCCGGGGGCCCCGCCGGGCATCGTCGCGTCGCCGGGCACCGGCCCATCGCCGGGCATCGTGCCGTCGCCCGTCTTCGTGCGCGGTTGCACGGGCGGGATCGTCGCGATCGTCTGGCGCGGGGACGGCTCGCCGCCCTCGTCGATCAGGCGCGCGCCTTCCATCAGCAGGTGCGTCGTCGACTCGTTGACGCGATCGACACCCTCGACCAGGCAGCTGACGAACTCGAAGTCACCGGCGGCCCACGTCAGCAGGTAGTACACGCACTCGGCGTCGACCGGCTCTTCCTGCTCGTCGAGGCGCGCGTGCACGACCTTGCCATCGCGCACGAGGATCTGCGCCGACGGTCCACCGGGCGCGCGGAGCTGCAGCAACCCCGTCTTGCGCTCCATCTCGATCAGCACGAGCAGCGACGACAGGCCGACCTGCGCGAGATCGCCGCGCAGCCCCGACTGCGAGAGCTGGTCGCGCGCGTCCTGCACGCTCTGCATCGTGCGCCGCAGCGTCTTGGCGACGCGCAGGTCGAGCTCCTCGAACCGAAACGGCTTGGTCACGTAGTCGTCCGCGCCGAGGCGAAAGCCCTTGATGCGATCGTCCTCCGACGACAGCGCAGTCAGAAAGATCACCGGCAGCATCGCGAGCTCGGCGTGCGAGCGCAGCTGGCGCACCAGCGACCACCCGTCGAGCTTGGGCATCATCACGTCCGTGATCAGCAGATCGGGCGTGCGCGCGAGCGCTCTGGCCAGCGCATCCTCGCCATCCACCGCCGTCTCGACGCTGTAGCCGCGCTTCTCCAGCACGGTCGCGACCATGCGCAGGATCCAGGCGTCGTCATCAGCCACGAGGACGTGTGGCACGTCATCCAAGGTAGCGCGCGGGGTCGCTGCGGCGCAACCGCCGTCGGTGAAGGACAAACCGCGTGTGCGTGTGCGCGGCTGCCATCACACAAAGGCCGATCAGAGCGACGATGAGACTGCGCACGCGCCCCGCCATCGTCACCATCAGCCCCTGCGCAGCGGATGCGCCGAGCACGCTGAACAGCACGTAGTTGCCGGCATCCGCCACCCCGACGCCGAGCGGCACCACCGACGACACCCACCCGACCAGGATCCCGACCGAGAACAGCCCGACCAGCACGGTCGGGCCGATCGCCACGCCGACTGCCACCAGCACGACCGTCGTCGCTGTCCACGACAGAACGCGCGACACGACCAGCAACATCACCCCGCGCGCCGTGCCGGGCGAGCGATTCGCATGGAGGTCGCGCAACCGCGCATCGACCTCGGCGACCTTCGCCGCCCACGCCTGCGCGCGCGCCGCCGACACCAGGTCGACCCGCCGCGCCGCCGCGAGCAACGTCGCCCCCGCGCCATGCCGGAACACGAGCACGAGCCCGATCACGAGCGCGATCACGACCGCGAGCCCGACCCACGCGATCATCGCGATCGTGTGCGGTAGATCGATCAGCGCCGCGGTGATCGGCACGCCGATCACGAGGATCGCGACCGACAGGTACAGCGTCGCCAGGTTGTACTCGACGATCGCGGCCACGATCCGCGTCCGCGGCGCATGCCCGACCAGCATCGAGACTTTGGTCGCCTCGCCCAGCGCTCCGCTCGGCGTCAGCACGTTGATCGCGCGCCCGCTCGCCTGAGCCGCCAGCACGCGCCAGTACGACACCATCCGCGACTCCGGCCGCATGAACGAGTGAATCGCGCCCGCATCGCACGCCATCGCCGCGAGGTCGAGCCCGATGATCACGCCGAGCCACGGACCGAGCTGCCACCACACGCGCCGCGCATTCTCGATGCCGCCCGCATGGACGAGCTCGATGAGCGCCGCCCCCGCGACGACAAACACGACGATGTTGAACACGTGGCTGACGAGGTGCCGCTCCGTGGGTGCCTCGCTCGTGCCGCGCGGGCCAGGATCGGGCGGCGTCTCGCTCATGGCGCCTCGGGCTCCAGCGCCGGCCCGGGCCCCGGCCGCGCCGCGCCGACCTCCGACGCGACGACGCTCGTCGACCACGCGCCCGCCGCATCGCGCACGAGCAGCGTGCCGTCGTGCAGCGCGACGACCGCGCGCCCCTCGCGATCGGCGACGACGCCGACGACATGCGCGCCGCGCGGGATCGCGATCGGTTCCTTCGTGATCGGCGCCGCACCCTTCGTTTTCGCGGTCGCCTTGCCCGCGTGCACCGTGACGAGCTGGCCGCCCGCGACGACGACGAGGTCGTTGCCCGCGACCGTCGCGGCCTCGATGCGGCCGAGCGTCGCGGCCGGAACGACCGCGTTGCTCACGAGATCCAGTGCGCCCTTCGGCGTCAGCGCCCAGCGTTCGCTGACGAGCGCGCTGACGTGCGCGGGCGCGCCCTTGAGCGGCTTCCACGCGCCGCCCTCGAGGCGCACGAGGCCCTTGGCGTCGCAGTCCGCGACGACGCTCGCGCCGGCGGCGAGCAGCATCACGACGCCCGGCGCATCGGGCAGCTTCGCCGGCAGCGCGCGGTCGAGCGCGAACACGAGCTTGCCGAACGCCGCGGTCGGCCGCGCGCCATTGCCGAGCACCGCCTTCGCGTGCTGGCCGAGGTACACGAGCGACCAGCCGTCGCCGGGGATGGTGCCGGTGCTCGCCGCGCCCGGCTTCGCGCTCGCCGAGATGCTCGCGGCGATTCGCAGGTCGGGCGCGACGTCGAGCTGGAACGGCGGGCCGCCCTTCGTCGCCGCGATCACGCGCGTGCCGGCGCTCGCCGCGTCGCTGACGTCGCCCGCGATGCCGCCTTCGCGCAGCCGCAGCCAGTGGCCGCGGCCGTCGGGCACGTAGGTCTCGCCGTGGGGGCCGAGCGCGATCGCGTGGCGCGGATCGCCGGTGAGCGCGACGAGCTCGTGCGATTCGGGCGCGCCACCCGCCGTCGCGCCGCTCGGCGTCGCGTCGTCCGCGGCCGCCGATGCGGTCGTGAACAGCACGACGGCCAGCGCTGCCCGCAAGCTACTTCGCCGAGCCGCTCGCGCTGCCTGCGGGGGATGTCGCGCTGCCTGCCGGAGCGACCGCGCTACCTGCCGGAGCGACCGCGCCACCTGCCGGGGCGACCGCCGCGCTGCCGACCGGGACCGGCGTGCCACCCGGCGGCGATGCGACCGGTGCGCCGCCCGTCATCGCGGCCGAGCCCGCGGCCGAGCCGCCGAGCGGCGCCTTGCCGGGGACCTTCTCGAAGTCGCAGGCGCGCAGCTCGTCCAGCGTCGTCGCCTTGATCGCGCACGCGACCGCCTTGCGCTTGGAGCCACCGCGGCAGCGGCGGACCTCGCCCTCGATGCTCGCGTTCGTGTTGAGGTTCTCCGTGCCGAGCAGGTGCTGCATGTTGAGCAGCGCCTTGCGGCAGTCCTCGGGGGTCGGCTTGTCGCACGCGGAGAGCGTCGCGAGCGTCAGCAGGGCGAGCACGATCGAAGCGAGGCGCGTCATGACCACTCCTTGGGCGCGGACAGTAACAGCTGGCGTGCGCGGTCGAGGTCCTGGCCGGTGTCGATCTCGCGCCACTGGCCGTCGATGAAGATCGGATCGATGCGCGTGCCGGTATCGATCAGCTCCTGCCACAGGTCGGTCAGGTACGCGTTTCGGTAGCGCCTCGCGCGCTGGAACGGCTGGTCGTCGCGGCCGTCGTAGCGGTGGGCGAGGGCGTCGAACGCGCGGCCGGTGATCGTCGCGCCCGCGGCGGACAGGCGGGTGAGGCCGATGAACTCGCCGACGGCGTCGGGGACGGGCAGGGCTTTCTTGCCGACGCGCGCGACCGTGCCGTCGGGCATGAGGTCGGCGACCTCGCCTTCCTCGAGCGGGTGCTGGTCGCGGCCGACGTAGATGTCGCGGAACAGGCGATCGATGACGAGGCCGATGTCGGCGGGCGAGGCGGCGGCGGCGCGCGCGACCGCGGGCGTGAAGATGATGTCGGAGTAGGTCAGGTACGTCGGCTGATCGAGGAACGCGCGCGCGTGCGCGAGCGAGAGCAGCACGTTGTTCGTCTCCCACTCGCCGTTATCGACGAACGTGACGCGCGGGATGCCGAGCGAGCGCACGAATGACTCGAGCACGTCGCCGCGGTAGCCGCGGATCACGACGAGCTCCTCGACGCCGACCGCCGCCAGCGCCTTCCACACCCAGCCGAGGATCGGGCGGCCCGTGACCTCGACCATGCACTTCGGGATCTCCTCGGTGTGCGTGCCGAGGCGCTTGCCGCGGCCGGCCGCGATGAGAATGCAGCGACGGATGGCAGCGCTCACGCGAAGCGCCCCAGCCGGAAGAAGATCTTGAGCATCGACAGCGCGAAGTAGAGCGCGTTCACGGCCGCGTACGCCCAGAAATAAATTTCGATCCGGTTTGCCACTGCACAAATCCAGATGTACTGCGGGTAGTGGACGACGATGCGCGCGCTCCACTCGAGCGTGTTGAGCGCGAGGCCGACGGGGCCGCGGCGCTTGCCGACTTCCGCAGGCTGGCCGTCCTCGGTGGGGCCCTTGCCGCCGTACTCGGGGCGGCGCATGAACGAGGTCAGCGCGATGCCCGAGGCGAGGCAGAAGCCGCCGGCGAGGCCGACGAGCAGCATGCGGACGTCGCCGGTCTCCCGCCACAGCCGGACGGCGACGCAGCCGAAAATCAGCATCGCCTTGAGCTCGTCCATCAAGAAGTCGAGCAGGTGGCCGAGCGGCGAGGCCATCTTGCGCAGGCGGGCGAGCTGGCCGTCGGCGCAGTCGAGGACGAACGAGAATTCGAACACGGCGGCGGCGGCGACGAGCCAGGTCCAGCCGAGCAGACCGGCGAGCATCGCGCCCGCGCCCGCGGCGAGCACGGCGGAGAGGAACGTCACCTGGTTCGGCGTGATGCGCGTGTTGCGGAGCGCGTAGACGACCACCGCGGCCGGCGGGCGCGCGATGTGCTCGGTGAACCAGTTGATGTCCTGTTTCTTCTTCGACGCCCGATAGATGGCGGCGATCTCGGATGCCACGGCCGCACCCTAGCGCATCGAGAGGCGGTCGTGCGACTTGGCGGCGACGATCAGGAACGTCTCCATCACGCCCTTGCCCTTGATGTCGAGCGGGGCGCGCGCCTCGAGCTCGAACGTGCCCTTGATCAGCTCGGCGGTCGCGTGGGTGACGTGCACGCGGCCGGGCAGGCCGTGTGACTCCATGCGGCTCGCCGTGTTCACGGTGTCGCCCCACAGGTCGTAGATGAACTTCTTCTTGCCGATCACGCCCGCGACGACCGGGCCGGTGTGCGCGCCGATGCGGATGTCGAGATCGGTCTGGTGCTTCTTCGAGTACGCCTCGATCGCGTCGAGCATGTCGAGGCCCATGTGCGCGATCGCGGTCGCGTGATCGGCGATCGGCTGCGGGATGCCAGCGACGACCATGTACGCATCGCCGATCGTCTTGATCTTCTCGAGGCCGTGCTTCTCGGCGAGCCGGTCGAACACGCTGAACAGCTCGTCGAGCATCGTGACGAGCTTCTCGGGCGAGGTCGTCGCCGACAGCTTCGTGAACCCGACGATGTCGGCGAACAGCACCGTCACGGCATCGAAGCGATCGACGATGACCTCCGCGCCTTCCTTGAGCCGCTCCGCGATCGGCGCGGGCAGCACGTTCAAGAGCAGCCGCTCGGAGGTCGCCTTCTCCTCCTGCAGCTCCTTGGTGCGCTGCTTGACCAGCTCCTCGAGGTGCTCGTTGTGCTGCTGGATCGTCTCGGCCATCGCGTTGAAGGCGTGCCCGAGCTCGCCGACCTCGTCGCGCGAGAGCAGCGCGTGCGGCGTGCGTGCCGAGAAGTCCTTGTCTGAAAATTTCTTCACCGTCGTCGACAGCGCGAGCACCGGGCGCGTCAGCAACGTGCCCACTCCGATCGCGACGAGCAGCGCCAGCGCGATCACGCCGAGCGCGATCTTCAGGGCGAGCAGGCCCGCGCGATCGAGCGCAACGCGCATCTTCTTGTCGGTGATGTCGACGCCGAGCACGCCGAGGCACGTGCCGTCCTTGGCGCGCAGGATCTTGCCGTCGTCATCGGTCAGCGGCACGTACGCCGAGACGCTCGAGACGTGGAACTCCTCGTCGTAGACGAAGTCGGGCTCGAGCTGCGCGCTGCACGTCGCGAGCGCCTTCTGCAGCAGCGGGATCTTCGTGATGTCGTAGTCCTGCGCGAAGTGCGAGATCGATTCGCCCTTCGGCAGCGGCTTGCCCTGCGCCTCGAGCTCGTCGAACGTGAGCACGTCGGCATCGACGACGAACCGCGCGTGCGTCGGGGACGCCGTCGGCGCGAGCAAGTAGACGTAGTGGACGAGCGCCGGCTCGGCGCGCCGCAGCATTCGCAGGTGGTCCGAGAGCTCCTTGTACGGCTCGGTATGCTCGATCGCCCGGGCCTGGTCGTCGGTCAGATCGCCCGAGGCGGGCAGCTCGCCGCGCAGCGTTTCGTACGGCTCGAGCTCGACCTCGGCGCCGCCCATCTGCGCCATGTCCATGAGGCGGTTGCGCAATTCCTCGGCGAGCTGGTGCTCGATGAAGCGGTAGAGGAACAGGGCCAGAAGAACGCTGACGAGCGCACTCACGACGAAGAACGCGATCGTGACTTTCCGGCGGAGCCGCACCCCGCGCCACGGTAACACTTTTCCGCTTGATCGCGGCGGAGCGCCCCGTTAGGGTCCGGCCGCTACTTCAACAACAGACAGAGGGGTTTAGGATGCAAGAGCACACGATCCCCGAGTCTCTCATCGAGCAGATCCGTACGGGCAAAGCAGCCCTGGTCGTCGGTGCGGGAATCGGTGTCCCGAGCTGGAAGAACGTTCTGGAGCGCATGACGAAGGCGCTCGAGACCCGCGGTCGCGAAGGCGACGATGCGGCGACCAAGGATCTCGAGAAGCTGCTGCACAAGGGCAGCCTCTCGCGCGCGGTGGGATTCCTCGCGCGCTCGCTCGGCGAGGAGACCTGCGATCGGATCGTGCAGGAGATGTGGGCCGCGCCCAGCGAGGTGCCCGCGCTTCCGAAGGCGCTCGCGCAGCTGCCGTTCCGCCACGTGTGGACGACGTTCCCCGGTGACATCCTCGAGCACGCGTTCGAGACGCAGTCGCCCGAGGCGTGGCCGCCCGCGCGCATCGTCAACTACACCGAGCTCGGCGAGCTGTCGCCGCGCCGCCGCACGCTCGTCAAGATGCTCGGCAACTTCGACACGTACGTCGTCACGCCGCGCAGCGTGCGCCGCGCCCTGTCGCGCGCCGTCGATCTGCGCGAGTACGCGCGCGAGCTGTACGTCGATGGCTCGCTCGTGTTCGTCGGGTTCCGCTACGGCGATCCCGATCTGTCCGCGATGCTCGATCGCGTGTTCGGCATGTTCGAGCCGCCGCGCGGCACGCACTACTTCCTCGGCGCAGGCGTCGGTCCGGTCACGGTCGACGAGCTGATGGCCGATCACCACATCGAGGTCGTCAACCTCCAGGGCAAGGGTGGCGACGAGGTCGCCGAGCGCAGCGTGCTCGAGTGGCTCGAGGCGCTCCGCATCGCGTGCGAGAAGAAGTCGATCACGCTCTCGCAGAGCCGGCCCGACGCCGACGACGCCGAGGGCTGGATCGCGCTGCTCGGCGAGGGCGGCGAGGAAGCAGCCGAGGCCCGCGATGCTCTCGAGCTGATCGAGCGCCGCGCTCGCGACGCCAAGAAGTGGGACACGGTCGTCGAGGTGCTGCTCGGCAAGGTCGAGGCTGCCGACGAAGCGGACCGCGCGCAGGCGCTGCTCCAGCTCGCCGCCGTGTACGAGACCGAGGTCGGCGACCTGTCGCGTGCGTTCGAGGCCGTCACGACCGCGTGCCAGATGGCGCCCGATGATGACGAGGCCGCGCAGCGCGCCGAGAAGCTCGCCGCCGCGACCGGAAACTGGAGCGACCTCGTCAACGAGGCGTCGCAGATCGCGACCGAGGCGACCGAGCCCAAGCTCGCCAGCAAGTGGTGGGCCCGCCTCGGCGGCTGGTACGCGACGAAGCTCGACCGCGCCGACTACGCGCTGCCGAGCCTGCGCCGCGCGATCGAGCTCGATCCGAAGAACAGCGCTGCGTACGTCGGCCTCGCCGAAGCGCACCGCCGCCAGCAGAAGTGGTCCGAGCTCGCCGATGCGCTGCGCGCGCATGCCGACGTCGAGACCGACATCAAGACGAAGTCCGGGCTCTTGATCGAGCTCGGCGAATTGTTCGAGACGCAGCTCGCATCGACCGCCAAAGCGATCGACGCGTACGGTGATTCGGCCGAGATCGCGTGCGACGCCG
>JAFAOG010000230.1 GCA_019237945.1 Deltaproteobacteria bacterium | reverse complement strand
ACCCGATCCGCCCGGCGTGGGCGCGCACGTGCCCGCCTGGCAGCTCGTGCCGTGCGGACATTGCCAGTCCGCGGTGCAGTGACCATCTGCCGCGGCCGGGCGCACGAGCGCCGCCACCAGCATGGCCACAAGAGCCGATCGACTCGCCAGGCTTGTCATGCTCCTCCCCCTCGAATGACCGATGCTACGGGTGCGTGGGCGCCGCGGGCGCAGGCGTCGTCGGCGCGGGCGTCGTCGGCGCAGGCGCAGCGGGCGTCGGCGCAGGCGGGGCCGTGACCGGCGGCGCGACGGTCGTCGGGCGCGACGTCTTCGCGGCCTTGATCTCGTCGATGAACTGCTTGGTCATGCGCGCGATGACCTGCTTCTTCGCCTCGGCGGCGGCGTCGCCCGTGTGCGACTGCTCGAACGTGTGCTCCGACGACATCACGCTCGGCGTCGGCGCCGCACCGGGCACGACCGCGGCGAGCTTGTCGTTGCACAGCGTCTTCGCCGGATCGGGCTTCTCACTCGCGGACACGCCGACGACGATCGAGGCCAGGACCAGCACACCGCCCGCGATCAGCAGTGGTGGTGCCCAGCTGCTGGTGTCGATGTGCTCGTTGACCGTGGGCGTGGTCGGGTCGTCGGTCGTGATCGCGTCCATCAGCACGCCCGTGCCGCCTCCGACGAGCGCGCCGATCCCGAGGCCGAGCATCACGCCCATGTACTTCGGTGGCTGGTTGGCTGCGGTGAATCGCACGCGCGGGTACTCGCGGCCGAGCGACTGCTCCTCGGTCTTGCGGTAGTGCCAGCGGTCGCGCCCGTCGGAGACGGAGACCGCCTTGATGTCGACCGAGCCGGTGAGCGCCGCGGCCTTGGGCGGGTCGGCGCGGAACGCGTAGTCGCGGCAACCTTCGGCGACCTGCGTCGAGACCTGGAGCGGCGTGTCGCTGCCGGTGCCATCGCCCTCGAAGAAGTCGAACGTGTGCTGGACGCTCATGTCGTCGAGCACCGACGGCGACATCTCGTTGATCTCGAAGAGGACGTCGACGTTGGCCTCGCGCGCGTACTCGATCGCCCGCCTGTTGCCGCGCAGGTTCTGCCACGACAGCACCTGGTAGCCCGCGTCCTCCGCGGCGCGTTCGAGCTGCGACATCATCGCGCCGCAGCGCGCATGGATCTCTGCCTGACGCTCGTGGGCGGCCGTTGGATCCGCATTGACACACTCGTCAGGCGGATAGAACGCGACCGTCCTGGCGTTCGCGAGCATGTCGCGCGCCTCGCGTCCCGGTGGCTCCGGTTCCTCGCCACCCGTGAACTGCTGCTGCATCCGATACTGGTAGCCGTAGGTTGTCGTCGTGCAGCCCGCGAGCAGCAGGCATCCCATGAGCCAGTTCGCACACCCCATTCCTTCCAGCATCACGCACGGCGCGCCCGAGATCAATCCCCCGACCCTTGGTGAATCGCCCCGGAGCGATCGAGGGTCATCTGTAGTTGCTCGACGAGGCCGTTCATGAACTCGGCCCGGCACGAGAACGTGGCGCCCGCGATGCCGATCTCGACCGTGTCGTCGCACTCCATCGTGCGCACCGTGGTCGGATTTGCGGCGACGATGTCGGCGGCGAGCACGCTCCCGCGCGCGATCGTCTTGCGCTGAGCGGCGTACAGCGCGCCCGCCGCGACGAGCCCGATGAAGGCAACGACGGCAAGCGTCCGCAGCACCCTCGGATTGTCTGCTAGACACGGGGGGTGAGCAAGCTGCGCAAGACCCGGTTCGCCACCGACGCTGACATCGAGATCAAGGGCGCCTACACCCCGGCGGATGCGAAGGGCGATGCGACGCCTCCCGGCGAGTTTCCGTTCACGCGCGGCGTGCAGCCGACGATGTACCGCGGCCAGCTGTGGACGATGCGCCAGTACGCGGGGTTCGGCACCGCGAGCGAGTCGAACAAGCGCTACAAGTATCTGCTCGGCCAGGGCGGAAAGGGGCTCTCGGTCGCGTTCGATCTGCCGACGCAGATGGGCCGCGACAGCGACCATCCGATGGCGCGCGGCGAGGTCGGTCGCGTCGGCGTCGCGATCGATTCGCTCGAGGACATGCGCGTGCTGTTCGACGGCATCCCGCTCGGCGACGTCTCGACATCGATGACGATCAACGCGACCGCCGCGACCTTGCTCGGGCTCTACATCGCGGTCGGCGAGGAGCAAGGCGTACCCGCCAAGGACCTCCGCGGCACGATCCAGAACGACATCCTCAAGGAGTACATCGCGCGCGGCACGTACATCTATCCGCCCGCCGGCTCGATGCGCCTGATCACCGACACGTTCACGTACTGCAGCCGCGAGGTGCCGCAGTGGAACACGGTCTCGATCAGCGGCTATCACATCCGCGAAGCGGGCGCCGACGCCGTGCAGGAGGTCGCGTTCACGCTCGCCGACGGCATGGCGTACGTACAGGCCGCCATCGACGCCGGGCTCGCCGTCGACGAGTTCGCGCCGCGCCTGTCGTTCTTCTTCAACGTGCACAACAACTTCCTCGAGGAGGTCGCGAAGTTCCGCGCCGCGCGCCGCATGTGGGCTCGCATCATGCGCGACCGGTTCGGCGCGAAGTCGGCAAAGTCGCAGATGCTGCGCTTCCACACCCAGACCGCGGGCGTGACGCTGCAAGCACAGCAGCCGCTCGTCAACGTCGTGCGCGTCACCGTGCAGGCGCTCGCGGCGGTGCTCGGCGGCACGCAGTCGCTGCACACCAACAGCTACGACGAGGCGCTCGGCCTGCCGACCGAAGAAGCCGCCCGCATCGCGCTGCGCACGCAGCAGGTGATCGGCAACGAGAGCGGCGTCGCGGACTTCATCGATCCGCTCGGCGGTAGCTGGGCCGTCGAGTCGCTGACCGACGAGATCGAGAAGCGCGCGCAGGCCTACCTCGACGAGATCGCCAAGCTCGGCGGCATGCCGGCGGCGATCGAGAAGAACTATCCGCAGAAGGAGATCGAGCGGCGCGCGTACGAGCACCAGCGCGCAGTCGAGGCGAAGCAGCGGATCGTCGTCGGCGTGAATGAATACGTCATGACGGAAGAGGAACCCGTGCCGGTGGCGAAGATCGACCCGGCGCTCGAGGAGGACCAGGTCGCGCGCGTCGCCGCGCTACGCAGCCGCCGCAACGCCGCCGAGCACCAGCGCGCGCTCAAGGCGCTCGACGACGCCGCCTCCGGCACCGCGAATCTCCTCGGACCGATCGTCGGCGCGGTCAAGGCGATGGCGACCGTTGGCGAAATCGCCGACGTCCTGCGCAAGCGCTTCGGGGAGTATCATCCCCAGGCGTGATCTACGACGTTCACCCCGGGGACAACTTCTACCAGCAGATCCAGACGCTGCAGGCGGGCGACGAGGTCGTCGTCCACGCCGGCACGTACACGTCACCGGGCTTCGTCGCCGTCACGTGGCCAGGCACCCCGAGCGCACCGATCGTCATCCACGCCGCGCCCGGCGAGAAGGTGATCCTGCAGGGCACGTTCGCGCAGAACCTGATCAACATCGACGGCAGCTACTTCACGTTCGACGGCTTCGAGATCACGGGCGCGAGCCACGGCCTGCGCCTCCACGCCGTCGATCACGCGACGATCTCGAACAACACGATCCACGACGTCGGCGACGTCGGCATCTCGTGCAACTTCGAGCCGAACAACTGCGACCACGTCTCG
>JAFAOG010000037.1 GCA_019237945.1 Deltaproteobacteria bacterium | reverse complement strand
CCGGTCGTGAGCGAAGTGACCCTCGAAGAACGTGGACGGGCCCTCGAGAATCAGTTCTACGAGAAAGAGAACGCGGAGAAGCTCGCGGCCATGAAGGGCAAGCTCGATACGCAGAAGAGCAAGGACGAGCTGCGCAAGGCGTCGGGCATGACCGACGAGGCCGTGCTCGAGAAGCTCGTCGGCCTCGGGCTCCGCGCCAACACGATCGCCGCGCTGTCGCTCGTGCCGCTGATCCAGGTCGCCTGGGCCGACGGCGCGATCCAGGACAACGAGCGCACCGCGATCCTCCAGGGCGCGCACGGCAAGGGCCTCGAGAAGGGCACCGACGGCTACGAGCTGCTCCAGGCGTGGCTGTCCAAGCGGCCGAGCGACGCGCTCTACGACGCGTGGGAGGCCTACATCAAGGCGCTCGCGAGCCAGCTCAATGACGAGCAGAACCGCCTCCTCAAGAACCAGATCGTCGGGTTCGCGAAGATGGTCGCGGCCTCCGCGGGCGGGTTCCTCGGCATCGGTCGCGTGTCGGCCTCCGAGGAGAAGGTCCTGGCGCGCATCGAATCTGCGTTCCATCGCTAGCATGCGGTTCCTCGGCAAGACCGGCGTCAAGGTCTCGCCGATCGCGCTCGGCGCGATGTCGTTCGGCGGCGACGCCGACGAGGCCACCGCGTGGGCGATCTATCGCGCCGCGCGCGACGCCGGCATCAACTTCATCGACACGGCCGACGTCTACAACGAAGGCCGCAGCGAGGAGTTCCTCGGCCGCTTCCTGCGCGGCGAGCGCGACGACATCGTGCTCGCGACGAAGGCCTACTTCCCGATGGGCAAGGGCGACAACGCGCGCGGCTCGTCGCGCTATCACCTCGTGCGCGCCGTCGAGGCGTCGCTGCGCCGCCTGCAGACCGATCGCATCGATGTGTTCTACCTGCACCGCTTCGACGATGCGACCTCGCTCGACGAGACGCTGCGCGCGCTCGACGATCTCGTCCGCGCCGGCAAGATCCTGTACCCGGCGTGCAGCAACTTCGCGGCGTGGCAGGTCGCGCACGCGCTCGGCATCTGCACGCTGCGCAATCTCGCGCCGCTCGTCGCGATCCAGCCGATGTACAACCTCGTCAAGCGCGCCGCCGAGATCGAGATCCTGCCGATGGCATCCTCGCTCGGCCTCGCCGTCGTGCCGTACTCGCCGACGGGCGGCGGCCTGTTGACGGGCAAGTACTCGACGACGTCGCGTCCCGAGAAAGCCCGGCTCGTCGACACGAAGATGTACTCGATCCGCTACGCGAACCCGGCGTTCTACGCGATCGCCGAGCACTTCACGGAGCTCGCGAAGGAGCTCGGGCACCACCCGGTGACGCTGGCGGTCGCGTGGGTCGCGTCGCATCCCGGCGTGACGAGCGTGCTCGTCGGCGGGCGCAATCCCGAGCAGCTCGCGCCGTCGTTCGCGGCGATGCAGCTGTCACTCGACGCCGCGACGCGCGCGAAGATCAGCGCGCTGTCACCCGAGCCTCCTCCCGCGACCGATCGCAACGAGGAGACGTCCGCGCACAACTACGGCGCGCGCTAAGCGACCGCTACGCGTGGATGTGGATGATGTTGAAGCGGAACAGCAGGTAGATCAGCGCCGACGCGAGGCCGATCAGGCCGAGCAGCACCTGGAACGGCGCCACCTTCTGCGACAGCTCCATCGCCTTCTGCTCCGCGGGCGAGTCACCCGGGATCCACTTCGCGATCTGCGGCATGCCGAACAGCGCGCCGAGCAGGATCGACGTGGCGATCACGCCCCAGATCGAGGCGGCGAGGATCGCGTTGAACTTGAACACGTCGACGAGGTAGCCGCCCCACTTGAGCACCCACCACAGGCCGCCGGCGAGCATGAACACGCCGATCAGCGCCTGATACGGCGACAGCTTGTCGATGAGCGCCTTCGCGTCGGGCTTCTTCGCGATGATGAGGCCCGAGATGGCGAGGATACTGCCGAGAATGAGCAGGATGGGCGTGATCAGATCCATATGTCCCCCGGCGCCGTTGGTGCGCTGGGGTGAATCCTACGACGTCTAGTAGGCGTCCGCCATCATCAGATTCAGATGCACCCCGCCTCGCCAGCGGCGCTTCGCGGCGGCCTGCAGCTCGTCGACACCGTCGGCGCCGGGCATCGCATCGAGCTCGGCGAGCCACGTTCGGGACTGGGCGCTGTCGACGCGGCGCGCCGCGCGAGATCCCCACAGCAGCAGCTGGCCGCGGCGGTAGGCATCGCGCTCGTGCTGCAGGCCGACGCGCGCGTGCACGACCGCGTGCTCCGGTGCCTTCGACTCGAGCGCGAGCCACAGCGCGGAGAGCCGTAGCGACGGGTCCGTCGGTGCCGCCGCGACCGCGCGCTCGATCGCCGAACGAGCTGCCGGCACGTCGTGCGAGCCCTCGTACGCGCGGGCCGCCTCGTGAAGCGCGCGCACGGCCGCCGTCTGCGGCGCGGCGACGTCGTCACGCTCGCGCACGGTCCACGTCTCCGGCGCGCCGTTCCAGCTCCACGCGAGGTCCGCCCACGTGCCCTCGCAGCTCGGCGCGGCGTCGATCCCGACGAGCGCGCGGCACGACGCGGGCTTGATCACCGCCGCGTGGACGTTGATCGCCTGCGCGAGGATCGCGCCCATCGCGCGCGGCTCGGTCGTCATCGGATCGACGCGATCGCCGAGGAACCGCGCGAGGTCCTCCATGCGCAGCGGCTTGCCGGCCGCGAGCGACGCATCGGCGAGCACCTCGAGCCGCTTCGCACGCCGCTCGGAGTGGATCGCCCACGCGCGCGAGCCACGGATCTCGGCGGCGGTCAGGCGCGACCGGTAGTGATTGGTGCAGACGAGCGTGCTCGCGCTGCCGGCGGTGCCGCGCTGGACCGGCCGAACGACCTCGATGTGCGGACCGGCGAGCTCGAGCACGCACGCAGACTTCTCGCGCGCCGAGCCGATCGCGACGCCCCAGCTCGACGATGCGGGCATGCTGCGCGCGATCGCGATCGCATCCTCGAGCGTCTCGGCCTTGCGCGCGATCTGATGGATGACGTCGATGATCATCGCGCCGCCGAATGTCACGTCGCGATGCCAGCGCGTGTGCGGCGCGATCACGAGGCCCGCCTCGTTGACGACGGTGACGACCGCCGTATCGGCGCCCTTCGTCGCGAAGAAGCCGTAGCGCTGCCCGCCGGTCTCGGCGTTGACGATGAACGCGGGCGACGCGTCCCACACGCCGACGCCGGGGAAGTCGAAGTTGCGCGCGAAGATCAGCTCGCCATCGTCGGTCGCGTCGCCCCACGCGATGATCGTCGAGCACGCGGGCACGGCGGCGCGCAGCATCGTCGCCTGCGTGAACGGTCCGAGCTGCATGCGGGCGGCGAGCGCGACCGTGTTCTGCAGCGAGTCCATCGTCGCGAGCGCGAGCAGGCCCTGCGTCATCGGCAGGCCGGCCGCCTTGCCGAACGCGCGGCTGCGTGCGAGCAGCTCGGCGGGACGCGAGCGGCCCAGGCGCGCCTGCATCGCCGTCGCGATGCCCTTGATCGCGAGCCGGCCGATCGGCCCTTCGCCGCCGGCGATCGCGCGCTCGGGCATCGTCGTGTAGAAGCCGAGCAGCCGGCGCGCCTCGTCGGCGACCACTGCACCGTGCTGCGCGCCCATCTCTTCTTGCGTGCCTTGGAGTCGTGCCGTGAACAAGCTCATCGCTTCCTCTTCTTTCTGGTCGTGATGCGCAGCGGTTCGAGAA
>JAFAOG010000629.1 GCA_019237945.1 Deltaproteobacteria bacterium | reverse complement strand
GCGGCCTCGACGATCGCCCGGCCCAGCCGGCGCGCGGCCGCACGCTCCGCATCGCCGGCACGTTCCACGTGGACTTCGACGAGTACGACGGCAAGCTCGTGCTCGCGACGGTCCCCGCGATCCAGGCGCTCGTTGGGCGCGGCGATCAGGTGATGGGCATCGAGGCCGTCGTGAAGGATGTCGATCACGCCGACGTCGTTGCCCGCGAGCTCGAGAAGAACCTCGGCGGCCCGCCGTACCAGGCGATGGACTGGTACGCGCTGAACAAGAACTTGTTCACCGCAATGTACGGCGACAAGAAGCCGTAGTACCTAGCCACCCCATCGGCACACGGCCCCGATGTTGACGTACGGCAACTGCGAGCGAGTCATGTCGGTCAACCCGAGCTGGGCGTAGAAGTCCCAGTCGCCGAGTACGTACTGCAGGCTCAACGCCGTTCCATATGACGTCGAGCTCGCACCGAGATCCGGCGCCTGACGGATCGGAACGACGACGTTCGCACCGAGCGCGATCGCCATTGGCGGCGCGAGCTGCGCCTCGATCGCGGCGCCCGTGCCCCGTAGACGTTGGTCCCCGACGGCCGCGATCCGTCGAACGGCTTCAGCGAGAGCTCGCTGAACGAAGCGTACGCATCGGCTTCGATCGCGAGCTGATGCGCGACGACGGTGCGCTTGTACGTGTAGCCGACGTTCTCCGAATACTCGTGGTCGATCACGGAGCTCGGCTGCGGCGCCTTGATCTGCGCGGTGATCGACACGGCACCAGGAACCGGCCCCAGGTACGCGAGCACGCGCCCCTGCAGGTACGGCCCCGTCGGATGTCCGAGGACGCGAGCACCGATCTCGACGTTGCCGAACGAATGAAGCACGACGACATCGGCATCGTGATAGTGGCCGAGCGTGCTCTTCGACGTCATCGCATTGCCGTTGGCGTCGAGCGTCGTCTCGACGAACGTCGGGAAGTCGAGACCGAGGTCCAGCGACGTCATGCCGCCGTAGAGCAGCAGTGGCCGATCCACCTCGGATTGCGGATACGTCGGTTCCGCGGCGGCCGCTCGCCCCGCTCCCACGATCGCCACGACAAACCACAGCCGCATCGACGCTCTCTAGTATCGCGCAGCAGCCCGCCGGTGGGTGATGCGCTGGCGGATGCACCGAAAACGAAATCGGCGGCCCTTTCGGAACCGCCGGTTTCTTCTCGTAGGCACGCGCGGGATTGAACCGCGGACCCCTACCGTGTCAAGGTAGTGCTCTCCCACTGAGCTACGTGCCTGGGAGGGCCTTTAGGTAGTCGACCGCGACCGCCAAGTCAAGGCCCGGTCAGTAGGTCTCGACGCTGCCGACGGAAACGGTGGGCGCGGGCGAGACGGCCTTCCGCACGCGGATCCAGTCGAAGCTGACCGTGCCGCCGCCGTTGCCCTGCAGCACGTTCAGGCGCAGGTTGAGCGCGCCGATCGCCTGCGTGTACGTGTGCGTGTCGACGATCGTGTCGGCCAGGCGGAACGCGCCGCTCGTGCCGTACGTCTCGACGCCGTAGAGGTGCGGGTTGGTATCGAGCGCGGCGGCGGTGTCATTGTGCTGCGTGCCGGTCTCGTTGACCGACGGCTGGATCTGGTTCGCCATGTGCGCGTACCAGACGATCCACGGCGCGCTGACGTTGAAGGTCGTCTCGTAGCCGAGCCACCACTGCGGGTTCGAGACGGAGGAGGCTGCAGCGGTCGCCATCGCGTCGAGCGCGGTGTTCGCGCCGTAGGTCGCGTTCGAATGGATGGCGCCGTTGCCGCCGAGCGTGACGGCACCGTTGCTGACGGTGACCGTGCCCGCCGAGGCCCACGTGCTTGCGAGCGCGCCGCCGTTGAAGTCGTCCCAGGCGTCGAACACGGACGCCGGATCTTTCGGCGCCAAGGTCGGGCTCGGGTTGTTGCAGTAGAGCCAGTAGTTGTTGTCGGTCGCGCCCGCGGCGATCGCCGCCTGGAGCGGGAACCACGTCCACTCGTTCGTGCCGACCTCGTCGATCACGCGCGCGACATCGGTCGTGTTGTTGTAGACGATGCGGACCTGATCGCGATTGCCGCCACACGGCGCGGCGTCGAGATCGAACGCGAGGCCGACCTGGTAGCCGGCGACGAGCGCGGGCGTCGTCGAGATCGTCAGGCGCATGCGCGAGCCCCACGCGGGGTTCCACCAGTTCGGCGGGTGCGCGGGCGCGTCGAGGAAGACGAACGCATCGGGCGGCGCGTCGGGGCGGGCGTCCGGGTGGGCGTCTTGCGGCGCGTCGCGCTGCCCGTCGTTGCCTGGCGCATCGGAGCGCACGGGCGCATCGCCTCCGTTCGACGCAGCGCGAGGCTGGAACGAACATCCGGCGAGAACGACCGCCGCTACGAGCCTCATCGCGGCCAGCGTAGCACCTGTCCCGTTTGGGACGCGATGTAGGCGTGTGGTGCGTTCCGGCAACTTCGCACTGACCGGCGCGTCAGAGTCGGCCCTACTCCCGGCTTGTAGGGTGGCCGAGAAGCGGCGTACGCTTGAGGTCTTAGACAACCTTATCGGGCAGCCGTCGAGTCCGATGAACGCAGGGATTCCGCCTGACATCCTTGTCATGGCGGGGAGCACGGTTTGATCCAGGTCGGTCAGGTCCTCGACAAGTACGAGCTGCTGGAGCGCGTCGGCCAGGGCGGGATGGCGATCGTCTATCGAGGGCTCGACCGATCGCTGAAGCGGACCGTCGCGATCAAGGTCCTCCACAAGCACCTGGCCGATTACCAGGAGGCGCGCGACCGGTTCGAGCGCGAGGCCCAAGCGGTCGCGAAGCTGCGTCACGAGAACATCCTCGAGATCTTCGACTACGCCGCGAAGGAGGACTCCGAGGCGTACATCGTCACCGAGTTCATCGACGGCCAGACGCTCAAGCAGTTCGTCACCGAGCGACCGATCGCGTTCCCCGAGATCGGCGCGATGATCATGCTGCAGGTCTGCCGCGCGCTCGCGCACGCGCACGCCGGCGGCATCCTCCACCGCGACGTCAAGCCGGAGAACATCATGATCCGGTCCGACGGCGTCGTGAAGCTGATGGACTTCGGCATCAGCCACATGGTCGACCTCGAGCGCCTGACCGTTACCGGCCAGCTGCTCGGCTCGCCCGCGTACATGGCGCCCGAGCACGTCGAAGGCCGCCCGCTCGACTTCCGCACCGATGTCTTTGCGGCGGGCATCGTGCTCTACCAGCTCACCGTCGGGAAGCTGCCGTTCGAGGGCAAGAACCCGCACGAGGTGCTCAAGCGCATCGCCGAGTGCAAGTTCGTCGATCCGCGCCAGGCGAACCCGCGCATCGGCAACCGGCTGGGCCGGATCATGCTGCGCGCGATGGCCGCGAGCCCCAACGATCGCTATCCGGCGATCGGCGAGATGGTGCTCGCGATCGAGGCCTATCTCGAAGAGTCGGGCCTGCCGAGCGACAAGGTCTCCGGCGAGCTCGCGCGCTACTTCCAGGCCCCGGCGAGCTACGAGCAGGCGCTGCGCGACCGGCTGGTCGATCACCTCACGCGGCGCGGCCAGAAGCTGCTCGCCGACGGCGACCAGGCCCCTGCCCTCGACGTCTTCGATCGCGTCCTGACGATCGATCCCAAGAACGAGAAGGTGATCGGGATCCTCGACGGCATCAACCGCCGCGCACGGATGAAGCAGGCGGCGCTCGCGCTGCTCGGCATCGCGGTGCTCGCGGGCGGCGGGTACATGGTCCATCGGAAGAACCTGCCGCCCGAAGCGCAATCGCCGGTCGCGAATCCGGTGGTGTCGCCGCCGCACGTCGAGAACCCGACGACGAATGTCTCGCACGAGCAGGCACCGCCAGATGCGGCGCCGGTCGTTGTCGCGCAGGACGCGGCACAGACGCAGGTCGTCGTTACGTCGCCACGCGATGCCGCGACCGTCGGCCCGCAGGCGGACGCCATGGCGATCGGGACGCCGACGCACGTGACGGTGTCGCCCGCGAAGAACGTGGTGTATCGCGTCGGGCCGGAGGGCGCGTGGAAGCCGGTGCCCGAGGATGGCTCGATCGAGGTGCCGCTGACCGAGCCGACGAAGATCTACGTCCACGACACGACCAACTGCTGCCAGGACGACGACCACGTCGTCGAGCCGGGCAAGGAGTGGGGCTTCGAGATCAACGCGCTGTCCGCGCAGATCATCCCGCGCTGTCCCGGGCACGAGAAGGCGTACGTCAACGTCGATGGCCGGATCGCTCACGTCGACGAGAAGTTCGGCATCACGTTCGGCAACAGTGTCGTCCGCACGAAGAAGATCAAGGTCGAGTTCGTCGACGCGGCGCTCGACAAGACGCCGATCGAGGTCACTGTCGAGCCCGCGAAGGAGGTCGACGCGACGTGCGTCGTGCACTGATCGTCTTCGCGCTCGCGGTGTCTGCGGTGGCGAGCGCCTCGCCCGCCGATGACCTCGCGCACGCGCGCGCCGACTTTCGCAAGCACGACTGCGACTCCGCGCTGAAGACGCTGAGCTCCCTGCTCTACCCGCACGAGCTGCTCGCCCTGCCCGGCGATTTGATCGAGGCGCGCGAGATGCTCGGCGCGTGCTACTTCGACGCCGGCCGCACGGAGGACGCGAAGACGGAGTTCGACAAGGCGCTCCAGATCGATCCGGCGACGACGCTCGATCCGGCGTTCTTCTCGACCGGTCAGCAGCACCTGTTCGATGAGGCGAAGAGCGACATCGAGACGCGACGCGCGAAGGAAGCCGAGGTTCGCAAGCTGCAAGAGGAGCGAGAGCGGCTCGAGAAGATCCGCGAGAACCTGCGCGTCGTCGAGCGGCACCACTACGCGTACAACTTCTTTCCGCCGCTCGGGCAGTTCCAGAACGGCGACACGACGAAGGGTTATCTGTTCGCGGCCGGCGAAGGTCTGACGTTCTCCGGGTCCGTCGGCATCTGGCTCTACCTGGTGCGCAGGTACGGCTACAACTGCCCGCACTGCGTCAACCTCAACGACGCGGGCGGCGTGCTGCACCTGCAGGAGGCCGAGATCACGCTCGGCGTCGCGTTCATCTTCCTCTACGGCTGGGGCGTGTTCGACGCGGTTCGTAACTACAAGGCTCAGGTCCAGCTCGACGACAACTCGCTGCCGCCCGAGTTGCTCCGCGACCTCGAGAAGGGCCGCAAGAAGCAGCCGACCTCGTTTCTGCACCGGATAAACATCGGTCCGATGGCCACCAGCAATGGAATGGGCATCGGGATCGGATGGGAGAACTGACATGCCGTCCTTGCGACTGACCGCCCCCGGGCATCCGCCGACCGTCTATCACCTGCACAAGAAGATCACGTCGATCGGGTCCGGGCCCGACAACGACATCGTGCTGCCCGACCCGCTCGTCCCGGATGGGTTCGCGGTGCACTTCGACGGGCAGACGTATACGGTGTTCGCGCCGAAGAAAACGGAGTTTGTCGTCAATGGCAAGAAGCGCAGCAAGCACAAGCTGACGCACGACGAGCGGGTGGTGATCGGGTCGTGTGATTTGCGGTTCACGATGGTCGACGAGGCGCAGGCGGTTCCCGAGGAGGAAGCGGCGAACACCATCGCGGACCTCGACGCGTACACGAAGCTCTACGAGTTTTCCGACAAGCTGATGCACACGCGCGACCTGAGCGAGCTGCTCGACGCGCTGATGGACGCGGTCATCCAGATCACGAACGCCGACAAGGGCTTCTTGATCTTGCTCGAGGGCGAGACGCTCGACGTCAAGGTCGCGCGCAACTTGAACCGCGAGAACATCGCCGATGCCGTCACTCAGCTATCTGACTCGATCATCGCGAAAGTGGTTCGCTCGCGGAAGCCGGTGATCGTCAGCGACGCGATGAGCGACGACGAGTTCGCCGGCGCGAAGAGCGTGATGCATCTCAAGGTCAGCAGCGTGATCTGCGTGCCGCTGCTCGATCGCGGGCGGTTGCTCGGCATCATCTACGTCGGCAACGACTCGATCCGTGACCTGTTCCAGGAGACGACGCTGCGCGTGCTGACGGTGTTCGCATCGCAGGCGGCGCTGATCGTCGCGAACGCGCTGCACATGAACGAGCTGAAGCACGACAACCGGCGCCTGAACGAACGGCTCGAGCAGTACCGGTTCGGCGAGACCGTCGGCACGAGCCCGCCGATGCAGCAGGTGTTCCGCAAGGTCGAGAAGATCGCGCCGACCGATATCTCGGTGCTGATCACCGGCGAGACCGGCACCGGCAAGGAGCTGATCGCGCGCGAGATCCACAACCGGTCGCCGCGTGCGGGCAAGCCGTTCGTCACGATCAACTGCGGCGCGATTCCGGAGAACCTGCTCGAGAGCGAGCTGTTCGGTCACGTCAAGGGCGCGTTCACCGGCGCGGTCGCGAACAAGCAGGGCAAGTTCCAGGCGGCCGACGGCGGCACGCTGTTCCTCGACGAGATCGGCGAGATGCCGATCGAGCTCCAGGTGAAGCTGCTGCGCGCGATCCAGGAGAAGGTCGTCTATCGCGTCGGCGACACGCGGCCCGAGAACGTCGACATCCGCATCCTCGCCGCGACGAACCGCGACCTCGAGAAGGAGATCGCGGGCGGACGGTTCCGCGAGGACCTCTACTACCGGCTCAACGTCGTCAACCTCGAGCTGCCGCCGCTGCGCGTGCGCGGCGATGACGTGCTCGTGATCGCGCGCTATCTATTGGCGCGCTACTCGCGCGAGTACGACGCGAAGGTGAAGGGCCTGTCGCCGAACGCCGCCGTCGCGATCCGCAAGCACGCATGGCCGGGCAACATCCGCGAGCTCGAGAACCGGATCAAGAAGGCGATCGTGCTGTGCGAGTCGACGGTGATCGGGCCCGATGACCTGGGGCTCACCGGCGACGTGCTGCCGCAGATCCTGACGCTCGCCGATGCGAAGGAGAAGTTTCAGCGCGAGTACATCAACGAGGTGCTCGCCCTCAACAACGGCAACCGCACGAAGACGGCGCGCGATCTCGGTGTCGATCCGCGCACGGTGTTCCGGCACCTCGAGAAGGAGAGCGAGGACGGCGAGCAACCGCCGTCGGATCCCCTATGACGCAGGTGTCCTATCGAGCGACTTCGACGCAAGCGGCGACGCGGGGTTACACCGTGGCGCGGCGGGTGCATCGCATCGCGCGCGCGGTGTTGCGAGTGTTCCCTGTGATCATTATTTCGCTCCCCGCCGCGGGGCTCGTCGGATGCATCATCCCACCCTCGCTCGGCGTCGAGCAGCAGGATGCCGGCGTGAACTCGCCGCCGTCGATCCTCAGCGTCCGCAGCGATCAGACGGAGCTGCCCGAGCCGGGCCCGATCGACATCGAGGTCGGTCAGAGCTCGCCGCTCAACCTGACGCTGCTCGACACCGACATCACCGACAAGCTCTACGTCCGCGTGTTCGTCGACTACTCGAAGGACAACCAGACGTCGCCGCGCTCGAGCTGCATCGCCGCGACCAGCGGTACCGCGCAGCGCACCGCGACGTGTCAGGCGGCCGGCATCTGTCTGTCGACCGACACCGACGCGAGCGTCGCCCACGTGATGCAGGTGATGGTGTTCGACCGCGAGCCGCTCGATACCGCGGAGCAGCCGCTGTTCCAGGCGATGCCGATGGGCGGGCTGTCGACCGATCGCACCTACCGGCTCAACTGCAAGGCGGCGACGACGCCATGAAGCTCGCGCTCGTTCTCGTGCTCGCCGCCGGATGCCTCAGCATCCCGAGCAAGGAGCGTCCTGCGTGCACGATGGACAGCGACTGCGCGAGCGGCGAGGTGTGCGGCGAAGGCGTGTGCTGGGGCAACCCGCCGATGGGCATGTTCGCGGCGGCGCTCGTGCCGCCGAGCGATCGCGATGACGTCGTGCAGACGCAGCTCGGCTCGCTGATGATCCCGCAGAACGGCTGGCTCGGCGACGTCGCGCTCGAGGCGCCGGTGACGTTCTCGGGCCGCGTCGAGGCGTACTGCAGCGGC
>JAFAOG010000626.1 GCA_019237945.1 Deltaproteobacteria bacterium | reverse complement strand
CTGACGGCGCGGGGCGTGTCCCATGGGGATGCTCGGCCTTGTCGTCGTGGCGCTGACGATCGGCAGCCCGCCGTACGAGCTCCCCGCGACGCTGACGCTGCCCGACGGCGACGGTCCGTTCCCGGCAGTCGTGCTCGTCCACGGCTCGGGTCCGCTCGATCGCGACGAGACGATCGGCGGCACCACGCTGTTCGCCGACCTCGCCGACGCGCTCGCTCATCGCGGCATCGCATCGCTGCGCTACGACAAGCGCACGTTCGTCTACGGCGACACCCTGACGAACGACCTCACGCTCGACACCGAGGTCATCGACGACGCGATCGCCGCCGTCCACGCGCTCCAGGCGCGCCCCGAAATCGGCGCCGTCACCGTTGCCGGGCACAGCCTCGGCGGCATGCTCGCGCCGGAGATCGCCGCGCGGGCAGGGCAGGTCGCGGGGGTCGTCGCGCTCGCGCCGCCCGCCCGGCCGCCGCTCGAGATCCTGCGCGATCAGCTGCACACGCTCGGTGCATCGCGCGATGCACTCGCCCCCGTCGAGGCCGCGATCGCCGCCACGCTGCTCCCCGCGATCGCCGACGATCCGATGCTTCGCGTGATGGGCATGCCGCTCGCGTACTGGCGCGACTGGGAGGCCCACGACGGCGTCGCGGCGGCGCGCGCGTGGAAGCGGCCGCTGCTCGTGCTGCAAGGCGATCGCGACTGGCAGGTCACGCGCGCGGATTTCACGCGTTATCAGCGCGGCGTGCGCGGCTGCACGTGCGTCGTGCTCGCCGGCGACGACCACACGTTCACGCGGCGCGCCGCCTCGCGCGTCGATCCGAACGTCGTCGAGCAGCTCGTGCACTTCATCGGCCGACTGCGGCGTGCACCGCGGCGGTCAAGTCGTCGAGCGCCGCCCGCGCGTCATCGCTGCCTGCGAGCGCCAGGTCGAGCTGCCGCAGCATGGTCGCCGCGACCTCGAGCCGCCGCGTGAACGGTCCGACGATCATCACCGCGCTCCCTCGCTGATCGTGCTGGGCGATCGCGAGCGCCTGCTCGCATGTCGCGAGTCGCCCCGCGATCACGTTCGCGACCTGGCCGCGCGTCACCGCAAGCGCTGTCGCGCGATCGCTACCGATCAGGTCGGGGAGCCGCGCCGACACCTTGTCGTACGCGACCGCGAGCGAGCTGCCCTGCGCGTCGCACTGCACGATCAGCCCGTCGAGCTTTGGATGAGGCTCTTGCTTCGGCGGGCTGTCGCTGTGCAGCGCGAGCACCGTCGCGAGCGCGATGGCCGCCGCGACGCACAGCACTGCGACGAGCTTCTTCATCCGCCGATCAGCGTCTTGAGCACGCTCGCATCGCCTTCGAGCGCGCAGCGCTGCATGTAGAACTGCAGTCCGCGCTCGCCGCCGAGCTCCTCGCCACCGCCCGCGCGCCCGGGGCCGCCGTGGAGCAGCGACGGCAGCACCGTGCCGGGACCCGGCGACTGCGACGCCATCTTCGACGAGCCGAGGTAGAGGCGCCCCGCCCACGGCGCCGCCGCGCCGACGAACGTCGCGACCCACTCGCGGTCGTCGCTGTATGCGCTCGACACCAGGCAGCCTTCGCCGCGCGCGATGAAGTCGGCCGCGAACGCGGCATCGCCGTTGTAGAGGCCGATCGTCGACACTGGCCCGAACACCTCGTGCTCGTTGAGCGGCGCGCAATTCATCGGATCGCGCGTCGAGCGCAGCACCGGGCCGATGAAGTAGCCCTTGCCGGCCGCGACGCCGACCGGCGTGATCTCGCCGGTGCCGCCGTAGACGCTGTCGGTCGCCGCCGCGAGCCGCGCGATGCCGGCCTTGACGTCCTTGTGCTGCTGCGCCGTCGCCACGGGCCCCATGCGCACGTCCTCGCGCGACGGATCGCCCACCGCGATCGCCGACACGCGTTCCTTGAGCGCGTCGCACACCTCGGCGAACCGCGCCTCGGGCACGAGCACGCGGCGGATCGCCGTGCACTTCTGCCCGGTCTTCTGCGTCATGTCGCGCGCGACATCGGCGAGGAACAGCGCGCCCGCCTCGCTGCCGAGGTCGACATCGGGGCCGAGCACGGCCGCATTCAGGGAGTCCGCCTCGATGTTGAGGCGCACCGGCTCGGGCAGCTTGTTGCGTAGCATCTTCGCGGTGTCGCTGCCGCCGGTGAACGCGACGACATCGCCGGGCACGAGCGTGTCGAGCAGCGCGCCCGCCGGGCCGATCAGAACTTGAAGCGCGCCCGCCGGCAGCAGCGGCTCGAACAGCTGCGCGAGCCGGTGCGCGACGAGCGCGGTCGCGGTCGCCGGCTTCGAGATGACCGGCATCCCCGCGAGCAGCGCGCACGCCAGCTTCTCGCACAGGCCCCACGCCGGGAAGTTGAACGCGTTGATGTGCACCGCGACGCCGCGGCGCCGCGCCCACACGTGCTGGCCGCCCATGCGCGCGGTGCGGCCGACCTGGATCGGCTCCCCGTCGCCGAGCAGCGGCGCGCTGCCGAGCTTCTCGCCGAGCTGCGCGTAATGGGAAAGCGTCACCGCGCCGCCGTCGATGTCGAACTTCGCGTCGCCGCGCGTGTTGCCGCCGTTGGCGACCGCGAGCGCGATCAGCTCCTCGCGCGCGCCGTGGATCGCCTTCGCGAGCGCCGCGAGCACCGCGCCGCGCTGCGCGAACGTCATGCCGGCGAGCTCGCGAGCCCCCGCCGTCCGCGCGTGCTGGAACGCGGCCGCGAGATCGTGGCCACCGGTGTGAACCTCGGCGAGCACCTCCTCGGTGGTCGGGTTGACGAGCGACTGCTTGGCGCCGGAGCCCGGCGACCACTTGCCGGCGAGATAGCTGGCGAGGAGCTGCATGGCGGCGTTCTTACCATGCTGTTATCGTGGGCGGGCTCCCGATGCTCTCGCCGATGTTCAAGCGGCTCCTCTACGGGCTTCTCGCGATCGTCATCGTGATCATCGGCGGCGGCGTCGGGTACTACTTCATCGGCGACGGCAAGTGGCCGCTCAGCGATTGTCTGTACATGACCGTCATCACGGTCACGACCGTCGGGTACGCCGAAGTGCTCCCGAACATGGACGTGACCGAGTACGCGCGCCTGTTCACGGTCGTCCTGCTCGTGTTCGGCACCGGCACGATCGTGTTCTTCGCGTCGACGATCACCGCGTTCATCATCGAAGGCGATCTCAAGAACATCCTGTTCGCGAACAAGCTCAAGAAACGGATGAAACGTATGAAGGACCATGTCGTGGTGTGCGGCGCGGGATCGACGGGCCGCAACGTGATCGAGGAGCTGATCAAGACCGGCGTGCCGGTCGTCGCGATCGACACGCGCGAGGAAGAGCTCAAGGAGATCGCCGACAAGCATCCGAAGGCCGAGTTCACGTACGTCGTCGGCGACGCGACCGATGACGACATCATGGCGCAGGTCAACCTCGGCGGCGCGCGCGGCCTCGTCGCGGCGCTGTCGAGCGACAAGGACAACCTCTACCTGACCGTCTCGGCGCGCCAGCAGAACGGCAATGCGCGGATCATCGCGCGCGCCGCCGAGCTGTCCCACGTCGAGAAGATCCGGCGCTCCGGCGCGGACGCGGTCGTGTCGCCGAATTACATCGGCGGCCTGCGCATGGTCAGCGAGATGCTGCGGCCGTCGGTCGTGCGCTTCCTCGACGACATGATGCGCGACGCGCGCGCCGCCTATCGCATCGAGGAGGTCACACTCGGCGAGCGCACGCTCGGCGAGACGTTGCGCGAGGCAAAGATCCGCGAGCGTTTCGGCATGACGGTGCTGGCGATGCGAGGCAAGGACGCGCCCGTGTGGTCGTACAACCCCGACGCGAGCGAGCGCCTGGCGCCCGGAATGACCCTCGTCGTCCTCGGCTCGGCCGAGCAAGTCTCGCAACTTCGAAGCGCGACGCAGTAGGTGTCAGATCCTCAACACCCAGTCGGGATCCGAACAGATGCGGACGGTTGGGGGCTCGTGGTAGGGAGGGATATGCGCGTCTCGGTGGTCGTGCGGTCGTTCAACCGGCTAGGAGCTCTCTGCGAGCTCCTGACCGCGTTGCTCGCGCAGGATCACGACAGCTTCGAGGTCGTCGTCGTCGAGCAGTCGACGGTGCGCTTGAGCGCCGACCTCGCGCGTCTCGATCAGCTCGCGCGGGATCCGCGCATTCGAATCTTGAGGTCCCCTCCGCTCGGTGGCCCCGCGGCGCGCAATGCGGGCGTGCGGGCGGCGCGCGGCGACCTGCTCGTGTTCATCGACGACGATGACCTGCCGGCGTCGACCGACTGGCTGCGCAAGCACGAGGCGAACTTCGACGACCCGCGCTGCCTCGGCGTCACCGGGCAGTTCGTCGACGAGCCGGCCGGTGCGCCGTACGTCAACCCGGAGCGCGCGCGCCGCGACGTGCTGAGCTTCAACATCCTCAAGTGGCAGCGCGTCTACGCGCGCACCGACGTCAAGAAGCGCGTCGAGTCGCTGATGGGCGGCAACGCCGCGATCCCGCGCCGCACGCTCGAGCGGTTCGGCCTGTGGGACGAGTGCACGCCGATCGAGGACGAGCCGTCGCTCGCGTATCGCATCAACGCCGAGAAGCGCGCCGACGAGTACCTCGTGTTCGATCCGGACGTGAAGATGATCCGCCGGCTCGACGTGCCGGGCGGCATGGCGAAGCGCACGCTGTCGGGCCCGGCCTACGCGCAGCGCGTGTTCACGTTCCTGCACAACATCATCGGGCACTACTTCCCGGTCCGGTTCGCGCTGCTGTACCCGGTGTACATCTACTTCGTCGCGTACCACTGCATCCAGTGGATCTGCAGCGACAGCAAGAAGCACCAGACGCTGCTCTCGCGGATCTGGGCGACGGCCGGGATCATCCTGTCGCTGCTGCCGCTGTGGTTCTTCTGGCTCGGGCAGTGGTTGTACCTGCGCCTGCGTCTCGGCGAGCCGCATCACCGGCCGCTGCTCGATCCGGTGCCGGCGCGAATGGTTCCGGACGTCGCGCTGCTCAGTCCACGCGCGGCCGCGGTCCAGCCAGACACCGCGTATTCGCGTTCGTGATCGAGACCGCTGCGCGGTGGCAGGCGAGGGCGATCGCGTGCTGTGCGTCCGCCTCGGGCTTGCCGGCGCGACCCGCCGCGAACATCTGGTTGGCGTAGTCGATCAGCGACCTCATCCACGCGCGGTCGCCGTCGTCGAGGTTCGGGCAGTGGCTCCACGTGTCGATCGCCTTCGTCAGGCCGTTGCACTCGTCGTCCATCGTGCCGACGACGATGTCGGGCTCCGCTGCGAGCGGAGGTCCGGGTTTCACCGGGGGATCGGCATGCGCGCACGCGCAAAACCCGATCAGCAAGACACCGAAATCGCGCAAGATCCGGTGAAAAGCGCTCGGGAGTGTCGGCGGCATGAGCTAGGAGTATGGGTCTACCATGGGTGGGTTCACGCATCTCCATCTGCACACGCAGTACAGCCTGCTCGATGGCGCCATCCGCGTGAAGGATCTGTTCCCGAAGGTCAAAGAGCTCGGGATGGATACGGTCGCCGTCACCGACCACGGCAACATGTTCGGCGCGATCGACCTCTACAGCGAGGCGAAGGCCGCCGGCATCAAGCTGATCTTCGGCTGCGAGACGTACGTCGCGTCGACCGATCGGCACGACCGCACGAATCGCCGCAACTACCACCTGATCCTGCTCGCGAAGAACGAGGTCGGCTACAAGAACCTCAGCTACCTCAACTCGATGGGGTACCTCGAGGGCTTCTATTACAACCCTCGCATCGACAAGCAGATCCTCCGCGAGCACACCGAAGGGCTCGTTGGATTGTCCGCGTGTCTCGGCGGCGAGATCGCGCAGACGCTCGAGAAGAACGGCGTCGCGGCGGCGGAGGAGGTCGCGAAGGAATACGCGGCGATGTTCGCGCCGGGAGACTTCTACCTCGAGCTGATGCCCACGCCGACGCCGGAGCAGGACACGCTCAACGGCGAGCTCAAGCGGATGAGCAAGAAGCTCGAGATTCCGCTCGTCGCGACGAACGACTGCCACTACGTCAACCGCGCCGATGCGCAGGCGCACGACGTGCTGATGGCGATCCAGACCGGCAAGAGCCTCAAGGACGAGAAGCGGCTCAAGCACGTCGTCGACAGCTACTACATGAAGTCGCCGGCGGAGATGGATGCCGCCTTCAAGGATTGCGGCGATGCCGTCGAGAACACGGCGAAGATCGCCGCGCAGTGCGACGTCAAGCTCAAGCTCGATCAGACGTACCTGCCGAAGTACAAGGTCCCCGAGGGCGAGACGCTCGATACGTACATCGCCAAGGTGATCGAGAAGGGCCTCGAGCGCCGCTTCCACGAGTTCACGGCGCGCGGCGTGAAGTTCGATCCGGATGTCTATCGCGAGCGCGTCAAGACCGAGCTCGCCGTCATCCAGAAGATGGGCTTCTCGGGCTACTTCCTGATCGTCTGGGACTTCATCAACTGGGCGAAGGAGCACGGCATCCCCGTCGGCCCGGGCCGCGGCTCGGGCGCGGGCAGCGCGGTCGCGTGGGCGATGCGCATCACCGATATCGACCCGATGGAGTTCAAGCTGCTGTTCGAGCGGTTCTTGAACCCCGAGCGCGTGTCGATGCCGGACTTCGACGTCGACTTCTGCATGAACCGCCGCGGCGAGGTCATCCAGTACGTTCAGGAGAAGTACGGCAAGGAGCGCGTCGGTCAGATCGCGACGTTCCATCAGCTCAAGGCGCGCGGCGTCATTCGCGACATCGCGCGCGCGATGGAGATCCCGTTCGGCGAGGCCGACAAGCTGGCGAAGCTCGTCCCCGAGCCGGTGCAGGGCAAGTCACCGCCGGTGCGCGAGGCGATCGAGCAGACGCCGGAATTGAAGCAGCTCTACAACGAGTCGCCGCTGCATCGTGAATTGCTCGATCTCGCGGCGTCGCTCGAGGGCCTGAACCGCAACGCGGGCATGCACGCCGCCGGCGTCGTGATCGGCGACAAGCCGCTGTGGGAGTACGTGCCGTGCTTCCGCGGCCAGAACGACGAGATCGTCACGCAGTTCGCGATGAAGGAGGTCGAGAAGGCGGGCCTCGTCAAGTTCGACTTCCTCGGCCTCAAGACGCTCACCGTGATCCAGACGGCGGTGAAGCTGATCAACCAGCAGCGCGCCGCGGCGGGGCAAGAGCCGTTCGACGTCGATCTGATCCGCAAGGACGATCCGGACGTTTACAAGATGATCGCGCGCGGCGACACGACGGGCGTGTTCCAGCTCGAGTCGTCGGGCTTCCGCGAGATCCTCAAGAAGCTCAAGCCGGACTGCCTCGAAGACATCGTCGCGGCGGTCGCGCTGTACCGGCCGGGTCCGCTCGAAGGCGGCATGGTCGAGGACTTCATCGACCGCAAGCACGGCCGCAAGAAGGTCGAGTACCCGCATCCCTGGCTCGAGCCGGTGCTCGCCGATACGTACGGCGTCATCGTCTACCAGGAGCAGGTCATGCAGATCGCCCAGGTGCTGGGCGGCTACTCTCTCGGCGGCGCCGATCTGCTCCGCCGCGCCATGGGCAAGAAGAAGCCCGAGGAGATGGCGAAGCAGAAAGAGAAGTTCATGGAGGGCGCCAAGGGGCTTGGCGTCGACGCGAAGATCGCAGATGCGGTCTTCGAGCTGATGGCGTTCTTCGCCGGCTACGGGTTCAACCGGTCGCACTCGGCCGCGTACGGCTGGGTCACCTACCAGACCGCGTACCTCAAGTACCACTACCCGCACGAGTTCATGGCGGGCCTGATGAGTTGCGATGCCGACAACATCGACAACGTCGTCAAGTTCATCGCCGAGGCGCGCGCGATGGGCCTCGTCGTCGAGCGGCCCGACGTCAACGAGTCGCTCGCGGACTTCACGGTCAACCAGCGCGAGTCGGGCAAGGTGATCCGCTTCGGCCTCGGCGCCGTGAAGGGCGTCGGTACGAACGCGGTCGACGCGATCCTCGAGGCGCGCACGGCCGACGGTCCGTTCACGTCGCTGTTCGAGCTGTGCCGCCGCGTCGATACGCAGAAGTGCAACCGCCGCGTGCTCGAGCAGCTCGTCAAGTCGGGTGCGCTCGACGGCCTCGAAGGCAACCACCATCGCGCGCAGCTGCTCGCGGCTCTCGATGCCGCGCTCGAACGTGGCGCTGCCGAGCAGCGCGATCGCCGCAGCGGCCAGACCTCGCTGTTCGGCATGTTCGCGGCCGTCGAGCCGGCGAAGCCTGCGGCGGGTGCGGCGGCGCCCGGCGAGGGCTACCCCGACCTCGAGCCGTGGAGCCCGAAGCAGCTGCTCGCGTTCGAGAAGGAAGCGCTCGGCTTCTACATCTCGGGCCACCCGCTCGATCGCTACCGCGGTGACCTGCAGCGCTATGCATCGGCGGCGACGTCTGACTTCGGCCTCGGCTCGCGCTCGCAAGGCGAGCACTCGATCGGCGGCATCGTCTCGCAGTACCGCGAGATGATCACGAAGAAGGGCGACAAGATGGCGCGCTTCATGCTCGAGGATGCCGGAGGCACGCTCGAGGTGATCGCGTTCCCCAAGACGTTCGAGAAGGTCCGCCACGTCCTCGTTTCCGACGAGCCGATCCTGTGCACGGGCCAGGTCAAGAACGAGGGCACGGCCGAGGCGTCGGAGTGGAAGATGCTGCTCGAGAGCGCGGCGCCGCTGTCGCAGCTGCGCGAGCAGAAGACGTCGCGGGTCGACATCCACCTCAACGCCGACCAGATGACGCACGACATGATCGACGAGCTCAAGACGATCCTGGCGAACGCGCAGCGCGGCAACTGCGCCGCCGTCTTGCGCTTGAAGATCGCGCAGCGCTCCGAGACCGTGATCACGCTGCCCGACGCGTGGGCGGTCTCGCCGACAGAAGATCTCCTGACGCGTCTCGAGCGGCTGTTCGGCGACCGCGTCGCGACGCTCGGCTGAGCGCCCGCGTCGACGCGTGCACATGACGCGCGCGACGGTGAGGTTCATACACCTCGCAGCCGTGAGGCGGTCTTAGCGCCGGGTTGGGGCGGCAGGTGCCGCCGCGACGATATGACCCGTGGGTGCGAAAGCTCATTCTCGTAGCGGCCCTGGGCGGCGTCGCGTCGGCGGACTCGCGGCTCCATCCCGTTCACACCTCCAGCGGCGCGATCCAGGTGGACGGTCACGTATACGCGTCGCAGCAGGAGTACTTCGCATCGCCCGAG
>JAFAOG010000591.1 GCA_019237945.1 Deltaproteobacteria bacterium | reverse complement strand
GCAGCTCGACGAGCGCGGCCTGCGCATGCTCAAGACGCCGAAGGTGCCGCTCGACGCCTCGCAGCCGATCCAGCGCGCGCTCGCCGAGGCTCGCGAGACCGTGATCGGCCGCGTCGCGAGCAGCGCGATCGATCGCGCCCGCGCCGTGCTCGAGCGTGCCTCGCCGGAAGCCGCCGCCCGCCTCGACGTCCCGATCTCGCTCGTGCTGACGCCGCGCCAGGTCGCGATCGCGCGGATGTGCGAGGACCGCGCGTCGAAGGTGCCCGCGACGTTCGCCGAGACGCTCGTCGACGCGCTCGCGGAGCTCGCCCAGCTGACCTGGCGCACGTCGGAGGCCGCGGCGCGCGCGTACAGCCCACGCGAGACGTTCGCGGTCGGCGACGCGATCGATCATCCCAAGCTAGGGCGCGGCGTCGTCACGGCGGTCACCGGCCAGAAGATCGACGTCCAGTTCGGTGACACGAAGTCGACGCTGGTCCACGCTCGCACCTGATGCTGACGAATCGCTCCGCCCCGCACGCGCGGCTCGCGCCCGTGCTCATCGTCTCCGACGTTCGCGCTGCGGTTGCGTGGTACGCGCGCGTGTTCGGCTTCGTCGAGCACGTCCAGATCGGCGAGGGCCACCGCGCGCAGCTCGGCATCCCGGGCGCGGGCGCGGAGCTCGTCGTCGCGGAGGTCCGACCGGGCCGGCGCACCCCGACACCCGATGGCCAGCGCTCCCACCAGCTGATGCTCAAGGTCGAGGACTGCGCGGCAACGCTCGATCGTGCGCTCGCCGCGGGAGCAACGCTCGGCGACCCGGTCACGGACCACATGTACGGGGAACGCCAGGCGTCGCTCACCGATCCATTCGGACATCAATGGGTGGTCAACCAGACGCTTCGCGACACCGCGCCCGAGGAATGGGGCGGCGTCACCGTCACGCCGCGCTGACCCGCCGGCTGGCGTGCGCCATGCACGCGGTCCCCCGCGAGGAGGCCCACCATGGCGAAAGGATTTCGGGAGTTCCTGCTGCGAGGCAATGTCGTCGAGCTCGCCATCGCGGTCGTGATCGGCGCAGCGTTCACGGGCGTCGTCACGGCGATCACGAGCTCGCTGTTGCAGCCGCTGATCAACATCTTCCTCGGCGGCGGCGTGTCGGGAGGCAAGGTCGCGTGGCACGGCCAGGTGTTCGACTTCGGCGCCGTGATCAACGCGATCATCACGTTCGTCACGATCGCGGGCGTCGTGTACTACCTCGTCGTCATGCCGATGGCGCGGCTGATGCCGAAGAAGGAAGCGCCTCCGCCGGCCGAGACCGAGGCCGCGCTCCTCGCGCAGATCCGCGACCTGCTGCGCGCTCAGCAGCGCTAGCTCGTATACGCTCGTCGCATGCGACGGTTGGCGTGGCTCGTGATGCTCGGCGCGTGTGGCAAGGATGCGTCGCCGCCGGCGCAGCCGCCGGTGAAGGCGCCCGTGAAGGCGCCGGCGGTCGTCGCGCCACCGGTCAATGCAGTCGAGGACTCCGCGGATACCGCGTCCCGCCGCAGGCCGGGGCAGCTCGAGGACGAGATGCGCAGGAAGCCGGTGCCGCCCCGGGCGCTGACCGGCGAGCTGATGCTTGGTGGCAAGATGGTCGACGTCACGACGCTCTCGCCGATGTTCGACGTGGCCACGTGCGACCCGGCGCGCCTCGGCGCCCAGATCGTTGTCCACGCCGCGAACGCGCGGATGCTCGAGATCGACGTCGAAGGTCACGCGGACAGGGCAGGCGCGATCGCGCTGTTCCGCGACGACGACACCCACGAGCATCACGGCATCGTCTACGCCCACGTGACGGCTTACGCGACCGACGCGTCGGGCAAGCAGCGGGCGGAGACGGCGACGAAGGGCAAGGTCGTCGTCCACCAGCTCGGCGCGCAGGTCGACGTGTCGATCGATGCCGTGTTCGGCACCGCCGGCCGTCTCGCGGGACGCTTCGTCGCCGACCCGCCCTTCTCGCGCGGTCCTTGCGTCGTGGAATGACCTATTCGGTGCCGGCGGCCGCGTGGCCGTCGTCGTACGGGATGTCGGCGTAGTCCTCTCGATAGAGCTCGCCGAGGTGGCGCGACACGAACACCTCGATCAGGTCCGGGTCGTACATCTTGCCGGCAGTCTTGCGCAGGATCGACTCGCATTCCTCGAGCGACAGCGCCTTCTTGTACGGGCGGTCGGTCGCCATCGCGTCGTAGGCGTCGGCGATCGCGACGATGCGCGCCGCGACGGGAATCGCGTCGGCGACCATCTTGTCGGGGTAGCCGGTGGCGTCCCAGCGTTCGTGGTGATTGCGGACCGCGCCGATGATCGGCTTGAGCATCTCGATCTTCGACGCGATCTCGAAGCCTTTCACCGGGTGCTCGCGCATGTGGATCCACTCGGCTTCGTCGAGCGGGCCGGGCTTGAGCAGCACGGCGTCCTTGATGCCGATCTTGCCGATGTCGTGCAGGAACGCGCCGAACTCGAGCGTCTCGAGGCCGTCGGCCGGGTAGCCGGCTTCCTTGGCGAGCACGAGCGAGTACGCGGCGACGCGGCCGCAGTGACCCTTGGTGTACGGGTCCTTCGCTTCGATCGCCTCCGCGAGCCCGAACAGCGCCTGGCGGTTCGCCGCCTTGAGCTTCTCGTACGATTCCTCGAGCTCCTTCGTGCGCTCCTTGACGACGGTGTCGAGGAGCAGCTCGCGGCGCTGCAGCTTGGTCTGATCGAGCGACAGCTTGCGGACGAGCTCGCGCTGCGTCTCGACGAGGTTGAGCAGCTTGACGCCCTCGCCGACGAGACCGACCAGGCGGCTGCGCTCCGACGGGCGGGCGACGAGGCGGATGATCGTGCCTTCGTGCGCGGGGCGGTAATCGAGCTCGACCGCCTCGTCGGGCGACGACACGAGCGCGATGCGCAGCGCCTCCGGCGCGTGGAGGATCGAGGCCTCGAGCAGGCCGACGCCGTCGAAGCTGCCCGAGGTCTGGAACGAGACGATCACGTGCGCCGGCTCGCCGCGGAGCTTGTTGAGCGCTTCGACCGTCGAGCGCGCGGTCTCGACCTGCAGGCCGACCGAGCCGAGCAGCTCCGCGAGCTCACCCAGTGCCTCAGGCTGAGGATGAGCGACAAGCGCGCGGAACCGACCCTTCACCTTCGTGACTATATCCGTGGCGAAGGGGCTAGCAACGGGTAGATTCCACACGCGTGCAAGAAGAGGTCACGGGCAATACACAAGGATTGAAGGCCAGCGAGATCAAGGCGCTGGAGCGGCTCTACCGGCGACGCGTCGCGCCGACGGAGGTGGTCAGTCCAGAGCTCGCGTCCCAATTGGGACAGCAGGCGGCAGAGCTGCACCGCCAGGTCGGCGTGCTGATCGATCGGCGCGGCGCCGTGCAGCACGTGATGGTCGGCGATGCGTCGAAGATCGTGCTGCCGGAGCTCGGCCGTATCCGCGGCGGCGCAGGTCGATTTCGCGGTCTGCGCCTCGTCCACACACACCTGCGCGGCGAGCCGCTGACGCGCGACGACCTGACCGACCTCGCGCTGCTGCGTCTCGATGCGGTCGCGGCGATCGCGGTCGATGCGGCGGGACGCCCCGGCAAGCTGTTCATCGCGCACATGGTTCCGGATGCGCCGCCCGTCGAGCTCCCGGCGGAGCAGGCGACCGCGCCGCGCACGAACTTCGTCGAGCTGATCGCGCGCGTCGAGCAGCAGTTCGGCCGCGCGCATCGCGTGGCGCCGACCGACCGCGGCAAGGACCGCGCGCTGATCGTCCACGTGGCGCTCGGCGGCAAGAAGGACAGCGAGGCGCGCGTCGCGGAGCTGCGCGAGCTGTGCCGCACCGCGGGCGTGAAGGTCCTCGACGTGATCATCCAGCGCCGTCCCGA
>JAFAOG010000586.1 GCA_019237945.1 Deltaproteobacteria bacterium | reverse complement strand
CGGGCGCGGCAGCGACAGCGCCTCGTTCCACGTCGGCAGCTGCAGCGCACGGCAGCGCGCGTCCTTCGAGAGCGTCACGCCGAGCGCCTCGATCAGGATGCGCCACGCGTTGTTCTCCGGCTGCGCCTCGGTGAGCCCGAGCGAGTTGACCTGCACGCCGTAGCGGAACTGCTTGAGCTTCGCGTCGGTGACGCCGTAGCGCTGCACGCAGATCTCGTCCCACAGGACGCCGAACGCGCGCATCTTGCACATCTCCTCGATGAACCGCATGCCCGCGTTGACGAAGAAGCTGACGCGCCCCACGCACTGCGCGAACGCCGCCTGATCGACGCGGCCGCGCGCCTTGACGCGATCGAGCACGCCGATCGCATCCGCGAGCGCGAACGCGAGCTCCTGCACCGGCGTCGCGCCGGCCTCCTGCAGGTGGTAGCTGCACACGTTCGACGGATTCCACTGCGGCATGTGCGCGACGCCGTACTCGTACGTCTCCGCGATCAGATCGAGCGACGGCTCGGGCGGGAAGATGTACGTGCCGCGCGCGAGGTACTCCTTGACGATGTCGTTTTGCGTCGTGCCGCGCAGCTTGCTGATGTCGACGCCGCGCTCCTTCGCCAGCGCGACGTACAGCGCGAGCAGCCACATCGCCGTGCCGTTGATCGTCATCGACGTGTTCATCTGCTCGATCGGGATGCCGTCGAACAGCGCATGCATGTCGTCGAGCGACGCGATCGGCACGCCGACCTTGCCGAGCTCCGGCCGCGCGAGCGGATGATCGGGGTCGTATCCGCACTGCGTCGGCAGATCGAACGCGATCGACAGGCCGGTCTGCCCGGCGGCGAGGTTGCGGCGATACAGCTCGTTCGACGCCTTCGCGCTCGAGTGACCCGCGTACGTCCGGAAGATCCACGGGGAATCGGCCATGACCGATGTGTAGCCTACTCCGCGACGAAGATCGTCCCCGGATCGCCGCTCTGACCGACCGTCACCCGCCTGAAGTAGAGCTTGCTGCACGTGGCGTCGATCCACGGCTCGAGCTCGTCGTGGTCCGGCGTGTCGACCATGCCCTGAACCGCATCTCCGACATCGAACCCGGTTCCCTTCGCCGACGCGAAGATCTCGAACGAGCCCGCGCTCTTCGCGGAATAGACGAGCGTCTGCTGATCGTCGGTGAGCACGGCCTGATCGAACGTGTCGCCGCTCTCGTCGAGCAGCTGAGTCCGCGTCGGGCTCGCGACGAGTCCGTAGCTCGGCAGGTTGTTCGCGGTGAGCAGGATCTGATCGTGGTTCGCGGTGCTCGTCGTGTGCTCGGTCAACGTGACGTGCCGGTTCGGCAGCGTCGGATCGGTGCCGTTCGGCGAGACGATCGTGTTGCCAGGGATCACGTCGTAGTCGGGATCGCCGAACGAGCCGACCGCGACGTCGTTCGCCCACAGCTTCGCGCTCGGCGAGTAGTAGTAGCGCGTCGTCTGCAGCGGATGACCGAGCCACGCCATGATCGCTGGCGAGACCGGATCCTTCGAGTACGCGCCGTTGCCGTCGGGCAGCTTCTCCTGCGGTGCGAGGTGCGCGCCGACGAGCGCGTTGAGCCCGGTCTGCCGCGCGGCCACATCCGGCGCCCACGTCGTGCCGCTACCGGTCAGCAGGATCGGCCGCACGACGTTCGACGCGTCCTTGCCGACGACCATCGCGAGCGTGCCGTCGGGCGTGATGCTGAAATGCGTCGGGTTGGTGACGCCCGTGATCGTCAGCGGCGTCAGCGTCGTGTACGGGCCGCACGGCGCCTTCGCGAGCGGCACGTGATCGAGGGAGAACACGACGTCGCAGCCGCCGAGCAAGGCGACCAGGCAAACGCCGCGAAGCATGGTTGATCCTATCACTCGCGACGCAAGCTGACCGCGAGCCCCGCGAGTGTGATCGCGGCACCAACGTACGCGCGTGGACCGAGCGATATCGCACGCTCGAACGCCGCATCGATCGCGAGTGCGACCAGGGGGTACACGAACACCAGCGTGCTGGTCAGCAGCAGCGTCGTCGCGCGAAGCAGCCAGAAGTAGACGAGGAATGCGACGACCGACCCGATGACCGCGAGGTAGAGCAGCGCGAGCGTGGGACGCAGCGGCGGCGGCCACGGCACGCCCGAGCGCGTGGCGAGCGCGACGATGCCGAGCACGATGGCCGTGACACTGAGAAAGATCGTCGTCGAGACGAGGCCATGTACCCCGCCGCTCTGGCGCTTCATGACCATCGAGTAGATCGTCGTGACGAGCACGGAGCCGATCACGAACACGACGCCGAGCGCCTGCTGCGGCGACACGTCGAATCGATCGAGCGCGAGCACCACGACGCCCGCGAGCGAGATGATCGCGCCTGCGACATGGCGTCGCGTGATCGGCTCGATCCGCGTCGCCGCGAGCAGCACGGCGAGGATCAGCGGCTGCGTCCCGTAGAGCACCGCCGCCACGCCGCCGGGCACGCGCTCCTCGCCGACGTACACGAGCAGGTACGACACGGCATCGAGCACGCCCGCGATCGCGAGGTAGCCCCACGCCTTGCCGCGCGGCCACGGTCCGAGGCGCAGCGCGATCGGCACGAGGATGCACGCGGCGATTCCGAACCGCAGCGCGACCGCCGTGTACGTCGGATACCCCTCGAGGCAAACCCGGATGGCGTACCAGGTCGTGCCCCAGATCAATGCGCAGGCGGCATAGGCAAACGGGACTCGTGACACCGGGGCACCTGAGTGTATCTTTTCGCCATGCGGAAGATCCTGCTCGCGGCCGCGCTCCTCGCCGGCTGCACGAAAGACACCGCGCCGCACCACACGGTCGCGAACGTCTCGGTCGATCAGGCCGACCAGCAACTCACGACGGGCACCGCGCAGGCGGTCGACGCGAACGGCGACGCGACCCGCAAGCGGATGGGCGTCGTGCCGGGCGCCGTGCTGCTCACCGACTCCGAGAGCTTCCAGCTCAGCGAGCTGCCCAAGGACAAGGGCAAGCCACTCGTCTTCTACTGCGCGAACACCGCGTGCGGCGCGTCGCACCAGGCCGCCGAGAAGGCGCTGACCGCCGGCTACGAGCACGTCGAGGTCATGAGCGACGGCATCGCCGGCTGGGTGCGCGCGGGCAAAAAGACGCAGTCGATCTGACTGCTGCCCGGATTCGGACTAACGCGAAAACGCGAAAACGCGAAGTTCCGGATCGGAAAAGGCCGGAGCTCAGACGGCGGCTCGGAGTACTGGCGAAGCGCCAGTTCTCCTCGCCCACTGGCTTCGAAAACGAAAGCGAGCGGGCCGAGGTCCGGTGGCGTCTTCGCCAGCGGACCTCGGCGTCTGGCTTCGCGCTGCTCTTTTTCGCGTTTTCGCGTTTTCGCGTTAACTCTGGATGCGCTACGCGAGCGTCGCCTTGAGGCCGTCGTGCAGCGCGGTTTGCGCGACGACGCCGAGCTGATCGCGCAGCCGATCGACGCGCGCGCGCGACTTGAGGATCTCGCCGGCACGCGACGGGGCGTGCTCGATCGTCGAGCGGTTGCCGCACAGCTCGTTCACCGCGCGCGCGAGCTCGAGCACGCTGGTCTCGCCGCCGGTGCCGACGTTCGCGATCAGGCGGCTGTTGCCATCGCCCGCCGCCGCGAGGATCGCGCGCACGACATCGCCGACGTAGACGAAGTCGCGCGTCTGCGAGCCGTCGCCGAAGATCGTCAGCGTCTTGCCCGCGCGCGCGCGGTCCGTGAAGATCGAGATCACGCCGGAGTACGGGCTCGACGGATCCTGGCGCGGTCCGTACACGTTGAAGAAGCGCAGTGCGGTTGTCGGCACGTTGTGGACGCTCGCGTAGTAGTCGAGCGCGAGCTCGCTCGCCAGCTTGTGGTTGCCGTAGGGCGAGATCGGCTGGCAGTGGATGTCCTCGCGCACCGGCAGCTCGGTGACGTCGCCGTAGACGGCGGCGCTCGAGGCGAACGCGACCTTCTTGACGCCGGTCGCGCGCGCGTACTCCATCACGTGGAGCGTGCCGCCGTAGTTGACCTGCATGTCGACGAGCGGGTTCGCAATCGACGCGACGACGCTGACCTGCGCGGCGAGGTGGACGATGCGCTCGACGGGGCCGTGCTGCTTCGTGATCGGCGCGAGCGCCGCGAAGATGCCGTGGGCGACATCGCACGTGACGACGTGGAGCGCCGGGTTGTCGGCCCAGCGGGCGAGGTTCGCGCGCTTGCCAGTGGAGAAGTTATCGAGGACGACGACGCGATGACCGGACTCCATCAGGCGATCGACAGTGTGCGATCCGATGAAACCGGCTCCGCCGGTGACGACGACGATCGGGAGGGCGGGCACGCAGGCATTGTAGCTGGTAGGGTGCCGACCGCATGCGTGCGATCCAGATCGATCAGACCGGCGGCCCCGAAGTTCTTCAGGTAGCCGACCTCACGCTGAAAAAGCCGCATTCGGGCGAGATCCGGGTCCGCAATCACGCGATCGGCGTCAACTTCATCGACACCTACCACCGCACCGGCCTCTACAAGCTCGAGCTGCCGCACACGCTCGGGGTCGAGGGGGCGGGGGTCGTCGAGGACGTCGGCCCGGGCGTCGCCAGCTTCCAGGTCGGGGACCGCGTCGCGTACGCGATCAAGACGCCCGGCAGCTATGCCGAGGAGATCAACCTCGAGGCGCAGTACGCGGTGAAGCTCCCGCCCGAGATCAGCTTCGAGACCGGCGCGGCGATGATGCTCAAGGGCCTGACCGTCGAGTTCCTGCTGCGGCGCCTCTACATTCACCCCGAGCCCGGCGAGAAGATCCTGTGGCACGCGGCGGCGGGTGGCGTCGGCCTGATCGCGTGCCAGTGGGCGAAGGCGAAGGGCATCGAGCTGATCGGGACCGCGGGCAGTCGCGAGAAGTGCGAGCTCGCGCGCGAGCACGGCGCGGCGCACGTGATCGACTACAAGAAGGAAGACGTCGTCGCGCGCGTACGCGAGCTGACCGACGGACGCGGCGTACGCATCGTCTACGACTCCGTCGGCGCCGACACCTGGGAGCGCTCGCTCGACTGTCTGCAGCCGCTCGGCCTGATGGTGAGCTTTGGCAACGCGTCGGGGCCGGTGCCGCCGATGTCGCTGCTGACGCTGTCGCAGAAGGGCTCGCTCTACGTCACGCGCCCGACGATGTTCAGCTACTTCGCGCGCTACGGTTCGGAGATGATGACGGCGGTGGTCGACATCGTGAAGTCCGGCAAGGTCAAGCTCGACGCCCCGCGCCAGTACCCACTCGACCAGGCGGCGCAGGCGCACGCCGACCTCGAAGCGCGCGCGACGATCGGCTCCGTGGTGCTGGTGCCATGAGCGGCCCCGCCGACAAGAAGGGCGAGGCGCATCCCGGCGACGGCGTGATCGCGCAGATCGTCGAGCCGCGCCCGCGCGACCTCGGCGGCTTCTCGGTCGAGCGCATCCTGCCTGCCGTCGGCTGCCGGCACCTCGGCCCGTTCGTGTTCTTCGATCACATGGGCAGCGCGAGCTTCCACCTCGCGCCCGGCACCGGCATGGACGTGCGCCCGCATCCGCACATCGGCCTGTCGACGGTGACGTACCTGTTCGCGGGCGCGATCGATCACCGCGACACGCTCGGCTCGTTCCAGACGATCCGCCCCGGCGACATCAACTGGATGGTCGCGGGCCGCGGCATCGCGCACTCCGAGCGCACGCCGGCCGCGCTGCGCCCGCAGGGCCCGCCCGCGCACGGCCTCCAGCTGTGGTGCGCGCTGCCGGTCGAGCACGAGGAGACGGCGCCGTCGTTCGATCACGTTCCGGCGGCGTCACTGCCGCTGCACGACGACCGGGGGATCAGGGCGCGCGTGCTTGCCGGCACGGCGTGGGGCGTGACCGCGCCGACGCGCGTGCTGTCGCCGACGTTCTATGTCGATCTCCACCTGCCCGCCGGCGGCGCGATCGATCTGCCGACCGGCTACGCGGAGCGTGGGCTGTTCGTCGTCGAGGGCGAGCTCGAGATCGGCGCGCACCGCATCGCTCCGGGCCCGATCGCGACGTTCGAGCCGGGCGCGTCCGTCACGTTGCGGGCGGTGCAGCCGACGCGCGTGATGCTGCTCGGCGGCGAGACCGTCGGCGAGCGCCACCTGTGGTGGAACTTCGTGTCGAGCTCGCGCGAACGCATCGAGCAAGGCAAGGCGGACTGGGTCGCGGGTCGGTTCGGGAAGATTCCCGGCGACGACGTCGAGTTCATCCCGCTACCGGATCATTGAAGCCCGAAGCCGATGCGGCCGAGCTGACCGAGCAGCACTTCGAGCGCGACCTTGTTGTCGCCGCCCTCGGGCACGATCAGATCCGCCCATCGCTTGCTCGGCTCGACGTGCTCGATGTGCATCGGGCGCACCGTCGCGTAGTACTGATGGCGCACGCTCTCGAACGACCGGCCGCGATGCTCGAGGTCGCGGCGGATGCGGCGCATCAGCCGGATGTCGGCGTCGGTGTCGACGAAGATCTTGATGTCCATCAGGTCGCGCAGGCCGGCCTCGACGAACACGAGGATGCCCTCGACGATCACGACCGGCGCCGGGACGACGTGCTTGGTGTCCTTCCGGCGCGAGTGCGTCGCGAAGTCGTAGATCGGGACGTCGACCGCGCGGCCCGCGCGCAGCTGGCGCAGGTGCTCGGCGAGCAGCGACGACTCGAGCGACGCGGGATGATCGTAGTTGACGGTCGCGCGCTCGTCGGGCGGCAGGTGGCTCTGATCGAAGTAGTACGCGTCGTGCTCGATCGTGACGCAGCGATCGGGCGGCATCGCCGCCGCGAGCTTGTGCGCGACGGTCGTCTTGCCGGAGCCGGTTCCACCGGCGATCCCCACGATCAACGGACGGGACATCGCGGCGCAGTCTACTGAGAAACGGCCGCGGAGGTGATGCCGATCAGCAGATCGTTGACGGTGCCCGCGAGATGGACGGTCGTCTTGTCGCGCGTGACGTGGACGGTCTTGACCGTGCCGACGAGATCGCCGAGATCCTTCGCCGCCGAGATCGCGCTTGGCTCGGCGTGCGTATCGGCCATGAACTCGAGCGCGAGCCCGTGCTCCTCCACGCGGAACCAGCCGTAGAGGTCGCTGCCGGTCGGGATCGCGAGGCCGACGCTCGACCAGTCGTCCTTCGCGGCGCCGTCTGCGACGAGCGCGAGCGATCGATCGACGGGCAGCTTCGCGAGCAGGTCGCGCACGTGCTGCGGCGGCGACCCGCCGTGCACAACGAGCTTGTGAATCGCCTCGGCGTCGAGGTCGGAGTGAATGATGAGGAATGCGGTGTGATCGTCGATGAAGTCGAGCCAGCCGTGATCGCCGATCCGGTAGAGCTTCGTGCCGTCGGCGGTCGTGTTCGACTTGAAGTCGCCCGATGCAAAGCACGCGTCGACGTCGCGCCGCTTCCAGCGCCCGCGCAGCACGAGCGTGCCGGTCGAGCTCTGTTTCAACGCAGGTGCACCGTACGCGAGCCACTCGGCATCGCTCGCGACCGCGCGTGCACACGGCGGGACCTCGCTCGTCAGCGCCGCGAACCGCGAGTCGCCGGCGATCTTGTCGATCAGTGCTTTCGTCGCGTCGTGCGCGCGCAGCTCGCCGAGCTGGATCGTGAAGACCACTCGCGTGTCGCCGGGCAAACGCGCGATCGCGGCGGCTGCTTCGGCGCGGTAGGTCTCCGGTGTTAGCGCGGGCTCGACAAGTGGCAATGCTTTCGTCGGCTCTATCGGTGGTGGCGTGTTCCAGGGATCACTGGCCGGTTGCGAGACCGGTGCCGGCGCAACATTCGGTGCGGGAGCTGACGGTGTTGACGCGGTGTCGTGGGCGCGCAGTCGCCAGGTGACGATCCCCGCGGCGAGCACACCCACGCCAAGGCTCGCGGTCATCACGCGACGTGCGCGTCGGCGCGGCTGGTGCGGAGTTGCTTGCGCGGTCGGAGCCCACGCGAGTGGTGTGTGCTGCTCGGGACCGCCCGGCGTGCGGTGAGGCAACGCGCCCTCCTGCTCGCCAGACGGTGCGCCCGGGCGCATCCGCGCGGTGTCCCCCGCTTCTGGCGTCGTGGCATCGGCGCTCGCACGGACGCTCGCGAGCAATGCATCGGCGGTCGCGGGCCGATTTTGTGGACGCGTCGACAGCGCGCGACGCACCGCTACATCGAGCTCGCCGATGCCTTCGATCGATCGCGGTGCGAGACGCGCTTCCGGATCCGCGTTGTCGTCCCACGGCAAGCGACCGGCGAGCATGACGTAGAGGATCAGCGCGAGCTCGTAGATGTCGGTCGCAATGCCGGCGGGCGAACCGAAGAAGCGCTCGGGCGCCATGTACGCCGGCGTGCCGCGAACGTTGCCTTCTTGCGTGGTGGTCGATGCCGGTGCATCGAGTGACTTCGCGATGCCGAAGTCGAGCAGCACCGCGTGCTCGTTCCCGACGACAAAAACGTTCTCGGGCTTGAGATCACGATGCACGAGGCTCTGCGCGTGAAGCGCCGCGACCGCCGCGCAGAGCTCTGTGAAGTAGTGCAGTGCACGCGCGACCGGCAGCGCGCCTTTCGCGATCACGGCCGCGAGGGTTTCCCCTTCGAGACGTTCCATCGCGAGGTACGGGCGGCCATCGGGCAATTCACCGACAGCGAAAACCTTCACGACATGCGGATGCGTGATCGTCTGGAGGCGCTGTGCCTCGGCCAAAAATTGCGCACGTTCGCGCGCAGTCCCGACGTGTACCGGATGGAGCACTTTGAGCGCGACGCGCCGCGGTCCCCACTTCGCGTCGTAGACAATTCCGGAGCCTCCTTGACCGAGAATGGACTCGATCCGGAACTCACCAATTGTCGTCGGGGTGTGCGCCGTGGCCACGCTAGAGTTCGCTCACTCTAACGCGACTGAGAGTGGCAGAGCAGTTGCTAACTTCGCCTAGGTAGGCGGAGGTCGCCATGATTCGACTCGCACTCGCAGAAGATCACACCATCGTTCGTTGGGCCCTTCGGGAGGCCCTCTCCAAGGCCGATGACATCGAAGTTGTCGGTGAAGCTGGCAGCGCGGCGGAAACGCTCGCGATGGTCCAGAAGGTCAAGCCGGACGTGCTCCTGCTCGACATCACCCTGCCCGACCGCTCGGGTTTCGACGTGTTGCAGGAGATGCGACAGGTCGAGACCGCGCCGCTCGTCGTGGTGCTCACGTGGCACACCGAGCCGAGCTACGCGGCACGGGCCATTGCGGCAGGCGCGCACGGCTACGTCAACAAGGCCGTCGAGCCCGCGCAACTGCTCGAAGCGATTCGCCAGGTCAGCCGTGGCGAGCAGGTCATCCCGCCGGGCGTCGAGCAGCTGCTCGCGTCGGGCGACGGTCACCCTGCCTCGGCGCTGACGGCGCGCGAACAGCAGGTGATGGAGATGCTCGCCCGCGGCATGACCAACCGGGAAATCGCGGAGCAGCTCGACATCAGCATCAAGACCGTCGATACCCATCGCGGTCACGTGCTGAAGAAGCTCGGGATTCGCAATAACTCCGAGCTCACCCGCTTCGCGGTCAAGCACGGCTACGTCTCGCTCTAGTCGCGGCGTACGGGCTGTACCCAGGCCTTGGCACCATCATCCCGCGTCACCACGGCGCGGAGATAACCGCTCTGCGGAATTGCACGCCTGGCGCTCTTACCCACGACTCGATCGGCGAGCTTGCCGTTCTCGACGAATTCGATGACATACGAGCCTCGCTCGTCGGGCATGACCTCGACGGCGAGCTCGCCCGATTCCGGCTCTGCGTGCGTCAACACCACGCCCGTCGAGCTGTAGAAACGCCCCGCCGCAAGCGAAGCCAAGATCGCTTGCGGGTCGCGGCGTGCCTTGACGACAACCCACCCTCCGCCGGCGGGCCACTTGCCGTGCGCGTCCTCGTAGTCGTGGGCGTCATCGCTCGCGACGCCCCAGATCGTCGCACCCTGGACGAGCGCGTCATCCCAGATCTTCTCGGTCGACGGATGATCGGCATCGCCCGCATTCCACGTCTGGAACTGGACGTTCGCGATCTCGACGAGCACGGCGCCCTTCTTGGCGAGCTGCGCGAGGAGGTCGCCGGTCATTCCCCAGTACCACTGCGGATGATTGATCTGGATGACCTTCGCGCCGAGCCGGTGGGCCTCGTCGATCGCGGCCTCGTACATGAGGATCCGTTCGTGCGTGTGCCGGTTGGCCCACTCGATCTTGCCGCTCGGGCGTTCGGTGACGCCGAGGCCGTTGACGTGGATGCGGCACTTCTTCGACTTGTCGCCCTCGGGTAGACAGCCGCTCGGGTTGAACGTCAGCTCGGTGCCGGCGATCACGATCAACGACGCGCCCTGCTCGGGCTCGGTGACCTTGTTGTGATCGGTGACGACGATGAAGTCGTAGTGATGCTGCTCGTACCAGCTGACGACGCCGTGCAACGGCTCCGAGGAGTCGCCGGACGCGCGCTCGTGGACGTGCGTCGAGCCCTTGAGCCAGACCTCGTCGGTCGTGACCGGCGCGGGGGCATCGGCGGGCGGTGCGTCGATCGCGGCATCCGCCGGCGGTGGCGGAGGTGGTGGCTGCGGGGTGGTCGCGCGCGGAGCTTCGGCGCTGGCTCCGCAGGCGGCGAGAAGCAGGAGCGCGGTTCTCACGGCTGCGCCTTGTCGAGATCGGCGGCGGCCTGCGCGGTCATGTTCGTGACGACGCCCCACGCGCTCTTCTTCCACTGCGTGCGCAGCGCGAGGAACAGGCCGAGGTCGTCCGTCAGCATGCGGCGCTCGATGATCGCGCTGTGCGACAGGTCCAGCTTCTCGTCCGGATCGGCGACGAGGTCGTCGAGGATCGGCGCGCTGACCTTGGTGACGCGCAGCTTCCAGCGACCGATGCGCATCGCGTGGCCGTTCTCGTAATAGGACGTGTAGCTCGGACGCGGCCAGCCGCGGCCGATGCCCTGCGCGAGCGGCTCGAGCGGCTCGCCTTGCGCATCGTCGAAGATCGGCTTGCCCGCGGCGCGCAGGATCGTGGGGAGCAGGTCGACGCCCTCCGCGCCCTCGTCGATGATCGGGCCGCCCGGGAACCGCGACGGATCGTGGATGAGCAGCGGGACGCGAACGAGCACGTCGCGCATCGAGCCGCCGTGGCCGCAGCGGCCGTCCTCGAACAGCTCGTCGCCGTGATCCGCCGTGACGATCAGCAGCGTCTGATCCCAGATGCCCCACTCCTTGAGCTGCTTGATCAGCCGGCCGAGCTGCTGGTCGTGATAGCTGACGGCGCTGTCGTAGATCGCGCGCAGCCGCTCGACGTCCTCCTTCGGCGGAATGATCGAGCAGCCCATCGAGCCGGGCTTGAAGCCGAGATCCTTCGCGGTGCCGAAGTCCTGGAACGGACCGTGATACGGGCCCGGCGAGTAGATGTTGATCCACGGCTTGCGCGCGATCCACGGGCTGTGGGTGTCGATCGTGCCGAGGAACAGGAACGCGGGTGCATCGCGATGCTTGTCGAGCTTCGCGAGCGCCGCATCGACGATCTGCTGGCCGAGGATGACGTTGTTGTCGATGCCGGTCTCGCGCATCATGTTCCGGTACTCGGAGAAGCCGCGCGAGTACCCGCCCTCGTCGTTGACGTAGCCGTTGCCGGTCACGCCGAGCGTCGTGTAACCGGCGGCCGTGAGCTCGCTGCCGATGATGTGAAACTTCTCCGCGATGCGCCACGTGCCGCCGTCGCCGGCGAGCCGCACGTTGTGCACCGCCGGATACAGCGACGTGAACATGCTCGAGTGGCTGACCTGCGACTCGTTGCCCTGCACGTAGTACTGGCGGAACACCGCGCTCGACTTCGCGAGCTCGTCGAAGCTCGGCGTCTGCGCGCGCGCCCCGGGCGTGAAGATCGGGACCTTGTCGGCGCGCAGCGCGTCCATCACCCACAAGATCACGAAGCGCGGCGGCTCGGCGGCGGGCAGCGGTTGCGGCTCGGGTCCGATCAGCGTGATGCGCGCATGCTCGAGCTTCGCGCGGTCGCAGTCGCGCGCCGTGAGCATGAGCCGCACGGCCCTGCCGGCGACCGGCGACAGATCGACGCGGTCGTTGTCGCCGCCGAGCAGCCCGCCGGCCATCGACTCGTCGTTCGCACGCGCGCTCACCTCGACGCGGCACGCGCCCGGCACCTCGGCCACGAGCTGCGCGCCGTCGGGCACGGGCACGAACCACGCGAGCGACGCGTCCCTGGCAAGCTCGATCTGGTCGCTCTCGAACGCGACGGCGGCGCGCGGATCCTCGGTCGCGGTGCCGAAGCGCAGCCAGCCGACGGCGACCTTGCCCTTGCCGCCGGTCGTCTCGAGCACGAGCTGGTTCTCGCCGGCGAACAGCCCCGGCGTCGGGACGCTGATCGTCTCCCAGCCGCCGGCGAGCTTCTGCGCGCCGACCTTCTTACCGTTGAGCTTGATCGTCAGCACCTGCTTCGCATCGCCGTGCACGTGCATCACGAGCTGCGCGGTCACCGCCTGGTTGTTGACGAGCGGGATCTCGAGGCTCGCGAGCCGATCCGCGACCGCAGCGCGCTCGCCGTCCACCGTCTGCGCGAGCTTCCACCGCACGACCGGCAGACCGAACCGCGTGTAGCGCGCGAACCCGATGTCGCCGGCATCGATCACCAGCTCGCCGCCGATGTAGCGGTGCGCGGTGTGTCGGTTGTTTGCGAGTACCCACCCCGTGTGCTCGACACGCGCAGGCTTTGCAGCGGCGGCATCGGCGATCGGCGCATCGACGTGCGCGTGCGCCACACTCGCGGCTGCATCCTGACGCGCGTGCTTCTTGCTGCCGCACGCGGCAACGAACACGAGCAGCAGACCCCAGCTGCGGAACACTCTCTTCCTCAGGTACCACGGCGATCCGCGTGATTCCACATGGCCAACCGACGTCACCACCGCATCCTCCGCCCCCCAGGCGCTCGATCTCCTCGCGAGCGATCGCCCAGACGTCCTCGTCTCCGACATCGCGATGCCGGAGCACGACGGCTATCACCTGATCCAGTCGGTCCGCGCGCTCCCCACCGACCGCGGCGGCGCCACGCCCGCGATCGCGCTCACCGCGTTCGCCCGACTCGAAGACCGCACGCGCGCGATGCTCGCCGGCTTCCAGAACCACGTCCCGAAACCCGTCGAGCCAGGCGAGCTGATCGCCGCGATCATCTCGCTCGATCGCCGCCCGCGCGTGTAACCCGCAGGCAACGGCTTGTGCGGGCGCCAGGGAGCGGCGGCGCCGCCCGCGGGTACCACATCCTCGACGCCGCGCGACGCGATCGCTGTAGCGACTGTAGTCGCGGCCACCGCGCGGCACGCTTTCGCCTACCGCGGGCCTCAGAACGCACGTGGCACTCGCGCTGCACTACCAGCTCGCATGCTCGAAACCATCGCCACCGACGATCTCGATGCCGTACACGGCGGCTACTCGCAGCAACTCTTCTCCGCCATGCAACAAGCCGTGCGCATGGGCCTGACGATCGACTCGACCGTCACCGGCGGCCACGCGCGCAACTCGATGCACTACAAGGGCCGCGCGTTCGACGCGATCGGCACCGAGCGGCAGATGCAGGGCTTCTACAACTGGGCGGCGACCCACACGCACGCGCACGAGCTGATCCACAGAAACCACTTCCTCAAGGACGGCCGCAACGTCCACCCGATCGGCGGCCACAACGGCCACGTCCACTTCTCGATCTAGGAGCACGTCATGACCACGCTCGACCTGACCACCCTTTCTATCGTCACCGGCGGCGTCGGACCGACGTCGCGCTGCAACCGCGCCCAGTTCGACTGGATGGCGTCGCACATGGTGCCCGACGGCTCGATGAAGCCGGGCGTGCAGCGGCACGTCGTCGCGGCCGATGCGCGCGCCTGCGGCTTTCCGATGCCGGGGCGCTGAGCCGCTCGCGCGAGAGGAAGCGGCTCGGGCCTCGGTCCCGCCAGTCGGCTCGCCTCGCGCGCCGCTTGCGCACGCGCCGCGCCACGCGCACAGCTTCAGCGGCGTTTGCGATCGCACACAGCACCTGCGCGTGTCACGGCACCTGCGCGCGGCGCGCTTCGGCCGAGAGCCCCCGACCTTCGGCGCCCCGGAGCACAAGGGGGAGCACAACGCACGGGCAGTGGCGGGTGCGGTGAGCGCGCACGGGCAGAGCGGCTGCGGTTCGCGCGCACCGTCGCGATGAGTCTTTGAGAACCGGACGAACGCGAAATCGACATGCGCGATGTCGATTGTGCTGTTGTCGATTGTGCTTGACGACTTTCGCGACCGCGCGTGAGTCCGCATCGCGACACGGGGCGTTTTCTCGTCGAGGAATCGATCTCGCGCATTCTCGCGCACGTTCGTGCCTCGAACGGTTCGCGCGCGCCGCGATGGCGCGTTTCGCGCGCTGAGCGCGAGCCAGAGCGACGGAAACCTGCGTGGTATGCGTGGTGTTTCACCAAGGAGAGTGTCGTGGTCGCGTACGCGTTTCCGAAGCTCGTGATGTCGACGGCGTGTGAGGTCAGCGAGCCCGAGTGGCAGGAGGTCCACCGGCGGCTCAAGCGGATCGCGAAGAAGCGTGCCGCGCTCGACCGCGAGGAGCTCGAGCTCATTCGCGCGGCGATTCGCGTCGCGTTGTGGCGGCATGTCGGGCGGACGTCGATCCGCGAGTACCTGGAGGTCGAGTGCGGGTACGGACCGCACGTGGCGTCGGAGCGCGTGCGCGTGGCCGAGGCGCTGGACTCGATGCCCGCGCTCGAGCCGGCCCTCGGCGACGGCGAGCTCAGCTATTCGGCGGTGCGGGCGATGTCGCGCGTGGCGACGAACCGGACTGAAGATGAGTGGATCGGGGCGTGTCGCGGCAAGAACCAGCGCGAGATCGAGGAGCTGCTCGCCGAGCGCGAGGTCGGTGATCGGCCAGCGTCGCCGCGCAAGCCGGAGCTGCGGGCGAAAGACCGGACGTATCGCGGGATCACGCCCGCGACAGAGAGCGCGGTCGAGCTGATGCGGCGCGAGCGGCAAGAGGAGCTCGGCGAGCGCCTGGATGACAATCAGCTGCTCGCAATGCTCGCGGAGCGAGCGCGCAGCGGCGGTGCGCCACGCAAGCAGGCGCGAACGCAGATCGCGGTGACCCTGTGTCCGGCGTGTCAGATCGGGCGGCAGCTCGTCGGCAACCGGCAGGTCGCGCTGCGGCCGGAGGAGCTGGCGCGCGCGTTCTGTGATGCGCAGTGGATCGATGTCACGGGTCAGCAGCGCGCCGTCCAGGATCGCTCGGCGGCGAACATCGAGGTGCATCACATCGAGCCGCAAGAGCTCGGTGGGCCGCACACGATGGAGAACCTGATCGCGCTCTGCGATGGGCATCACGCCGCGCATCACCGCGGCGACATCACGATCGAAGGGCCCGCGGAGTCGGCGGTGATCGTGAACATCGCGGCGCAGCGCGCGGATGTTGCCGCGACTGCGGATGAGATTGTCCACGTGGACAATCGGTCTGACCAACCGGCGTTACGCGCCGCTGCGGTGCTCGCACTGACGACGCTGGGCCATGCGAAGGGCGAAGCGCGACGCGCTGTCGACGCCGCGCTCGACGACGAACCGACGAGTCTCGAGGAGCTCGTGCGAGGGGCGCTCCGCCGCTGCGCTGCAGGCGCCACGACTCGCCGCGACGGTGGATGACGAGTGGCGGATCGTGCGGTCGATGCGCGCGGCGCGGTGCCGATGCGCGCGATGCGGTGCCGATGCGCGCGTCGAACGCTAGCTCTTGTTGCCGTCGGGCTTGAGCTTCGCGAACGGGTTGTTCGTGAAGCCGGAGACGCCCCAGTTCGGCGGCGCCTCGCCGCGACGCTCGTCACGAGGACCGCGATCGCCGCGCGGACCACGATCGTCGCGCGGACCGCGGTTGTCGCGGAAGCCGCGATCGCCACCCGGACCACCGGGGCCGCGATTGTCGCGGAAGCCGCGATCGCCACCGGGACCGCCGCCACCGGGGCCGCGGTTGTCGCGGAAGCCGCGATCGCCACCGCCACCGCCGCCGCCGCCGGGACCGCGGTTGTCGCGGAAGCCACCCGGACCACCGGGACCGCCGCCGGGGCCGCGGTTGTCGCGGAAGCCGCGACCGCCGCCGGGGCCGCGGTTGTCGCGTGGACCGCGATCGTTGCGCGGCTGATCGCCCGGACCGCGATCGTTGCGCCGATCGCCCGGGCCGCGATCGTTACGCTGATCGCCCGGGCCGCGGTCGTTGCGCGGCTGATCGCCGGGCCCGCGCGCCTGATCGCCCGGGCCGCGATCGCGCCACTGCTTTGTCGACTGGCGCGGCATCTGATCGCCGTGCTCGCCCGGCGCGTGCTCGCCCTGCGACTGCGATGCGAGCTCGCCCTGCATGTGCTCGCCGGGCGCGTGCTCCCCCTGCATGTGCTCGCCCTGCATCTGCTCGCCGTGCATCTGCTCGCCGGGCGCGTGCTCGCCCTGCATCTGCGGCTGATCGCCCGGCCCGCGATCGTCGCGCCGGCCCTGCCCGCGTCCGCGACCGCCGTCTCGGTTCTGCTGCCCGCCCTCGCCGCGCTGCTGCTGCGCGCCATCGCCACGACCGCCGCCGCCATCGCCACGACCGCCTCCGCGCTGCCCGCCTCCGCGCTGCTGCTGGCCTCCGCGCTGCTGCCCACGTTGCTGGCCGCCGCGCTGGCCGCGCGGTTGTCCTTGCTGCGGCGGGCGCGCCGAGAGGGCGATTCGCTTGCGCTGGTTGTCGACCTCGAGCACGCGGACCGTCAGCTTGTCGCCGACCTTGACGACCTCGGACGGATCCTTGACGAACTGGGCCGCGAGCTGGCTGACGTGGACGAGGCCGTCGTTGTGGACGCCGATGTCGACGAAGGCGCCGAACGCGGTGACGTTGGTGACGACTCCCTCGAGCACCATGCCCGGCTTGAGGTCCTCCATTGTCGTGACGTCGTCGCGGAACTTCGGCGGCGAGAACTCGGCACGCGGGTCGCGGCCGGGTTTCTTGAGCTCGGCGAGGATGTCGCGGAGGGTGGGCTCGCCCACGTCGTCGGAGACGTACTTCGCGAGATCGATCTTGTCGACGAGCTCCTGGTTGCCCAACAGCGCCGGCAGCTCGACGCCGAGGTCGGTCGCCATCTGCTGCACGAGGCCGTAGCGCTCGGGGTGCACGGCCGAGGCGTCGAGCGGGTTCGCCGCGCCGTGGATGCGGAGGAAGCCGGCCGCCTGCTCGTATGCCTTCGGTCCGAGCCCGCCGATGTCCATCAGCTGCGCGCGCGATGCGAAGGCGCCCGCGGTGTCGCGGTGGACCACGATCTTCTTGGCGAGCGACTTGCCGATGCCCGCGACGTAGCCGAGCAGCTGCGCGCTCGCCGTATTCAGCTCGACGCCGACGTGGTTGACGCAGCTCTCGACGACATCGCCCAGCTTCTTGCCGAGCAGCGGCTGGTGGACGTCGTGCTGGTACTGACCGACGCCGATCGACTTGGGCTCGATCTTCACGAGCTCGGCGAGCGGGTCCTGGAGGCGGCGCGCGATCGAGATCGCGCCGCGGATCGTCAGGTCGAGCTCGGGGAACTCTTCGCGCGCGAGGTCGGAGGCGGAGTAGACGGAGGCGCCTGCCTCGTTGACCTGCACGACGTAGGGGCCGGTCAGGCCGGCGTCGGCGAGCGTGCGCTTGACGAACGCTTCCGCCTCGCGGCCGCCCGTGCCGTTGCCAACGGCGATCGCACGCGGGTTGTGCTCGCGCACGAACGCGGCGAACGCTTCCTTGGCCTGCGCGAGCTGAGCATCGCCTTGCGAGATGTAGATCGTGATCGTGCCGAGGAACTTGCCGGTCGCGTCGATCGCGGCGCACTTGCAGCCGGTCCGCAGGCCCGGATCCACGCCGATCACGCTCGAGGCGCCGAGCGGCGCGGCGAGCATGAGGTTGCGCAGGTTGCCGGCGAAGATGTCGACGGCGGCGGCGTCCGAGCGCTGCTTGAGCTCCGCGCGCACGTCGTTCTCGACGGACGGCGCGAGCAGGCGCTTGTACGCGTCGGCGACCGCCAGCCGCAGCTGCTCGGCCCATGGCGACGCGGCGTCGAGCTTCACCAGGCGCAGGATGCCTTCCTCGACCTTCGCGGTGTCGACGGCGACATGCGCGCGCAGCACGCCTTCGGCCTCGCCGCGGCGGATCGCCAGGAAGCGGTGCGACGGGATCGTCTTCACCGTCTCCTCGAACGCGTAGTACTGCTCGAACTTCGTCGGCTCGGCGTCCTTGCCGGGCACGACGGTCGAGATCAACCGGCCGTGCTCGGCGAACTCGTGGCGGACGAACGCGCGGACCTCGGCGGTGTCGGCGACCTGCTCGGCGACGATGTCGCGCGCGCCCTGGAGCGATTCTTCATCGCCTTCGACGGCATCGCTAGCCTGCGCGAGGATCCGATCCGCGAGCGGCTGGAGGCCCTTCTCGCGTGCGACCGAGGCGCGCGTCTTGCGGCGCGGGCGGTACGGCGCGTAGAGGTCCTCGAGCTCGGCCTTGCCGGTGGCGGCGCGCAGCTTCGCCTCGAGATCGGGCGTCAGCTTGCCCTGCTCGGTGACGCTCGCGAGGATCGCGGCGCGGCGCTCCTCGAGCTCGGTCAGGTACGCGCGCTTCTCTTCGATCGCGCGGATCTGGACCTCGTCCAGGTTGCCCGTGCGCTCCTTGCGGTAGCGCGCGATGAACGGGACCGTGTTGCCTTCATCCAGAAGTGCGACGACCGCGGCGACACCGCGTGCGGGCAGATTCAGCGCGCTGGCGAGCGCGGGCACGAGGTCGGGCTTGGCGTCCGGAGTCGTCTCGGGGGTCATCGAAGGTCGCGACCGTAGCCGCGGCCTCCCCGGGCCGCAAGCCAGATCAGGCCACCACGAGATGCGCCGACATCGGGGTCCGGCAGGGCCGGTCGCCAAATCGCTCGGCCAGGGTTGCCTCGACGCGCGCCTGGAACGCGGCCGCGTCGATGCCGCGCTCGACGAGCTGGTTGTAGAGCGGATTGCCGCGCACGAACCCGGTCGCCATCGATGCGGCGGACTCGGCGACGCCCAGGATCGCCACGGTCTCGACCTGACCGCCGGTCAGCGCCTGCAGCGCGGCGGCGTCGTGCAGCGAGAACGGAATCGCCATGAACGTCGGTGCGTTGTCGGGCATCAGCTCGCACGCGAGCGTGTGCAGGGTCTGGCTTGCCGGGTTCTTCGCGTGCGAGTCCCACACGCTGAGGACGATCTTGCCGCCCGGGCGCAGCACGCGCCGCATCTCGCGCAGCGCGAGCGGCTTGTCGGGGACGAACATCAGGCCGAACGCGCACGCGACCGCATCGAACGACGCATCGGGGAACGGGAGCGCCTGCGCGTCCGCGACCTGCCACGTCACATTTCCGGTCGTGTGCTTGCGCGCCTCGTCGAGCATCGGCCCGTTGAGATCGGTCGCGACGACCTCGTCCCCGCGCTCGGCGATCCGCCGCGTCACGCGCCCCGTGCCGGCGGCGACCTCGAGGATGCGCCCGCGCGGGAGTCGCTTCACGAGCTCGTGCGCGTACGGCTCGAACAGCACGGGGCCCATGTGACGGTCGTACAGCTCGGGGATCGATCCGACGAATCCGGTCATGCTCATGCCGGCACGATCGCATATTGTTCGCCCGTATGACTCTCGACCCGACCCGCGAGCGCTTGATCCAGGCCCTGCCCAAGGTGGAGCTGCACCTCCACATCGAGGGCACGCTCGAGCCGGAGATGATGTTCTCGCTCGCCGCGAAGCACGGCGCGAAGCTGCCGTACGCGTCGGTCGACGAGGTGCGTCGCGCCTACAACTTCCACGACCTGCAGTCGTTCCTCGACCTGTACTACGCCGGCTGCGACGTGCTGCGCGACCACAAGGACTTCTACGCGCTCGCGATGCAGTACTTCACGCGCGCGCACTGCGACAACGTCGTGCACGCCGAGCTGTTCTTCGATCCGCAGACGCACACCGCGCGCAACGTGCCGATGGAGGTGATCATCGGCGGCCTGCGCGACGCGATGCACGACGCCCACAAGCGCTACGGCATCACGTCGTCGCTGATCCTGTGCTTCTTGCGGCACCTCAGCGAGGAGGACGCGCTCGAGACGCTCGAGATGGCGCTGCCGTATCGCGCGGAGCTCGTCGGCGTCGGGCTCGACTCCGGCGAGAAGGGCAACCCGCCGAGCAAGTTCCAGCGCGTGTTCGCGAAGGCGAAGGAGCACGGCCTGCACCTCGTCGCGCACGCGGGCGAAGAAGGCCCCGCCGGCTACATCCGCGAAGCGATCGATCTGCTGCGTGTCGAGCGCATCGATCACGGCGTGCGCTGCGACGAGGATCCGGCGCTCGTCAAGGAGCTCGTCGCGAAGCGGATGCCGCTGACGGTGTGTCCGCTGTCGAACCTCAAGCTGCGCGTCGTCAAGGATCTGCGCGAGCACAACTTCGCGAAGCTGCTGCGCGCGGGCGTCCACGTGACGATCAACAGCGACGACCCGGCGTACTTCGGCGGCTACATCGGCGAGAACTACCGCGCGACCGCCGATGCGCTCGACCTCACCGCGCACGAGCTCGTCCGCGTTGCCGAGAACGCGGTGCACGCGGCGTTCTTGCCCGAGGATCAGCGGCTATCGCTCGCCGCCGCGGTTCACAAGGCGAGCCGCTAGCCCAGCAGGCCGCGCACGAGCGCGAACGCTCCCGCCGCGCCGAGCACGGCGACGACGACGAGCAGCCAGATCGGCAGCGCCGGCTTCGCGGCGGGGGTGAGCTCCTCGCGTAGCGGCGTCAGCGGGCGCTTGTTCGTCTTCGCGATCGACAACACGCTCTCGCGCGCAGCCTCGTGCGGCGTCGTCGGGCGGTCGCCCGGATCGATCATGCGCTCGAGCACCTCGGCGACCTTGCCGAGCGGCGGCCGCACCGCCGGCTCCTTCGCGAGCATGCTCTCGACGAGCTCGTCGAGCTCCGCCGGTACCTGCACGTACGCGCCGGGGCGCGGCGCCGGCTCCGTCATGTGCATCGAGATCACCTCGAACGCGCTCTTCGCGACGAACGGCGGGCGGCCCGTCAACATCTCGAACAGCACGCCGCCGAGCGTGTAGATGTCGGCGCGGTGATCGATCGTCAGCCCGCGCGCCTGCTCGGGCGCGACGTACATCGGCGTGCCGACGAACGCGCCGCTCGCCGTCTGCGTCATCCGATCCATGCGCAGCAGCTTCGCCATGCCGAAGTCGAGCAGCTTGACGGTCAGGTCCTCGCCGGCGACGAGGAACACGTTGTCGGGCTTGACGTCGCGGTGAACGATTCGCTTGCCGTGCGCGGCTCCGAGCGCCCGCACGAGCTGCCGCGCGATGCGGCAGGCCGTCTCGACGTCGAGCTTGCCGAGCTGCAGGCGCTGGCGCAGCGTCTCGCCCTGCAGCCACTCCATCACGAGGTAGGCGCGGCCGTCGGGCGCGGTGCCGAAGGCGAACACGTCGACGATGTTCGAGTTGTGGATCTCGTTGACGACCTGCGCCTCGGCGACGAACCGGCGCACCGCCTCGGGCTCGCTGTCGCCGCGCAGGATCTTGATCGCGGCGCGCTTGCCGATCACCGTGTGCTTGGCGAGGTAGACGTCGCCCATGCCGCCGCGGCCGATCTTGTGCTCGATGCGGTAGTCGCCGAGGACGGCGCCGCGCGCGAGGTCGCTGTCGGGCATCGCGGGTGCGGCCGGCAAGCTCGGCACGGTGACCTGAGACGACGGCACGGGCGCATCGAGCGTCGCGTCGTCGTCCTGGACGTGCGTCTTGTCCTCGTCCCTCACCCCTCTGATAGTACGCCGTCGGCTATCGCGATCGCGCGTACCGCGTCGATCGTATCGGCCTGATCGGCGGTCTTGTCATCGCGGTAGCGGACGACCCGCGCCAGCCGCAGCGCGAACCCGCCGGGGTACCGGCTCGAGCGCTGGACGTCGTTGAACGCGACCTCCGCGACGATTTCCGGCCTCACGTAGACAATGTGCCCGTCGCGGTCGACCTCGCGCGCGAGAAACTCTGTTGTCTGCCAGCGCAGCATCTCGTCGGTCATGCCCTTGAACGTCTTGCCGAGCATCACCCACCCGTCGGGCGACCGCGCCCCGAGGTGGATGTTCGACAGCCAGCCCTTGCGGCGCCCACTGCCCCACTCCGCCGCGAGCACGACGAGATCGAGGCGATGGACCTTCTTGATCTTGAGCCACTGCCCGCCGCGAATGCCGGCGTCGTACGGTGAGTCGGGCGCCTTCGCCATGATGCCTTCGTGGCCGCGCGCGAGCGCGTCGCGATAGAACGCGGCCGCCTCGTCGGCGCTCGCCGTCACCAGGCGCGGCACGCTCAGCGTGGGCGCGAGCTGCCCGAGCACGTCCCAGCGCCGTTGCGCGGGCTCGGCGAGCAGCGTGTCGTCGTCGACGAGCAGCGCATCGAACGCGGTCAGCGTCAGCGGCATCTCGGCCGCGAGCAGATGGCCGTTCTTGCCGAACCGCTTCATCGTGTCCTGGAACGGCAGCGGGCGGCCGGTCTTGCCGTAGACGATCGCCTCGCCGTCGAGGATCACCCGCCGCGCCGGCAGCGCCTTCACGGCCGCGATCGCCTCGGGCACGTAGTCGGTCACGTCGTTGAGCGCCCGCGAATACGCGCGCACGACATCGCCGTCCTTGTGCAGCTGGACGCGGAAGCCGTCGAGCTTGTGCTCGAGCGCGGTCGGCCCGCCGAGCTCGCCGAGCGCCTGCGCGGTGTCGTCGGCGGTCTGCGCGAGCATCGGCAGCACGGGCCGGAACACGACGAGCCCGAACCGCGCCAGGTCGCCGCCGGCGAGCGCCTCCGCCGCGACCGCGCCGAGATCGCCGGCGAGCATGTACGCGCGCCGCACCTCGCCGGCCGGCTTGTCGCTCGCCTTCGCGATCGCCTCGACGACGATGCCATCGAGCGCGCCCTGCCTCAGCTCGCCGATCGCGAGCCGCGCCAGAAAATGCTGCTCCGGCTGGGTCGCCCGTGCGAGCAGCTCGCCGAGCTGGGCCTTGCGCGCACCCGCCGAGCCCGGCCCCTTGAGCGCCGCGATGTCCTCGAGCCGGCGGTCGACCTCGACGAGCGACAGCACCGGCTCGCTCGCCGGCGGCGTCGTGCGCTCGACCTCGCCCGCGGTCGCGTAGCCGATGCCCGTCTTCTGCGGGATCTCGCCGGCGAGGTAGCGCGCGCCGATCGCCCGCTCGCTGCCGTCCATCGCGCGCAGGCACTCCGCGAGCAGGCCGATCTTCTTGAGCCGCCCCGACACCTCGGTGACGGCGGCGCTCGTATCGACCAGCTGGCGCAGCAGCACGCCGGCACTCTAGCGTGCGCCCAAAAAAAGAGCGGCGGCCCAGGAGTGGATGCCGCCGCTCGCGCGAGGTGCCCGATCAGGCGGGGGCCTCGCGAACTGAGGCGACATGGTGCGCGATTCATGCCACCACAAGCGTGCGGAACTCCACGCCGATCGAACGCCGCGCAACCAGCGCCGCCGGCTAGCCGAGTGGCCAGTCATGGCATCATCGCTCCGACGTGCTGACCCAGCTCGGCCGCTACCAGGTGGATCGCATACTCGCGCGCGGCGGCATGGGCGAGGTCTATCTCGGACGCGTCGTCGGCGCGCATGGCTTCGAGCGCCCGATCGTCATCAAGGTCATCCGGACCGAGCTGCTCGCGAACGAGCGCGTCGCGCTGATGTTCGTCGACGAGGCTCGCATCGCCGCCGGCCTCCACCACCGCAACATCGTCCAGATCCTCGACTTCGATCTGTTCGACGCGGGCGCGTTCCTCGTCTGCGAGCACGTCGACGGCATCGACGTGCGGTCGCTGCTGCTCCACCTGCGCGCGCCGCCTCGCTACGACATCGCCGTCTCGATCATCGCGGAGGTCGCGACCGGCCTCCACGCCGCACACGAAGCGACGGGCGAGGATGGCGCGTCGCTGCAGCTCGTCCATCGCGACGTCTCGCCGTCGAACGTGCTGCTCGGCACCGCCGGCGAGGTCAAGATCGCCGACTTCGGCGTCGCGAAGGCGCGCTCGCGCAGCTATCACACCGTCTCGGGCTCGATCAAAGGCAAGGCGCCGTACATGGCACCCGAGCAGATCCTCGGCGAGCCGCTCGACCGCCGCGCCGACATCTTCGCGTGCGGCGTGCTGCTGTTCGAGGTGTCGACGCGCACGCGCCTGTACTCCGCGCACTCGAACGCGATCGCGATGAGGGAGATCCTCGACGGCGTCGTCCCCGATCCGGCGGAGCGCCGTCCCGGCTACCCGCGTGACCTCGCCGCGATCGTGCGCCGCGCGCTCGCCCGCAATCCGGCGGACCGCTACCAGACTGCCGCCGAGCTGGTCGACGATCTCGATCAGCTCGCGCATGCGCATCACTGGAGCTCGTCGCGCGCCGCGGTCGGCGAGCTCGTGCGCGTGATCCGCGATCGCGCCGCGCGCGAGGACAACGAGGCGGTCGCGTGAGCGCCCCGGCCCCGCTCCCCATCGAGCAGGTCGGCCCGTACCGCGTGCTGCGCGCGATCGGCGCGGGTGGCTCGGCGCGCATCGATCTCGCGCGCATCGATCGCGCCTACGGCTTCCAGCGCCACGTCGTGATCAAGCGCCCGCTCGAGCACCTGCGCGAGGATCCGAACGTCGCGGCATCGCTTCACCGCGAGGCCCGCATCGGCGGCCGCCTGCGCCACCCGAACCTCGTCGCGGTGCTCGACGCCGGTGTCCACGATCGCTACGACTACCTCGTCCTCGAGTACATCCACGGCACCTCGCTGCGCGGCCTGATGCAGACCGACGACCCGCACGTCGTCCGCGAGGTCCCGCTCGCCACGATCATCGCGATCGCGGTCGATATCGCGAGAGGCCTCCACGCCGCGCACGAATTGCTCGACGAGACCGGCGCCCCCCTCGGCCTCGTCCACCGCGACATCTCGCCGGGCAACGTGCTGCTCGCGCTCGACGGCTCGGTCAAGGTCTCCGACTTCGGCATCGCGAAGGAGACGCGCGTCTCGACGCTCTCCGGCTCGATGCACGGCACCGTCACGTACATGGCGCCCGAGCAGTGCCGCGGGCACGCGTTCGATCGCCGCGCCGACATCTTCTCGCTCGGCGTGATCCTCCACGAGCTGCTCACGCACCGCCGGCTGTTCCTCGCCGACAACGACGTCGCCTCCCTCCACCGCGTGCTCTCCGGCGAGGTCCCGCGCCCGGGCGCGCTCGTCCCATCGGTGCCCGCCGCGCTCGACGACATCGTGATGACCGCCGTCGCCTCCGACCCTGGCGCACGCTATGCGACCGCGCGCGAGCTCGCCGACGCCCTCGAAGCATTCGCGGCGCGCGAGGGCATCGTGTTCGGCGCGCGGCTCGTCGCTCGCTCGGTCGAGAACGTCGCCGGCGCACGCCAGGCACCGTGGATCGCGTCGACGACCGTCGTCGATCCGCCGCGCCGCGCGGAGCCATCGCTCGTCGCCGTGATCGAGTCTCTCGAGGCGGAGCCCGGCGAGGAGATCGGCGTGCAGTTCGGTCCCAGCGATCCGCGCACGCTCGAGGAGGGCGAGGTGCCGTCGTCGCCGGCGGAGACGCGTCCGATGCCGGCGCGGCGCCCGCCGTGGCGCCGCCGCCCTGCGCCGTGGGCGATCGTCACCGCGGTCGTCGGCATCGTGATCGCGGTCGGCGCGACCCAGTCGCACCATCACGGCCGCACGGTGCACGTGCAGGCTCCGCCGGCGGTGAGCCCTTCGGCACCCGCGCCGATGCCGGCCGCGGAGATTGCGCCGACGCCGACCGCAAGCGAACCAGCCCGCGCCGCGGCACCCACCCCGGTTGCGGAGCCAGGCCCGGTCGCGGAGCCCACCCCCGCACCGCCCGCCGAGCCCGCCCCGGCCCGTGCTGCGATTCCGCCGAAAAAGTCGACGCACCACTCAACCCGGGGCGCGGCTGCCGGGTCGAACGTCCAGGCGGTCGCCCCGCCTGCGCCCGTACCGTCGCCCGAGCCGACCGGCTCTGCGCGGCCGCCCGCGCGCGTCGAGTGGAACCCGACGATGCTGCTGCCGAGCGACAAGCCCAAGTGATTCGCGCGCTCGTCATCGTGCTCGCGCTGGCGCCGGCCGTGTCGCACGCGCAAGGCGAGGACACCGCGGATGCGCACCTCGCACGCGCGCGCGACCTCCATGCGAAGGGCGACTACTCCCACGCACGCGACGAGCTGCAGGCGGCCTACGCGCTCGATCCGCGCCCCGAGCTGCTGTTCGCGCTCGGTCAGGTCGAGCTCAACCTCGGCCACTACCAGGCCGCGATCGACTACTACGAGAAGTTCATCGCGACGAACCCCGCCGAGGATCAGGCCACGCTCGCGCAGCAGGCGATCGGCGCCGCGCGCCTCGAGCTCGATCGGCCGCCGCCTCCGCCACCCCCGCCTCCGCCGAAGCCGGCGCCGCCAAAGCTCTACGCGCATCGCTGGGACTCGATCGACACGACGTTCGTCGCGGTCGGCGGGCTCGCGGCGCTCGTCGGCGGCGCGCTGCTCTATGACGCGCACGCGCTCGACGACGACCACAGCGGCACGCTGAAGCAGTACGACGACCGGTTCGCGCGCGCGCAGACCCGGCGGATCGAGGGGATCGTCGGCATCTCGGCGGGCGTCGCGCTCGCGGCGGCCGCGCTCGTGCGCTGGCGCGTGACCGAGGTCGAAGTGCATCTCGACGTCCGCGGCGATGGCGGCGCGCTCACCGTGGGGCGTGCGTGGTGAGATTGCTGCTGCTGCTCGCGCTGTCGGCGTGCCTCCACGATCACTACACGTGCGAGACCGACAGCGATTGCGACCTCGGCGCCGCCGGGCGCTGCGAGGCCGACCATCACTGCACGCAGCTCGACACCGCCTGCCCGACGCAGCGCGCGTACACCCCGCACTCGGGCGCCGAGTCGGGTGTGTGCTTCGCGGGACAGCAGGCGCTCGTCGATCCGTGCGCGCCCGACCAGCCGGCCGCCGCGCCGAACGGTTGTGCGGCGACCGTGTGCAACGCGTTGCCGGCGTGCTGCGCGACGATGTGGACCGAGGCCTGCGTCGTCGAGGCGCAGCGGACGTGCGGCATCGCGTGCGATACGCGGCTCGCGATCACGGCGACCCGCGGCGCGCGCACCGATCAGTGGCTCGCCACGACGCGCAACGGCACCGTGTGGCAGGTGACGGCGCGCGGAAGCGCGGACGTCGAGGCGTACGTGGCGCCCGCCCCCGGAGGGACGAAGCCGCGGCTCGCGTCGATCGCGAACGGCATGCTCGCGCTCGATGACGTTCCGGTGCTCGCGCTCGCGACCGATCGCACGTACGAGGACGTCACGTCGACGGACGCGGAGCGCTCGCTGCGCGACACGCTGTCGATCGCGTCGCTCGATGCGAGCAATGGCCAGCACGAGCAGCTCGTCGATGTCGCGCGCGGCACCATGCGCAACCTCGGCGGGCCCGCGATGCGCCAGATCTGGGGCGACTACGATCACGACGCGTTCCCCGACCTCGTCGCGATCGCCGGCAGCCACTACGACATGCTCAAGAACGACGAGACGCCGGCGCACCAGCGGACGTTCGCGCAGGTGTTCGACAGCTTCGTCACCGGGCTGTCGACCGCGGCCTCGCCCGCGATCCGATCGCTGGCCTGGGCCGACGTGCAGGGCGATCACCAGCTCGACCTCGTCGTGTTCGGCGACTCGATCCGCATCCACAAGGGCGCCGCGACGGGCGTGCCCGACATCGCGACGACGTTCGACTGCCTGCCTCCGGTCTCCCCGCCCGGCATGTGCGGCGCCGGCTCGGGCAGCAACGACACCGGCTCGGCGGCATTCAGCGGCGCCGTGCTTCCCGAGGGCTCGGGAGCCGCGCTCCTCGCCGCCACGTTTCCCGCGCGCGGCCTCTACGTGATCCGCGACGCGACCGGCTCGAGTCAGGTCACGCCGCTGACGCTCGACGGCAACCTCTACCCGAACAGCGCGATCGTCGCGGTCGTCGTGCGCGATCTCGACGGCGATCACGCCCTCGACATCCTCGCGATCGATCAGCAGCTCGACTTCTACGTCGCGCTGTCGCACGTCGATCCGACGCTGACGCACCTCGTGCAGGTGTCGCCATTTGCGGGGACGCTGACGCCGCCGGGCGCCGGATTCGCGACCGTGCGCGTCTCGACGAGCGGCGCGCTCATTCCTTGAGGCCGTGGCGCTGCAGCAGATCGATCAGGTGCGATCGATCCATCCGGGCGGTGCGCGCGGCGAGCGAGACGTTGCCGTTCGCCTCGGCCATCAGCCGCACGAGGTAGCCGCGCTCGAACTCGCCGACGACGTGCGCGCGCGCGTCCTTGTACGGCGGCAGCGGACCATCCGCCGGCGTCTCCGCGAGCGACGGCATCTCGAGCGACGGTCCGACGACGAGCGCCGCCTCGACCGCGTTGCGCAGCTCGCGCACGTTGCCCGGCCACGGATGCTTCTGCCAGCGCGCGAGCAGCTCGCTTCCGAACAGCGCCTCGATCGAGCCCGCGGCGCCGAGCTCGTGCGCGAAGTGCTCGACGAGCAGCGGAATATCCTCGCGGCGATCGCGCAGCGGCGGGATGCGCAGCACGACGACGGCGAGCCGGTGATACAGGTCGTGCCGGAAGCGCGCGGAGTTGACCTCGCCGCGCAGATCGCGATTGGTCGCCGCGATCACGCGCGCGCCGACCTCGATGTCCGCGGTCCCGCCGACGCGACGGATGCGCCGGCGCTCGAGCACGCCGAGCAGCGCGGCCTGATCCGCGGGCGGCAGCTCGCCGATCTCATCGAGGAACACGGTGCCGCTACCGGCGCGCTCGAACGCACCGACGTGAACGCGATCGGCGCCGGTGAACGCGCCCTTCTCGTGACCGAACAGCTCGGATGCGAGCAGCGACGACGCGAGCGCACCGCAATCGATCGTGACGAGCGGCTCGCGCGCCCGGCCCGACCGCGCATGCAACGCCTCCGCAACGCGCTCCTTGCCGGTGCCCGACTCGCCTACGATCAGCACGGACGTCGGCGTCGCGGCGACGCGTTCGATGTCGCCGAACAGCTTGACCATCTGCGGCGAGCGAGCGCGCATGCCGGCGAACGCGTGGGCGCGATCGTCGACCGGGACGCGCTGCTTGCCGGCGTCGTCGGCGCGAATCGTCGTGCCGCCGAGCTTGATCAGCGTGCCCGCCGGAACGATCGCACGCTCCACGCGCACCGCCCCGACGTAGGTGCCGTTCGTCGATCCGAGGTCGTGGATCTCGATGCCGCCGCCGACGCCGCGGACCTCGAGGTGGTAGCGCGACACCGTGAAGTCCGCGAGCGGCAGCGCGTTGTCCTTCGCGGTACCGATCGCGAGCGCGTCCGTCAACGTCGCGTGCTTGCCGCGGTCCGGACCGTCGACGACCTCGACGCGCAGCGTGGTGACCACCTGCTCGTGCGCGCGAGGCTGGACGTGGGTTTCGTGCGAGTCGGCCATCTGCATTGTCGGGTGCGCCCTACAACGGTGCAGGTAGGACCCGACACAACCGCCTCCAGTTAACCACATAAGTCCGCGGAATCCGTGTGGCGCGACGCTTGCTGAAAGGGGCTTCCATCATGCGGACCTTCGCCGTGCTCCTCCTGTGTGCTGCCGCGTGCGGCACCGACCACGCGCCGCCGCCGCCCGACGCGGGGCCGGCCGCCGACCCGACGCTGCACTACCTGTCGCCGACCGAGCACCTGACGCGTGCCTCGCTCGCGCTGCGCGGCGTGCGGCCCAGCGTCGCCGACCTCAAGGCCGTGGCCGCGGATCCGTCGCAGCTCCCCGCGATTGTCGATCGCTATCTCGGCTCGCCCGAGTTCGGCGCGACGATCGAGGACCTCCACAACGAGCAGCTGCTGATGCGCCTCGAGCAGCCGCAGTTCACGATGCAGCCGATCGCGGGCACCGCGACCGAGGGCGCGACGTTCTTGCAGCTCAACCAGAGCGTCTACGAGGAGCCGCTGCAGCTGATCCGCGATGTCGTGATGTCGGATCGCCCCTACACGGACATCGTCACCGCCGACTACACGATCGCCGACGGCCTCGTCGCCGCGATCTGGGGCTACCCGCACCAGACCGCGGTCGATCAGTGGGAGAAGACGATGTATCCCGACGGCCGCGGCGCCGCCGGCATCCTCGCGACGAGCGCGTTCTACGAGCGCTGGCACTCGACCGGCTTCAACTACAACCGTGGCCGCGCGAACGAGATCTCGCGCGCGCTGCTCTGCCACGACTTCCTGACGAGCGACATCATGGTCGACACCTCGATCGACCTGTCGAATCCCGATGTCGTCGCGAACGCGGTCGTCCAGAACCCGTCGTGCGCGGGCTGCCACCAGACGCTCGATCCGCTCGCGAGCTACCTGTTCCCGTTCAAGGGCAACCTCGTCGTCGGTCAGATCACCGCGTATCCGCTGCCGTGGTTCGCGCCGGGCCAGATCAATCGCTGGCAGACGACGAACAAGCGCCCGCCGATGTACTTCGGCGACACCGCGAGCGGCCTCACCGGCCTCGGCCAGGCGATCGCGAACGACCCGCGATTCGCGCGCTGCGCCGCCGTGCACTTCGCGTCGTACTTCACGGAGGTCCCCGAGGACCAGCTGCCCGCCGAGTGGATCGCGCAGCTCCAGCACGACTTCGTCGCGAGCAACTACTCGGCGAAGCTGCTCGCGAAGGCGGTCGTGCTCTCGGATGCGTTCCGCGTCTCGCACGACACCGATGCGACGAAGGCGGAGGGCGTCGTCGGCTACTTGAAGACGCGGCCCGAGCAGATGTCGCGCATGCTCACGGATCTCACCGGCTATCACTGGCAGGCGACGTCGAACGCGCAGGTGCGCGGCATGCGGGTCGGCACCGGTGACCTGCTGCAGGGCGACTTCGTCGGCTTCCGCGTGCTCGCCGGCGGCATCGACAACTACTTCGTCACGCAGCCCGTGTTCACGATGAACGCGACCTCGAGCCTCGTCGCGCGCACGGCCGCCGCCGCCGCCGCGGACTACGTCGTCGAGCACGACGCGACCGCTGCCGCGAACGCGCGCACGCTGTTCACGCAGGCCGCGGTCGGCGCGACCGACGAGACCTCGGTGCGCAAGGAGCTCGTGTTCCTGCACGCGCGGATCTTCGGCGAGCTCGACGCGCCCGGCGATCCCGCGATCGACGACGCCTACCAGCTGTTCACCGACGCGCTCGCCGCGAGCGGCGATGCCAAGCGCGCGTGGAAGCTCACCCTCACCGGCATGCTCGGAGACTTCCGGGCGCTGTTCTACTAGGAGCATGCGATGAACCGACGCGATTTCTTCAAGCTCGGCGGCGCCGCGGGCGCCCTCGCCGCCCTCGCCCCGCTCGTCAAGTCCAAGCACGGCGTCGCCGGGACGCGCGCCACGAAGTCGCCGCGGCGGCTCGTGCTCGTGATGGCGCAGGGCGGCTGGGACACCACCTACGCGCTCGATCCGAAGGTGCAGTCGGCGAAGGTCGACGTGCCCGTCGGCGCCGTGCAGCAATTCGGCAACCTCGACGTGTTCACCGATGCGTCGCGCCCGAACGTCACCGCGTTCTTCACGAAGTACGCGCCACAGACGGCGATCGTGCGCGGCATCTCGGTCGCGAGCGTCGCGCACCGCGAGTGCGTCAAGCGCATGGCGACCGGCACGCGCGAGGAGACGAACCCCGACATGGGCGCGATCGTCGCGCACGATCTCGGCAACGATCTCCCGCTGCCGTACCTGATCCTCGGCGACACGGCGTTCACCGGGCAGTACGCCGTCAGCGCCGGTCGCGTCGGCGCGACGAACCAGATCATCGCGCTGCTCGACCCGAACCAGGCGTATCCGACGGGCCAGGCCAATCCGTTCGATCCGAGCGACGCCGAGGACGCGCTGCTCCATCGCTACGCGCAGGCGTCGGTCGATCGCGCGAAGGCGACGCGCGGCGCCGCCGGCTACAACCGCCGCCGGCTCGACGACTTCGTCGAGGCGATCGATCGCGGCGAGGCGCTCAAGCCCGTGCGCGCAGGCTTCGGTACGCGCGGCCGCACGCTGCTGCTCGACTCGCAGGTCAACCTCGCGCTCGACGCGCTCCAGCAGGACATCTCGCGCGCGGTGATGCTCAACACGCGCCTCGCGTGGGACACGCACACCCAGAACGACGATCAGGCTGGCTTCCACGAGTCGACGTTCGCCGGCCTCACCTCGCTGATGGATCAGCTCGCCGCGCGCGACGGCTGGCGCGCCGGCACGAAGATGATCGACGACACGGTCGTCGTCTGCTTCAGCGAGTTCTCGCGGACGCCGAAGCTCAACGCGAACATGGGCAAGGACCACTGGCCGGTCACGTCGGCGCTCGTCATGGGCGCGGGCATCGCCGGTGGGCGCGCGTATGGCCAGACGACCGACGACATGCAGGCGACGCCGATCAACGTCGGCGGCACGCAGACGAACCTCATGTCGCAGCACTTCGTCGGCGGCGTGCTCGCCGCGTGCGGCGTCGATGCGAGCTCGCACCTGCAGTCGGAGGTCTTCGATGCGTTCGTGGCCTAGCCTGCTGCTGGTCGTCGCGGCGTGCGGCGTCGGCCCGGCGCCGAATGGGTCGTCGCAGCAGATCGATCCCGACACCTGCGCGAAGACCAGCTACCTCGACTACACGTCGTTTGGCGAGCCGTTCCTCGAGAACTGGTGCCGCGGCTGCCACAGCTCGCAGCTGCCACCTGCGATGCGCCAGATGGCGCCCGCGAACGTCAACTTCGACTCGCTCGACGACGTCCACCACTGGGCGACGGTGATCACGACGCGCGCCGCAGGCAGCGCCGCGTCCATGCCGCCCGCCGGTGGACCGAGCGACGACGAGCGTCAGATGCTCGTCGACTGGCTCGGCTGCGGCGCGAAGTGACTAGAACACGAACGGGTAGCTGAACGAGCCGCCGCTCTGCGTCTTGCTGAACGTCGCCTTCTGGACGGCCGCCGCGACGCACGCACCGAGCGCCGCATCCGGCGAGGTCTCGACGTTGACGCCACTGACCTTGCCATCGCCGCCGACCTTGACGTGCACCTTGACCTTGCCCTTGGCCGACGACTTGTCGCCGCACGCGGTCACGCGCGCCTTCACGTTCGCGATGCCCGCCGAGATCATCGAGCGATCGAGCGCGTCCGGCAGATCCGAGTGGCCACCGCCGCCCGGCGCCGCACCGCCGCCACCACCACCACCACCGCCACCACCGCCGCCCTTCTTCTTGAACTTCGCGCAGCACGCGCCGTCGTAGTTGTTCAGCACGCACGAGACCTCGTCGCAGCCGCCGCCGCCGCCACCCGAATCACCGCCGGGCGGAGGCGTCGCCACCTTCGTGTCGTTCTTCGCGGTCGTCGTCGTCGTCGCCGCGTGCGTCTCGGTCTTCGGCGCGGTCGCCGTGCCGGCGTGCGAGGTCGTCGTCGTCGTGTGCTGCGCCGGGTGCGTGTCCGCCTTCGGCGTAGTCGTGTGCGTGTCGGCCTTCGGCGTCGTGTCCGCCTTCGGCGTCGTGTCGGCCGTCGCGACCTGCGTCGCCGAACCCGTCGCCGCCGCCGCGCTGCCGGTATCGGCCGGCTTGGCCGCGTTGTCGGTCGCGGTCGCCGCGCTGCCGGTGTCGCCCGGCTTCGCGGTGTCGCTGCCGCCGACCTTTGCCGTATCGCCGGCGGTCGTCTTGTCCTTGTCGGCGACCGTCGTCGTCTTGTCCTTCGACTTCATCAGCATGACGACCATGATCACGGCGACCACCGCGAGCAGACCGACGGCGCCGATCATGACGTAGAGCAGCTTGTTGTTCGCCGACGGACGCGCCGTCGGGACGATCACGGCCGGCTCGGAGAAGCCGCCGCCGCCGAACACCGGCAGGTCGTCGATCGAACCGACGCCCGCCGAGGCCGGCTTGCTCGCCGCCGCGCCGGGGCCACCGAGATACGCGCTCGCCATCGAGCGGATGTCGATGAGGCCCGAGCCCTCGCCGCCCGCCGCCCCGGTCGCATGACCGGCCGAGGACGAGCTCGGCACCGGAGCCGCCATCGCGGGCTTGTCGCTCGCGAGCTGCGCGAGGTTGTTGAGCGAGAACAGCACGGAGTTCTCGTTGCGCTCGCCGCGCAGCTTGCTGCCGGCCGCCGATGCCTGCGCCGACGATGCCGCCGGCTTGCTGCCGAACAGATCGCCGCCGTCGTCGTCGTCACCGCCGCGCCGCGACGAGCTGCCCGCGGACGCCGCCGCGAACAGATCGCCCGGATCGTTCTTCGTGGTGCCGCCGCCGCCGCCGAAGTCGTCGCCGCCGAACATCGCGCCGACCGCTGCCGCGCCACCGCCGCCGACCGCCGCCGTCGTCGAGCCCGACGCGACGAGACCCGCGAACTGATCGACCTGCGCGAGCGGCAGCCAGTCGCCGAAGCCTTCGCGCCAGGTGAACGTCTCGCCGTCGATCTCGCCGGAGGCGAACTTCTGCTGGACCTCGCCGGCCGTCAGCGGGCCGACTTGATCCTGGTTGATGACGAGGTGCCACACGGCATCGTCGCCACCCGCAGGTGCGCCGCCGCCGTCGTAGCCGTAGTCATAGACTCGCGTGTCCTTCTCTTGCGGCGCGGGTGCAGCTTCCGCTGCGCCGGCTCCACCTCGGACGACGATGATGTTGCTGCACTTCTTGCAGCGAATCTTGAAGACCTTGCCTTGGACCTTGTCGTCGCTAATCGAGTACTTGGCCTGGCAGGCGTCACAGACGATCTTCATGTGCGTTCCCTACTGTCGCGGTTCGAGCCTACGACCCCCAAGTGGTCCCCCACCTTGGAGAAATGATCGTATCACGAAAACGGATCGATAAGCCGAATGGTCTCGGCACGATCGGGGCCCACGCTGACCAGGCAGAACGGCACGCCCGCCATCCGCTCGATCGTCTCGACGTACGCCCGCGCCGGCGCCGGCAGGTCGGTGATATCGCGTGCATCGCTCGGCAGGCGGTCCCAGCCTGGAATCTTCGTGTAGACGGGCTCCGCGCGTACGAGATCTTCCGGGTCGGTCGGCGGCTCGTCGAGCTCCTTGCCGTCGACCTTGTACGCGACGCACACGCTGACCTCGCCGAGACCCGCGAGCACGTCGAGCTTGGTCAGCGCGAGCGACTGCATGCCGCTGAGGCGCACGCCCATGCGCAGCGCGGGGAGATCGAGCCAGCCACAGCGCCGCGGGCGACCGGTCGTCGCGCCGTACTCGCCACCGGCCTTGCGGAGCCGCTCGCCCATGTCGCCGTGCAGCTCCGTCGGGAACGGACCCTCGCCGACGCGCGTCGCATAGGCCTTCGTGATGCCGACGACGGAATCGATCTGCGTCGGGCCGATGCCCGCGCTCTGACACGCGCCGGCCGCGATCGTCGAGCTCGACGTCACGAACGGATACGTGCCGTGATCGAGATCGAGAAGGCAGCCCTGCGCGCCCTCGAACAGCACGTGGTTACCGCGGTTGATCGCATTCGAGACGTGACGGCCGGCCTCGCCGGTGTGCGGGCGCAGCCGCTCTCCCGCAG
>JAFAOG010000540.1 GCA_019237945.1 Deltaproteobacteria bacterium | reverse complement strand
CGGATCGTCGGCCGCGAGACCGGCGGCGTCGTCGAGCGTGTAGACGATGTCGCGGTCGCGCTTGTCGGCGCGCAGCACGCGGCGGCCGCCGATCGTTCCAGCATCGCTCTCCTGGCCGCCGGACTCGGCGTAGAAGATCGTCGACTCGACCGTGATTGCCGGGCCGGCAACGGACGCGACGCGCGTCTCGTGCGTGCGCGCGTACGGGTCGGTCCAGAAGTGCTTGCGGGTCACGGCCCGCCGAGCATGTCACACGGCGCGGAGGACGACCTTCTTCGGCGGGACGCGCTCCGGCTGTTCCGGCCAGTCGGGCTGGCGGCTGTACTGGATGAGCCCGGCCGCAAAGCCGATGCCGTGCGAGATGTGCAGCGTCGGGAAGATGCCCCACACCGTCGCGATGCCGCGCGCACCGAGCTTGCCGCCGACGCGCACTGCTTCAGCGCCCGTCGCGAGCGCGTACGCGGCGAACGCGGCCGGTGCGAGGGGCCAGAGCGGCGGAATCGTCAGCATCGCGGCGCCGCCGCAGACCATCAGGAATGGCAGGGCGGGGCGTAGCGTCGGGTACTTGCCGAGCTTGAGCAGCGTACGTGCGCGACCGCGGCCGTACTTGTAGTACTGCTTCGCGAGCGTCTTGAACGACTCGCGCGGGAAGTAGTGCACGACGATGTCGCGCGAGAGATAGATCTGGCCGCCCGACTCGAGGATGCGCTGGTTGAGCTCGCTGTCCTCGTTCGTGATCGCGGCGGGGTCCCACAGGCCGATCGTCTCGAACACCTTGCGGCGGAACGCGCCGAGGAACACGGTATCGACGAAGCCTTCGGCGTCCTCGCTGCGGTACTTCGCGCCGCCGACGCCGAGCGGGCTCGTCAGCGCCGCGCACAGCGCCTTCTGGAAGAACGTCTTTGCCTTCGCGCGCTGCGCGCCGCCGACGTTATCGGCGCCCGTCTTCTCGAGCGTCTCGACGCACTTGCGGACGTAGTCGGGCGCGTACTCCGCGTGGACGTCCATGCGCACGATGATGTCGCCGCTCGCCTGCTTGACGAGCACGCCGAGGCCCGCGGCCTGGAGGCGCGCCGGGTTGTCGATCCACCTGATGCGCGGATCGTCCGCGGCAAGGCGGTCGAGGATCTCGCGCGTCTTGTCGGTCGAGCGTCCGTCGGCGACGAGGATCTCGATCTTGTCCTTCGGATAGTCCTGGGCCTGCACGCTCGCAATGCACGCCTCGATGTACTTCTCCTCGTTGTAGGCCGGCATCGCGATGGTGACGGTCGGGAGCATCTTCATATGCTAGCGCGCCTGGCGTGCAACGTGGATACCAGCTGCCAGGACGAGCGCGCCGCCGATCGCGGCGAGCGGGTGCAGCGGCTCGCCCCACGCCAGCGCCCCGACGGTGACGGCGACGAGCGGCTCCGCAAACGTCAGCACCGCCGTGCGCGCCGCGCCAATCCGCGTGAGCCCCTCGACGAAGATGATGCCGCTGATCGCGCCGATCGTGACGCTGCCCGAGCCAATCAGTGCCAGCGCACGCGGGCTCACCGTGGCAAGGCCGCTCACCCCGAACGGCAGCAGCACGACGGCCGCGATCGCCGAGTGGTAGGCGACCTGGCGCGCGGTACCTACCCGGAGTGCGAGCCGGCGCACCACAAATACATTGCCGGCGTAGCAGACGGCGCTAGCGGCACCGAGCGCCGCGCCGACGACCGCGCCCTGCGCCGGTGCATGCCACGGCTCGAGGATCAACGTGAGACCGGCGAGCGCGATCACGGCGGCGGGGCGAGCACCGGGCGTTCGCGTGCCGTCGATGCGTTCGGCGCCGAGCGCGACGAGGATCGGCGCGAGGTAGTGCGTGAGCACGGCGATCGCGACGGTCGTGTGCTTCATCGCCGCGAAGAACGCGAGCACGTTCAGCGAGTCGAACGCGGCGTTCGCGAGCAGCAAGAGGTACGCGGTGCGATCCCACGCGGGTGCGCGGTCGCGCCGGATCAGCGGCAGCGCGGTCAGCGTCATCACCGCGAACATGATCGGCGTCGCGACCGTCGGCGATAGCCCCGAGGGCCGCAGGAACAGGCTCCACGTACCCCACGAAGCGGCGGCGCACGTGACCATGAGAACTCCGGCCAGCAGGCGCATACTGTAGCGCGATGCGGTCCGAGCCGATCGTGCGCGCGCTCCACGAGGCGCATCCCGGCGCGACGTCGAAGGCGCTCGCTCGCGCCGGCAGCTACGAGAAGCTGTGGAGCCGCGTGCGCGGCACACGCGTCCTCGATCTCGCGTGCGGCGATCGCCCGATGCCCGGTGCGATCGGCATCGACCTCGTGCGCGAGCGCGGCATCGCCGTGCAGGGCAGGGTGCAGCAGCTGCCGTTTGCCGACGGCGCGTTCGACGCCGCGCTCTGCCACCTCGCGTTCATGCTGTTCGACGACATCGAGCAGGTCGTCGCCGAGCTTCACCGCGTGCTCGCCCCCGGCGCGACGTTTCATGCGCTGCTCGGTGGCGGGCCCGTCGCCGACGGTGAAGACGCATTCCACGCGTTCGTGCGCGCGATGCCGAAGGCGGAAGCCATGGGCGACCCGCGCTCGAAACGCGAAGCCGGCTGGCGCGAATTGTTCGCGGGCTGGAGCGAGCCGCGCTTCGAGCGCTGGGAGCTCGACCTGACCGGCTCGTTCGAAGATGTCTGGCTGTTCCTGGGCGCGAGCTACTCGCTGCGCGACGCCGAGCGCGTCCGCCGCGACGTGCGCGCCGCGTTCCCCGTCGATCCCGTTCCGTGCCGCGTCGCGTGCTTCTACGCGACGGTCACACGTTGAACAGGAAGTGCATGACGTCGCCGTCGTGGACGACGTACTCCTTGCCTTCCATGCGCAGCTTGCCGGCCGCCTTGATCGCGGCCTCGCTGCCGTGCGCCTCGAGATCCTCGACGGAGTAGACCTGCGCGCGGATGAAGCCCTTCTCGAAGTCGGTGTGGATCACGCCGGCGGCTTCGGGCGCGGTTGCACCCTTCTTCACCGTCCACGCGCGGATCTCCTTCTCACCGGCCGTGAAGTACGACTGCAGCCCCAGCAGTCGGTAACACTCGCGGGCGAGCGTCGCGAGCGCCGGCTCCTCGAGCCCGTAGGCCGCGAGCAGCTCGCCGCGATCGGCCGGCGCGAGCTCCGATAGCTCCGCCTCGACCTTGCCGCACAGGATCACGACGCCGGCGCCTTCCTTCTTCGCGCGCTCGCGGACCTGATCGCTCCACGCATTGCCGTTGGGCAGATCCGCCTCGCCGACGTTGCAGCAATACAGCACCGGCTTCGCGGTCAGCAGGCCCCACGTCGAGACGAGCTTGCGATCGTCGTCGGAGAGGTCGAGCGAGCGCGCGGCCTTGCCGGTCTGCAGGTGGTTGAACAC
>JAFAOG010000481.1 GCA_019237945.1 Deltaproteobacteria bacterium | reverse complement strand
GCGACGATCACGTTCGCATCGAAGTTCGGTGCCGGCGTGACACTGCGCCCGGCGATCAGGTCGATGATGTACTGGGTGTCGGCCGTCACCGGCACGTGGGTCTGCGGATCGACCTTGTTCATCCACACCGTCGGCGACCACACCGTGTAGTGGCCGTCACGCACGTTCTTCTTGTCGCGCGACGTGACGTTCGAGTCGGCCCAGTACGCCGCGTACTGGCCCTGCGCGCGGAATGCGAGCTCGGTCAGCGTGGCGCGGTTCGCGTCGTAGACCTCGGCGCCGAGGATGCCGATCGCCTGGCTCGGGTTCGCCGAGTTCTGCAACCCTGTCACGACCGCGGGCGAGCCCGCATTCGGCGTGCCGTGGAACTTGCTCGGATCGACCGAGATGTTCGCGGCCCACGTCAGCTGCGTCGACTTCGTGTTGTTGCGGACCTGCAGCTCGTTCTCCACCGTCCACGGATCGATCGAGCCGGCCATCGTCGCGAGCAGCGTCGGTCCGAAGCCGAACACGAAGTACGCCTCCTCGAACGTGATCGCGACCGCGCTCGATGCCTTCGGCACCGCGAGCACGTACGCCTGGATCGGGCCGGTGGTGAACTGCGCGAAGCTCGGGACCGCCGGCTCGTTCGCACACGACGCGACGAACAGCGCCGAGTTCGCGATGTCGAGCGTGTGGCTGTTGGGGGTCGTCGTGTTGTTCGCGTCGTGCGGCGTGCACGTCAGGGTCGGCGAGGCCGAGGTCCACAGCGGGTCTTCGGCGTTCGACGGGATGTACTGGAAGTTCACGGTCAGCGCGGTCTGGTTGTAGAAGTCGCCGATGTTCGTGCACGACCCGTTCGTCACGAACACGAGCGTGATCGGGTGCGGCGTGTTGTTCCGGAGCGCGCGCCCGAGCTGCTTCATGAGGTTCAGCTGCGTGTCGCCGACCTCGAGGTAAATCGGGTTCGGCAGCGTGTCGCACAGCGGTGCAGCCGCATGCGCGGAGCCCGCGAGGAGCGCGAGGACAAGGAGGCTACGCATCGCGCACCTCGCTCAGCAAAGGGAATGCCGCCAGGGTCATCACGGCACGATGTAACAGCGTCCGGGCGTTGTGGTTACACGCGAGTTACCCGCCGCCGATCACGCGTTACAGAGCGAAGACATGTTGCAGCGCGATGACATCCTCGTCGGTGACTCGACTCACCGGATCGGTACCTGACATCGCCAGGTCAGTAGCCGTTACGCTCGTGTAACGAGCGTCGTCCGCCAGTCGGGCAGTGTGAAGAGAATGAGAATCCTCGCTGTCCTCATCGCCATGACCCTGGCTTCGTTCGCTGCCTGTGGCGGGGGCGACACCTCGAAGACGCCAGACGCCGCCGGAAGCGGAAGCGGGAGCGGCAGCGGAAGCAACCTGCCGGCGTGCACCGGCCAGCTCTACGACTCGTGCAACGCGAACGCGTCGAACTGCATGGGCTCCAACGTGTGCAAGGCGTACGGCGCATCGGGCTTCAGCGTGTGCGTGCCGCCGCAGGGCCAGTGCACGAGCGGCGGTTGCCCGATGCAGGGGACGAGCGCGGTGACGTGCAACAACATGGGCTTCTGCAAGCCCAACGCGCCGAACACGACCTGCAAGTGACGCGCGCTGTTCTCGTCCTCGTGGTCGTATCGCGAGCGGCGAGCGCGCAGAACGTCGAGCCGAGCGGTCTCGGCAGCGACGTGGTCGGCGAGGCGATCGAGGTGTACGACGAGCGTCCCGACAAGCCGTTCGATCGCGATACGGAAGTCCGGCTGACCGGCGAGCAGCTCGCAGCGCGCGGCGCGATCGACCTCGGCACGGCGCTCGCCTTGTTGCCCGATGTGATCGTGCGCGATGCGGGGCGCGGCGGCTTCAACGTCGACATCCGCGGCGCGCGCAAGGGCGCCGTGAGCGTCCTCGTCGACGGCGTGCTCGTGACCGACCCGTACTACGGCACGTTCGACGTCTCGACGATCCCGATCACCGATATCGTGCAGCTGCGGCTGTCGACGACGCCGCAGTCGCCGATCGACGGCCCCGGCGGCCCCGGCGGCGTGATCGAGGTCGTGACGCGCGACGCGGTCGGCCCGCAGGTCGTGATCGCGCGCATGACCGCCGATTCGCTGCCGACGCTCGGCGTGTCGGGGACCGCGCGCGTCGCGCTCGCGCAGAAGCTCGGCCTGCGTGTCGCGGCGAGCGGGCTCGGCGGTGCGCGCGATTTTTCGCTGCCCGCGACGGCAGCCGCGCCGAGCGTGCCCGAAGCGCGGCACGCGGCGACCGGCAGCGCGCGCCTGGAGTACCGCGACACGCACGAGCGCGTTGTTCTCGATGGCTTCGTCGACGACCGCCACTACATCGCGCCGCCGAGCGACGTGATGCCGTCGAACCTGCTCGTGATCGATCGCGAGGCGACGCAGCGCGTGCAGGCAAAGGCCGACGAGCAGACGGGCTCGCTGCAGCTGCAGCAGCAGGCGTACTTCCATCACCTCTACCGGCGTTCGCGGTCGTTCAGCGATCCGACGCTGACGCACCAGACATTGATGGAGGAGCTGTCGGCGACGCGCATCGGAGGCATGGCGCTCGCGACGGCGCCGATCGGCAAGGAGATGCGCTGGGCGGCCTCGGCGAGCGTCGATCACGATCACGCGAGCGACAGTCTCGGCGGGCTCGTCGGCAAGGGCGACGTCACGACGATCGAGGCGGCCGCCGACGGCCAGGTCGAGCACAAGACGGTGCGGCTAGACGCGGCGGCGGGCGTTGCGATCCCGCTCGGCCTTGGCGCCGATCCGTGGCCCGAGGCGAAGCTCGTCGGCCGCTGGCGACCGCACTACGGTCCGCTCGAGCTGATCGCGACGCTCGGCCGCAAGGGCCGGGTGCCGTCGCTGCGCGAGCGCTTCGATCCGCAGAACGGCAACCCGAAGCTCGGTCCCGAGATCGCCGATCATGCGGAGCTGCGCGCGATCAAGCAGCTCGACGATCGCATGCGCATCGAGGCGGCGCCGTTCTACCGCCACACGACGGGCACGGTGCGCGCGTCGATCGATCCGGCCGACATGGGCCACCTCGTCAACCTCGGCGCCGTCGACATCTGGGGCGTCGATCTCGTCGGCCGCATCCGCGTCGAGCGCCATGTCGAGCTCGGCGGCGCGTGGGACTACGTCAAGGCGCGCCAGGAGGCGCAGAACGGCAAGCCCGCCGTCGACGATCCGATCGATCGGCTGCCGCACCACCGCGCCGAGGGCTGGGTGCAGGTGACCCCCGAGCCG
>JAFAOG010000335.1 GCA_019237945.1 Deltaproteobacteria bacterium | reverse complement strand
TCGACGAAGCGCACCGCGACGACACGTTGAAGTCGGTGATCAAAGCGGATCTCGCCGCGTACATCGTGAAGGACCCGCTGCTCGCCGAGACGCTGCACAAGTTCCGCAGCTCCGGCAAGAAGCTGTTCCTGCTCACCAACTCGCTCTACGACTACACGAGCGTCGTGATGAGCTACCTGCTCGACGGCGAGCGCAAGGCGTACCCGTCGTGGCGCAACTACTTCGACATCGTGATCGTCGGCGGTGCGAAGCCGGCGTTCTTCAACGAGCTGCGCCCGTTTTTCCAGGTCGACCCGGTGAGCGGCGCGCCGATCACGAACGGCCAGAGTAATGGGGAGGTCAAGCACCTGTCGCGGGACCGCGTGTACCAGGGCGGCAACGTCGTCGCGTTCGAGCAGATGACGGGCATCAAGGGCGAGCAGGTGCTCTACATCGGCGACCACATCTACGGCGACATCCTGCGCCTCCGCAAGCAGCACATGTGGCGCACGGCGATGGTGCTCCAGGAGCTCGAGCGCGAGATGACGGTCAGCGACCGCCTCGAGGCCCAGATCCAGGACCTCGATCTGCTCGATCGCCGCCACCGCAACCTCGAGTCCGAGATCGACTACCAGACGCTGCGCATCAAGAAGATCCAGCGGCTCCTCGACGACCCGGCGTGCTCGGCATCGCTGAAGTCGCGCCTCGAAGAAGAGCGCAAGACGGCCCGCTCGCAGATCGACATCCTGCGCGAGCGCGCGGACCTGATGGACGCCGAGGTCGACTCGCTCGAGAAGCGCATCGACCGCGCGTTCAACCCGCACTGGGGCAGCTGCCTGCGCGAAGGCAACGAGAACTCGCGCTTCGGCGAGCAGGTCAACGACTACGCCGACCTCTACACGTCGCGCGTCTCGAACTTCTCGCCGTACTCGCCGCTGCGCTACTTCCGCGCGCCGCGCCGGCCGATGCCGCACGAGATCTAGCGCTACAGCTTCACGCCCAGCCAGCTCGCCAGCAGCGGCGCGACCTCGCGCATGTCGCGCTTCTCGGTGGGCGCGGTCGGCGGCTCGTGCTTCGTGCGGCGCGGGCCGAGCACGATCAGCGGGACCTCGCGGTCGTAGTCCTGGAGCGAGCCGTGCGCGGTCGCGGTCGGTTCGTCATCGGTGTCCATGATGTAGCCGCGCGCCGGCAGGTAGTAGAGGTCACCCGAGCGCTCGAGATCGAACGTGCGGCACAGCGGCTGATCTTTCGGCGGACGCGTATCGCAGTGACCGGCGATGTCGGCGACCGCGCCGACCTGCTCGATCGACGGGAACGAGCGCAGCGCCGCCTCGACGCGCTGGATCGCGCTCTTCCGTTCGTTCGCCGGTTGCGCCTTGAACGCGTCGCTGAAGTAGATGTTCGGATAGTGCGCGTTGTCGACCCAGGTGCCGGGGCCGAGGACGGCGATGGCGGCCTGGTTCGCGGCGGCCCGCACCTGATCGTGGGTGAGCCGGCCGCCGTGGATCGACTCGGGCAGCGGCGCCGCGCCGTGATCGCTCGTGACGATCATTGCCCAGTGGCTGGCGCCGACCTTCTGATCGAGCACGTCCATGAACGCGGCGAGCCGCTGATCGAGGCGCAGCTCCATGTCCCATTGCTCGATCGACTCGTGGCCCCAGCCATGCCCGACGAGATCGTGCGCGGACAGCGAGATCACGAGGAGGTCGGGCGCGTCGTCGGTGCCGAGGTTCTCGCCGGTGAGCGCGGCCTCGGCGACGTCGAGCAGCGCGTCGTTGCCGAGCGGCATCGCGAACACCGCGTGACCGGGATCCTTCGCTGCGTTCGGGTCGTGCGGGAACGTTGGACCGAAGCCCGACTCGCCGACCTCGCCCGGACGATCATCGGCGACGCCCGCGAGCTGCGCGGACTCGGGCAGCGGCGTCCAGATCGTGAGCGCGAGCGGATGCGCAGCTGTGAACGTCTCGAGCCATGGGCGCGTGATCGCGGCGGGCGTCGAATTCGCGAGCTGGTGCGCGTTGAACCGGCGGCCGGCGGAGTCGTAATAGAACGCGAGACCAGTGTGGCCGAGCGGCAGCAGCGCGGCGCGCGCCTTGAGGCTCATGCCGACCGCCTTCCCGCGCGTCTTCGCGAGCGCATCGCCGAGGCCGGGGACGCGCAGCCACTTCGTCGTGTCGGTGCCGTTCTCGCTCTCGACCGACGCCAGCACTTCGTGGAGATCGCGGTGCCACCACTCGTTCGCGACGATGCCCGACGTCGCCGTCGCCGCGCCGGTGCCGAGCAACGCATGCCCGGGTGCCGTCAGTGTCGCGGCGCTCGGGTGCTCGCCGACGAACCACTCGCCTTCGGAGAGCATGCGCGCGAACCCTGCGCGAAACGCCGCGCGCTTCTGCTCGAACGACCACTCCGGCCACTGATCGAGGACGAGCAGCACGACCAGCCGCGTCGACCGGTCGGGGGCCTCGGGGCCGCGCGCGTGCGTTGCGGGGGAACCCGAACAGGCGAGCAGGGCCGCGAGCAGGCAGGCGTACTTCACGCGCGCACGATAGCTCGGCTGTGTGGCGCGCGCGCTTCGGACGTGGCACGCGCGCTGCTCCTGTGGAGCCGAACCATGTCGCCGGCCCTGCAACCCAGCGGATCGCCATCGCGGCGCTGGCCGGTCGCGTTGCCTTTCGCAACCGCGCTGGCCATCGGTGTTGCCGGATGTGCGCGCGGCACCGCGCCCGATAAGGCCACCGCCGATGCGGCCGCCGACGCGAAGCCGGATGCCGCGCCCGACACCGCGCCGGTCGCTCTGGATGCGCCGGCCGATGCGCTCCCGGATGCGGGGTGCCCGATCTCGGCGGGCATGACGATCGCGCTGACCGGCTCCAACGACCTCGCGCGCTATCCGGCCGCGCAGCAGATGACGCCGGGCGCGATGCTCGGCACCGACGCGGCCGCGCTGAGCTGGGATACGCAGCGCCTCTACATCACGGTGCAGTCGACGGCGTTCGCACAGGCGTACGAGCCACTGCACATCTATGTCGAGGCGGCCGATGCGCTCGCGCCGCCGATCGCGGCGACCGGCAAGGAGTACAGCGGGCTCGTTCCGCAGCTGCCGTTCACGCCGACGCACCTGATCGCGGTCCGCCGCGTCAGCGACGCCGGCACGGGCGCGTACGACGCCGTGTTCACGCCCGCCTCGCAGTGGACGACGCGCGCGATGCCGCTCGCCGACGGCACCGATGTGTTCGCGGCGCAGGGCGCGATCAGCGTGCAGGTGCCATGGACCGCGCTCGGCGGATGCCCGCACGCGCTGCGCCTCGCGATGCACGTCGTCCACGCGCAGCCGGCGAACGAGTGGAAGGACCTCGTGCCCGCGACGACCACGCCGTGGGTCGCGCCGGGCGGCGACTACCTCGAGCTCGATCTCACGGGCGCGATCGGCTGGGGCACGCTCCGCTAGCTGAACAGCGAGAACAGCAGGTCGACGAGCGCGCCGCCCGCACTGTTGCTGCGGTCGACCGAGCCCGTCTGCACCGGCATCCAGATCGCGCCCGCGCCGAGTCCCTGCTTCTCGCGCTGGATCGCCGCGCGCTCGCGCTCGAGCTCCTTCTTCTGCGCCGCCTCGAGCCCGCCTTGCATCACGAACTCGACGACGCGCGGCAGCTCGCCCGCATCGAAGAACGTGCCGTGCGTGCGGCACACGTCGATGATCACGCCGGCGCCGGCCGCGAACAGCCGGCGGTTCATCAGATTCGCGCAGCTCGGACACTTGACGTACATCCGCTGCCCCGGCTTGAGCACGGGCAGCTCCGCGCGCGGCAACGCACCGAGCAGCGCCTCGGCCCGCGCCTGCGCTCGATCGGTGACGACGCGCTTGATCGCGACCTGATCGAGGAACACGCCGAAGCACTCGGGGCACTCGTCGATCACGATGTCGCCGACCATCCGCGCGCGCAGCGCCTTCTCGCACCGCGGGCAGGGCATGTCCTTCAGCTCGGTCCCGCTCGCCGCGAGATCGAGCTCCGCGCCGCAATCGGGGCAGTGCTTGTGCCCCGCGAACACGCGCGACATGCAGCGCGGGCACGCCTTGAGCAGCAGCTCGCTGTTGCAGTACTGGCAGTGCCCCGCATTCTCGGCGACGCCCGCGCCGCAGTGCGGACACGCGAGCAACCCCGCCTGCTTCGTCTCGGCGGGCCTCGTCATCACCGTGCCGCAGCGGCAGCGCAGCTGCTGGCCGACCGCGTACCCGCTGACGTCATAGCGGCTGTCACACGACGGGCACGCGAGGATCATCGTCGCAATGATAGCGCGATCGCCGCGTTCACGCGCTCGGCGGCCACGATCGGCCCCATGTGCCCGAGGTCTTCGAACATTTGCAGCTCGGCGTGCGGGATCACGCGCGCGAGCCGCTCGACGGTCAGCCGCTCCGCCTCCGGCGACTTGCCGCCGCCGAGCACGAGCGTCGGCGCGCGCACGCGCGAGTAATCGGTCTCGTAGTCGGCCATCAGCGTCGCGACCTCCTCGCTGCACTTCCAGCCGACCTTGCGAAACGCCTCGCGCGTCGGCTCGGGCAGCTTTGCCCACGCGCCGGGACCGTTCCACCAGTCGACGAACGCCGCGAGCCACGCCTCGTCGAGCGGCAGCTCGTACTGCGCCTTGATGCCCGCGAAACCGCGCACGCGCTCCTCGGGCGTCAGCACCGTGAACGCGACCGGGTCATACACCGCGAGACGGTCCACCAGATCGGGACGCGCGAGCGCGAGCTGCAGCGCGAGGAAGCCGCCGTACGAATGCCCGACGACATCCGCCGGCCGGTCGAGCATCGCGGCCAGCCGCTCGACATCCTGGCGAAAGTGAAACGGCTTCCCGGCCGGCCAGGGCTCGCCGTATCCGATCAGATCGGGAGCGAGCACGTCGTGCGTCGGGGCGAGCAGCTCGGCGAGCTTGCGCCACTGCCGTCCGCCGAAACCGCCGCTGTGGATGAGGAGAGCGAGTGGTCGGGCCACTGCGCAATTATGTGATAGATCGGACGCATGATCCGCACGAAGGTCCTCGGCCTCGGCAGCTACGTCCCCGACCGCGTCGTCACGAACGAGGAGATCGCGTTTCTGAATGACCAACACGTGCGGCAGGCGACGCAGGTCACGGAGACGAACGACCAGTGGATCCAGCAGCGCACCGGCATCAAGGAGCGCCGCTACGTGCCGAATGATGGCGCCACCTGGACGAGCGACCTCGCGCTCGAGGCGAGCAAGCGCGCGATTGCCGATGCCGGCCTGCAGCCGACCGATATCGACTGCATCATCCTCGGCACGCTGTCGCCCGACTTTCACTTTCCGGGCACCGCCGTCGTCGTGCAGAAGAAGCTCGGCATCGCCGACAAGACGAGCTGCGCGTGCTTCGACATCCGCCAGCAGTGCTCGGCGTTCGTCTACGGCATGCAGATGGCCGATGCGTTCATCCGCTGCGGCACGTACAAGCGGATCCTGTTGATCGGCGCCGAGCTGCACAGCCACGCGCTCGACTACTCGACGCGCGGCCGCGACGTGATGGTCCTTTTCGGCGACGGCGCGGGCGCGATGGTGCTCGGCCCGATGGAGACCGACGATCCGAAGCAGGGCGTCGTGTACACGGCGGCGCACGCCGACGGCAACGGCGCGATGGACTTGTGCCTCAAGATCTTCGAGATCGCGCGCCTGCCGTACCTCGACTACGACCCCCGCGACCGCGAGCAGAACGCGCTGATGTATCCGAAGATGGACGGCAAGCGCGTGTTCCTCAACGCCGTGCGCGGCATGGTGATGTCGACGCAGGCCGCGCTCGCGAAGACGGGCATGTCGTGGGACGACATCCAGTGGTTCGTGCCGCACCAGGCGAACCTCCGCATCAACGAGAAGGTCGTCGAGGTCGCGAAGATCCCGCCGGAGAAGGTCCTCAATACGATCGAGTTCTACGGCAACACGACGGCGGCGACCGTGCCGCTGACGATCGACTACTGGCGCCAGCAGGGCAAGGTGAAGAAGGGCGACCGCGTGCTGTCGAGCGTGTTCGGCTCGGGCTTCACGTGGGGCGCCGCGATCTTCACGGTATAGGCGTCTCGAGCAGGCCGGCGCCGTTCGTGCCGATGACGAGCTGACCGTCCGCGCTATCGATGACGACGGTGTTGAAGTCGCCGCTCGCACCCGGTGTCCACGTGACGCCCTGATCGTGGCTCGCGTAGATACCGACGGGCGTCGCGACGACGATCGCGTCACCGGCGACCGCGATGTGGCGAACGTCGACGACGCCGGGACTGCGCGTCATCCACGTCGTGCGCGTCGGATCGCTGATCGCGAGGCCCATCACCGTGCCCGCGGCGAGGCTGCCGTCGGGCAGCAGCGCGAGCGAATCGACGAACAGCGAGACGGTGCCGGACGGCTGCCATGTCATGCCGTCGTCGTCGGAGGCGAGCACGCCGACATCGGTGCCCGCCCACAGCCGCGCGCCGGTGCGCACGAGCGCGTTGACGCGATGACCGATGGCGTGCGGCGTCCAGGTCGTGTACGGCGCATCGGCGACGTAGATGCTGTTGCCCGTGCCGGCCCACACGCGCGTGCCGTCGACGAGCGCGGAGAACGCGCGGTACCCGTCGGCGGAGCCGATGTTCATGCTCATCGACCACGTCGCGCCGTGATCGGTGCTCGTCCAGATGTGGCGGCCGACCGAGACGATCGTGCCGTCGGGCGCGACGACCGTCGCGTTGTTGATGGTGTTCGGCGACATGCCGGCAAACGAATGCGTGTACGGCTGACCGCGTCGCCCGCTGAGCACGCCGCCGGTCGTCGCGATGTAGACGTCGTCGCCGGCGATCGCGATGTCGTTGACGGTCCACGCGCTGAGGCCGGTGAACGCCGGCTGCCAGTTGATCGTGTTGTGCGCGGTCACGTAGATGCCGCGATCGGTCGTCGCGATCGTCGTACCATCGACGTTGAACCGCACGTCGTGCACCACCGCGTAGCCCATCGCGCCGCCGCGCTGATCGAACTGCGCGCTCTGGAACGCGTCCGTCGTCTCGAGCAGGTTGTCGTAGATCGCGGCGAACGCGTGGAGGTCGTTGGTCGGATCGACCGCGACCGCGGTGCCTCCGATCGTGCTGCAGGTACTCCAGGTCGTGGCCGCGCCATCCGAGCACGAGATTGCACCGTTCGACGCGCCGCTCGCCGCACTGATCGCATACGTGTGCATCGTCGAGGCCGCGACGTCGACGACGTTGAGCGACGGAAGGCTCGTGACCGCCGTCCACGTCACGCCATTGCCCGAGTGCAGCAGGCCGTTGCCGGTGCCGATCAGGAAGACGCTACCGGCGAACGCCGAGAAGCTCTTGAACCGTGCGCCGTCGAGTGGCGTGGTCACGGTCGTCCAGGCCGAGCCATTCCACGTGCGCAGGCCGGTATCGAGCAGCGCGTAGATGACGCTGTTGTGGTTGCCGACGCCTTCGGTGAACTGGCCGGCGCCGAGCGGCATCCACGTCGCGCAGTTGTCCATGCTGACCGCCGTGTCGGCGCCGCCCGCATAGACGACGCCCGTGTCGAGCGCGGAGATCTGCGTCGTGAACCGCGCACCGCACGCGACCCACGTCATGTGATCGTCGCTCCGAAACGCGGCGCCGGCGTGCGAGACCGCGTACCACGGGTGCGCGAGCGACACGTTGATGAAGTCGATCTGCCCGCCGTCGGGGAGTGTCGTCGTCAGCGGCGTGCCGGGCGCGACATCCGGGGCTGCGTCGTTCGCATCGCGGTGCGGATCGAACCCGAGCCGGCCGCAGGCGGCGAGCGCGAGCAGATACGCGAACCTCACCCCGCGATCATATCAGGCGGGCGCGGCGCAGCTGCCGCGAGCTGCGGTGTGAGGAGTTGCTTGCGGCGCTCGAGCTCCTTCGCGACGGTGCCGCCGCGCTTCGCGGCGCGGAAGAAGGGCGCCAGCACACCGAACCGTCCGCGCACGAGCGCCCCGAGCGTCATCTTGATGATCTCGCCGGGCGTGAACGCGAGGTACGGCGACAGCTGGCGCGCCGCGACCCGGTAGATGCGGTCCTGCATGTCCTTGTTCGCCGCGACGTGCCGGAACAGCGTCTGGTTGAGCGCGTTGTTGTAGTCGAGCTCGCCGAGGTCGCGCGTGAAGTTGTAGAGCTCCCACGCGCGGACGTCGCGCTCGCGCCAGAACCGCTCGAGCGCCTGGTCGCTGCCGTCGAGGATCGCGGCCGACAAGAACTTCGCGTCGGCGAGCGCGTCGGAGATGCCGAGGCCGGCGTGCGGATCCTTGTGCAGCCCGGCATCGCCCGCGAGCGCCCAGCCCTTGCCGGCGGCGCGCTTGAAGAAGTAGCGGATCTTGATCAGGCCGCGGATCTTCTCGACGAGCTCGCGTTCCAGCAGCGGCGCCGTGTACGTGCTCGCGCGCAGAACCGCCTCGAGCTTGGCGCGCGGGTCGGCCTTCCACTCGGGCACCTCTGCGTTCGGGAACGTCGCGCCGAGACAGATCTGATCGCGATTCGTCGGGAACACGACGCGCGCGTACTGCTGCTCGTACACGATCATCGCGGCGCCTTCGTAGCGCGGGTCGGTGTCGTACCAGCTCGGCCGCTGCCAGTAGCTCCAGTACGCGGCGCGCGGGCCGTCGTACGCGAAGTACTCCTCGGCGCCCGCGAGCTCGGCGACGGTCGAGTTGCGGCCGTCGGCGCCGACGACGATCTTCGCGCGCAGCTCGTGCTTGCCTTGCGCGTCCTCGACGAGCGCACCGACGATGCGATCGCCGTCACGCAGCAGCTCGAGCACCTTCGTGCGCGTGCGGATCTCTGCGCCCGCCTCGCGCGCGCCTTCGAGCAGCACCGCATCGAGCACGTCGCGGCGCGGGCAGCTGCCCCACTCCGCCTTCATGCGCGCGACGTTCTGCTCGCAGCCGTTGATGAACATGTGCACGGTCGGCGCGATCTCGCGGACCTGGTCGCCGAGGCCGAGCTCGTCGAGGATATTCATCCCGTAGATGCCGATGAAGTGTGTCGACATCGGCTGATCGCTGGGGAAGTCCGCCGTGTCGACGACGACCACACGCTTACCGGCACGAGCAAGGAACCGCGCGAGCGACGCGCCGGCGCACCGCCCTCCCACGACGACCGCGTCATAGCTCACACCCCGAGCGTATCAGCATTGCTCGCAATGTAGGCGCGGCACCCACGCGATGGCGTTGACGCGCCCGCGCGCACCGGCGATCCTCGACGGGTGAGGATCTCGCGTCGGCCCTTCGCGGCCGCGGTCGTGCTTGGTGTGTCGCTGCTGGCCTGTTACGAGCAGGGCGTGCACCTGTCGTCGACCGAGGAAGAGGTCGTCGTGTTCCTGCCGGCGACGAATTACGACTTCGGCACCGTCGCGCTCGGCCAGAACGTCGCGACGAACCCCGATCCGTACTTCACGGTGCGCGCGCAGAGCCCGACCGACGACGATCAGGTCAACGTCACGAAGAGCGCGACCTGCGGCGCCGACTTCAAGCTCGACCTCCAGCCGCCACTGCCTGCCTCGCAGGCGCACGTGTTCTGCTCGATGATGATGGGCACCGGCGCCGGCATGTCGCGGCCGGAGAACGGCTCGACGCAGCCGCCGATGTGCGCGTTTGTCGACTACCAGTTCGGCGCGACGTTCACGCCGTCGCAGACCGGCATGCAGACCTGCCCGGTGACCGTGACGTCGTCGCCGACGTTCGGCGGTGCGTCGATGACGTACACGATCACGCTGACGGGAAGCGGGCAGGGCTCGTCGTACTCGATGGACGTGCAGCCCAAGACGCTGCTCGACTTCGGCGACGTCCCGCTCAACACGGCGACGGGCGATCAGTCGGTGACCGTGATCAACAACGGCACGAGCCCGATCGACGTCACGTCGTCGAACACCGATGCCGTGCACTTCATCTCCAATCCGCTGATGGGGGCGACCACGCAGATCCCGCCCACGGGCTTCAAGACGTTCCAGGTGCACTGCCAGACCGACGCGACGGTGACGACGCACAACGCGACGTTCACGTTCACGACGCCGGGGAACGAGGGCGGGCTGTCGGGCACGGTCACCGCGCGCTGCAATGCGATCGCGGCGTCCGTGATCGTGACGCCGAATCCGATCCCGCTCGGCACGCACCTGATCGGCGACTCGCCGACGACGAAGACGGTGACGATCCAGAACACGTCGGCGTCGCCGATCCAGCTGTCGGGGTTCGCGTTCTCGGGCGAGCCGCCCGGTGAGGTCACGTTCGTGACGCCGCCGGGGTCACCGACGGTCGGCGGCATGGCGAGCATCACCGTCGACGTGAAGTACGCGCCGACGACCGAGCGCGACGTCGGCCCGATGGGCACGATGCAGTTTGTCGTCAGCGGCGCCACGACGGTCAACACGCCGCTGCAGGGCGGTGCGCACTTCGGATCGATCGGTACGAACCCGGGCATGTTCGATTTCGGCACCGTGTGCGCCGGCTCGATGAAGTCGCTCGACATGGCGGTGTTCGCGAACGCCGGCGGCGACGTCACGCTGACCGGCAAGACCGGGCCGACCGCGCCGTTCTCGGCGACGCTGGGAACGATCAACATGCTCCTCGGGCATCACGGCAACGAAGTTTTGCTGTCCGCGACAGCGCAGCCCGCATCGAACCGGGCGCCCGGCGAGGTCAACGACATGGTGTCGCTGCAGACGAACATCCCGAACATGGGCAGCATCGCGATCCCGATGCATGCGGTCGTGCTCGCGGGCGGCATCTCGCCGACCCCGACGGCCGCGCACTTCGGCCCGAGCGAGCTGCTGAAGGCGTCGTCGGGGCAGACGATCACGCTGACGAACTGCGGCAGCTCGGACTTCACCCTGACCGACGTGTCGTTCACGGGCGCGAACGCCGACGAGTTCCAGATCGTCTCGCCGACGGATCCGCACGTGATGATCAAGCAGACCGAGTCGGCCTCGTTCCTCGTCGTGCTGATTCCGACGTCGGCAGGCCCGAAGACAGCGCAGATGGTGTTCGCGTATCCGGGCGGCACGACGACGGTCGACCTCGACGGCACCGGCATCGGCCCGGGCGACACCACCGGCGGCAAGGATCGCGAGACGTACTACGCGTGCTCGGCGGGCGGCGGCGGCGCGGCGAGCATGCTGCCTATCGCGCTCGCCGTCTGCGCAGCACGACGCCGCCGAAGCAGAGCCCGCCGAGCCCGATGACGATGTTCGGGCTGCTGCCATTCGCGCAGCACCCGGCGGGCGGAGCTTGCGTGCAGCTGGCGGCGGCGCCCAGGCGCGGCGTGCCGGGAACGAGCGCGCGCACCGTGCCGTCGTAGCTGGCCGCGACGAGGTAGTCGCCGGTCGTGGCGAGCCCCGCGAGAACGGGGACGCCGAGCGTCGTCGACCAGAGCGTGTCGCCGGTGAGCACGTCGAGCGCGACGAGGAGGCCGCTCGTATCGACGGCCCACACGATGTCGCCGGTGATCACGGGCGATGCCGCGTAGCCCGGCTGGCCGGCGCCGCGATAGTGCGTGTCGCGCAGCGGGCCGGGCGCGCCGGCGTGCCGCCACAGCTCGGCGCCGGTCGTTGCATCGAGGGCGACGAGGTCCTTGTAGAGCGTCGGCACGACGAGGATGCCGTGCGCGTAGGCGGGCGTTCCGATCGTCGCGTTGCCCCAGTTGAAGCCGGTCGGATCGAGATCGACCTGCCAGCGCAGCTGCCCGGTGAGGTCGAGCGCGAGCACGCGATCGGCGGCCGTCGCGACGAACACCTGATCGCCACCGATCACCGGCGAGGCGTTGATGCCGATCGTCGTGTCGCTGTCGTAGTGCCAGACCTGGCGGCCGGTCGCGCGATCGAACGCGATCACGCCGCCCTCCCAGCGGTTGAACGTACCGATCGCGAGCCCACCGCCGATCGCGATCGCGGCGGCGCTCTGGCTATCGACGCCGGTCGGCACCGGCTCGGCCGTCCACTGCGGCGTGCCGTGCGCGAGCGCGGCGAGGTGGCGCTGGTGGCCGACGAGGAAGTCACCGCCGTCGGTCGACACCGACGCGAACGCGGCGCCGGCCTCGTGGCGAACGCCGGTCGACAGCGCGTAGCGCCAGCGCTCGCGGCCCGTCGCCGCATCGAGGCCGAGCACGGTGCCGTCGATCTCGACGGCCGAAACCGTGTCACCGGCCGCCGCGACGCCGCCGCGCACGGGGCCTGCCGTGACCACGCGCCACCGCGTCGCGCCGGTCGCGAGATCGACGGCGACGATGCCCCCGGCGCCTCCGTCGGCGAGATCGGTCACGGCGACGAAGACGCTGCCGTTCGCGATCACTGGCGGCGCCGTGATCACGTGGCCGCCGACGGTCTGCGTCCATCGCGTCACGAGCGGCGGCGCGAGCACGTGCTCGCGGGCACCGGTGTGTTGCGCATTGCCGCCGAGCTGGTTCCAGTCGCTGCTCGCGCCCGGTGCGCCGGCCGGCTCGCAGATCTGCACCGTCGAGGTCGTCGCGGCGTGCGCGCCCGTCGCGTTCGTCGCCTCGATCGTCACGGTGTGCGCGCCGGGGGACAGCTCGGCGAGCGGTGCGCGCCAGCTCCAGCCGCCGGCCCATCGCATCGAGACGGCGGTCGCGCAGTCGACGCGCGCCGTGACGACGCTCGCGCTCGCATCGAGCTCGGCGGCCGCGATCAGATCGCCGCCGCGCACGCACTGCCCGGGCGCCGGCGCGACGAGCTGCACGAACGGCGCATCGACGGTCGTGCGGTGATACGAGGCGAGCTTGCCGTTGTCGACGGTGAACACGCGATAGCCCGCCGGCGTGAAGTCGAGGCCGCCCATCAGGAACGGCTCGGTGTTGAGCTCGATCATGCCGTCGTGATCGACGACGCGATTCGTGTGCAGGTGCCCGGTCAGCACGTACGCGACGCCGTGCTTGCGCAGCACGCGAAGCAACGCATCGGGCGGTGGCGCGTGCGTCAGCGTGACGACCGGCATCGCCCTTGGCACGCGCGCGAGCTCGCCGTCGAGGAAGCTGTCGAGCGACGCCTCGTCCATCACCATGTTCCACACGATGAAGTGCACGCCGCCGACGTCGAAGCTGTAGTTGTCGGGGCCGTAGTGCTCGAGCCACGCCTTGCCGCCGTCGTACCAGTCGTGGTTGCCGGGGACCGGGATGTAGGGGACGCCGAGGCCGTCGAGCGCGCGATCGATCAGCGCGAGCTCGGGTGCGGTGCCGCCCTGCGTGATGTCGCCGAGGATCGTGAAGAACGCCGGTGCGGGATCGAGCGCGGTCGCGCTGGCCGCGGCGCGTGCGAGATCCTCGGCTCCGAAATATTCTTCGGGGCCCCACACGTGCGTGTCGGCGGCGACGACGAACGAGAACGGGCCGTGGATCGGCGCGGTGCGCGCGAGGCCGAGGTCGACGTCGTGCTTGCCGTCCCACTTCTTCCACACCGGCCCCGGCGCGAAGCCATCGGGCACGCGGACCCACACGAGCCCCTGCTCGTCGTCGGGGATCTGGAGGTCGAACTGGCCGCTCGCGTCGGTCTCGACAAACGTGCGCACGTCGAACGCGACGACGGCGTGACCGATGCCGGGCTCGCCGGCCGATGGCTTGCCGTCGCCGTTCTCGTCGGCGTACACGAGGCCGTGAATCGTCGCGGCCGAGGCCGACGACGTCGCGATCGCCATGACAGCGAGGACCACCCGCAACGCGCGCATTATATGATGACGCCGTGGGCAAGCACGTCCCGCGTTGGATCGTCGGGCTGGCGTGCGCGCTCGTCGTCGTGATGTACGCGTGTAATCACGACATGGCGGGCAAGCCCGACGCACCGCGTGGGACCGGCCAGTACCTGCCGATCCTCGACCGCGGCGACGGCCACATGATGTACCTGATGGCCCGGTCGACGGCGATCGACCTCGACTGGGTATTCGACAACGACCTCGCACGGTTCGGCGATCCGTGGAACGAGCCGCGCACCGTGACGGGCCGCAAGTCGATCGTCCAGCCGATCGGCCCCGCGCTCGTATGGACTCCTCTGATCTGGGTCAGCGACGCGGGCGCCGCCGTGGTCAACCTGTTCGGCGCCGACATCCCGCTGCACGGCTACACGCTGTGGACGCAGCGGTTCGTGTTCCTGTCGAGCGCGCTGTTCGGGTGCGGCGCGTGCCTGCTCGGCGCGTGGCTCGCTCGCCGCCTCGCGCTCGGACGCTGGGCCGTGACCTACGCGACCGTCGGCGTGCTGCTCGGCACCTCGCTGACGTACTACGCGACCTACATGCCGAGCTACGCGCACGCGATGGATGCCGCGGTGTGCGCCGCGATCATCGCGTGGTGGGCCAGGACGCTGGGCCGCACCGACCTGCGGCGCTGGATCATCTTCGGCGTGCTGCTCGGCGTCGCGGCTTTGATCCGCGTCCAGGACTTCGCGTTCGGTGTGCTCGTCCTCGTCGAGCTCGCGTTCACGCGCGACAAGAAGCTCGTGCTCGGCGGCGCCGTCGCGCTCGCGGTCGCGCTCGTCGTGTTCATCCCGCAGCTCGTCGAGTGGTACGTCGTGTTCGGCAAGGCGTTCGCCGTGCCGCAGGGGCCGCACTACACGCGATTCGGCTCGCCGATGATCCTCGAGCTGCTGTGGGCGCCGCGCAACGGCTGGCTCGTGACGACGCCGATCGCCTACGCGGGCCTGATCGGCCTGTTTCTGCTGCCGCGCGAGCACCGGCTCGTTGCCGCGGGGCTGCTCGCGGTCGTCGTCGTCCAGATCTATCTCAACAGCACGATCGCCGACTGGTGGGGCTCGGCATCGTTCGGGCAGCGCCGGCTGTGCAGCGTCACGCTGCCGCTCGTCGTCGGCAACGCCGCGCTGCTGACGCGCCTGCGCCGCGCGAAGCTCGCGTGGCTGCAGCATGCGGCAGTCGGGCTCGTGTTCGGCGCGCTCGTCGTCACGAACCTGACGCGCGTGTGGAAGCTGCGCGGCGGCAAGCCCGCGCCGATGGAGCTCGAGCCGACGTGCTGCCACGGCGTCCCCGGTTTCGTCGAGGCGGCGTACTGGCGTCTCGGCAATCCGTTCGAGCTCCCTGCGAGCGCGATCTTCGCCGTGAAGCACGGCGTGCCGCTCGTGACGTGGGACCGCATCGTCGGCGACTACCCGCTGACGCCGCCGTTCGGCGCGTATCGCGACGATGCGCTGCACCACATCCATGCGTCGTGGAAGCCGCCGGGCGTCAACCGCGCGAGCGATGGCCGGGTGCTGGTGCCGATCCTGATCCCGCAGGCGACGAAGCTGACGGTCACGGCGAGCGGCGCGTGCACGCTGCGCTGGGACGGCGACGATGTCGCGAGTGACTTCACGGTTACACCGTCGGTCGGTACGCACGAGCTCGCCTGCGAAGGTGGCGGCCGAATCGAGACCATCGAGCTCGAGCTCCTGTAGGCACGGCCCGTGCTCTTAGCGAGTACGTGCTGTTTTCGCACACCGTGCCCCCCGAAGATCCCGCAGCGGCGGCCGAAGTCGCGTCGCTGACTTACTCGACCGGCGAGGGCGAGGGCATCGTGCGCGAGCGCCGCGGCAAGGGTTTTCGCTACGTAACAACGGCGGGCCGCCCCGTACGCGACGCCGCCACACTCGCGCGGATCCGCTCGCTTGCGATTCCGCCGGCGTGGACGAGCGTGTGGATCTCGAGCGACCCGGAAGGCCACATCCAGGCGACCGGCCGCGACGCGAAGGGTCGCAAGCAGTACCGCTATCACGCGCGCTGGCGGCAGGTCCGCGACGAGGTGAAGTACGGCCGTCTCGTCGAGTTCTGTCGCGCGCTGCCGAAGATTCGCGCCGCGGTCGATGCCGACCTCGCGTGCAAGTGTCTGTGCAAGCGCAAGGTCGTCGCGACGGTCGTGTCGCTGATGGAGCAGGCGCAGCTGCGCGTCGGCAACGACGAGTATGCGAAGCAGAACGGCAGCTACGGCGCGACGACGCTCGAGAATCGCCACGCGAAGTTCCGCGGGCCGACGCTCGAGCTATCGTTCCGCGCGAAGGCCGGCATCGAACGCACCGTCCGCGTGCGTGATCGCCGGCTGACGCGGATCATCCGCCAGTGCCACGACCTGCCGGGCAAGCGGTTGTTCGAGTACCTCGACGAGTCGGGCAACGTGCGGCCGGTCAGCTCCGCCGACGTCAACGATTACCTGCGCGAGGTCTCGGGCGGCGGGTTCACCGCGAAGGACTACCGCACGTGGGCCGCGACTCTCGGCGCCGCGCTGCTGCTCTGCGCGATCGAGCATCCGGGCAACGCCAAGGGCTGCAAGCGCTGCATCAAGGAAGTGCTCGAGCGCGTCGCGGACCGGCTCGGCCACACGGTGACGATCTGCCGGACCTCGTACGTGCATCCGCGGCTGCTCGAGGACTTCACGGAGAACCGGCTCGCGCGGTCGCTCGCGCGCCAGATCTCGCGCCGCGTCTCGGCGCCCGATCCGGCGGAGCCGATCCGCATCGATGCGCTGCGGGCGATCGAGCCGATCGTCGCCCGCTACCTGGACCCCCGGAAGCGCGCTCACGCGTAATCCGGTTCGTATGCACGCTTCTTGCTGCATCGACACGCCGTGTCGGAGCATCCTAATGACATGGACCGGTGGCCTCACGTGGTCATCATCGGCGGCGGCTTCGGCGGCCTGAACGCCGCACGTGCGCTCGCGCGCGCACCGGTGCGGATCACGCTGCTCGATCGCCGCAACCATCACCTGTTCCAGCCGTTGCTCTATCAGGTCGCGACGGCGGCGCTGAATCCGAGTGACATCGCGTATCCGATCCGGTCGGCGCTCGCGCATCAGCGCAACGCACGCGTGCTGCTCGCCGAAGCGCGCTCGATCGACGTCGCAACGCGCACGGTCACGCTCGACGGTGGCGAGCTGCAGTACGACTACCTGATCCTCGCGACCGGCGCGACGCACAGCTACTTCGGCAAGGACCAGTGGGCAAAGCTCGCGCCCGGCCTCAAGTCCGTCGAGGACGCGATCGAGATCCGCCGCCGCATCTTCATCGCCTACGAGGCGGCCGAGCGCGAGTCCGATCCGCGCGCGCAGGAGGAGTACCTGACGTTCGCGGTCGTCGGCGGCGGGCCGACCGGCGTCGAGCTCGCGGGCGCGATGGGCGAGATCGGCCTGCAGACGCTCGCGAAGGACTTTCGGTCGATCGATCCGACGCGCGTTCGCGTCGTGCTGTTCGAAGGTGCGGACCGCGTGCTGCGCAGCTATCCCGAGAAGATCAGCGTTGCTGCGAAGCGCGCGCTCGAGAAGCGTCACGTCGAGGTGCGCGTGAATACGCTGGTCACCGGCGTCGACGACCGCGGTGTCACCGTCAAGAGCCCGTCGGGCGAGTCGCGCCTCGGCACGCGCACGGTCGTGTGGGCGGCGGGCGTGCAGGCCTCTCCGCTCGGCGCTTCGCTCGGCGCGCCGCGCGATCGCTCGGGCCGCATTCTCGTCGAGGCGGACTGCTCGATCCCCGATCATCCCGAGGTGTTCGTGATCGGCGACCTCGCGAAGGTCGAGATCGACGGCGTCGAGGTCCCCGGCGTCGCGCAGGGCGCGATCCAGGAGGGCAAGCACGTCGCGAAGATCATCGCGCGCGAGGCTCGCGGCGACCGCGGCAAGCGCCCCGCGTTCCGCTACCACGACAAGGGCAACATGGCCGTGCTCGGCCGCGCCGACGCGGTGCTCGCCACCAAGCACGTCGCGAAGGCCGGCTTCATCGCGTGGCTCGCCTGGGCGTTCGTCCACATCGCGTACTTGATCAGCTATCGCAGCCGCCTGCTCGTCATGATCCAGTGGGCGTGGTCGTTCACGACGTTCAAGCGCGGCGCGCGCCTGATCACCGGCGAGGTCGGCGCGCTGCCGCCGGTCACGACGATCAGCGCGAGTGGCGAGGCCAAGCTCCCCGCCGCGGCGCTGCCGCTCGAGCTCACGGAGCCGGAGCGGGAAGCTCCACGAGCTTCGTCGTCTTGACGGGCTCGGGCACGTTGATCGTGATCGTCTGATCGGCGCGGAAGTTCGGCTGGCCGACGAAGTGGATCGTGTGCGGGCCGTCGGTGAGCTCGATGTTGGTGTTGCTCTCGAACTGTTCGGGCTTGCCGTCGACGGTGAAGTACGACCACGGCTGGCTGCCGATCATCACCTTGTGCTTCGACGCGGGTGCGGGCAGCGCGGCCGAGCCGGCGGCCTTCGTGACCTGCCTGGGCTCGGTCTTCTTCGGCTCGGTCTTCTTCGGCGGTTGCTTCGGCGGGTCGGGGTCGGGCACGACGACGACCGGCGGGTTCATCGGGCCCTCGTGCATGCCGGGCGGCTCGAGCTTCGGTGGCGGCGGCGGAGGCTCGACGCGCGCGGGCACGTCCGCGACGGTCTTGTCAGCCGGGTGATCATGCGAGCGCGCCGCGAACAACACGCTGACCGCCGCCAGCGGCACGAGCAATAGCGCGAGCACCCAGCGACGCGAACCGCGGCGCGTGTCGGTGCCCGCGGCGGCAGCAGGAGCGGGAACGGCAGCAGGAGCGGGAACGGGAACTGCGGCAGGAGCCGGCGCGGCGGCGACGACTGGCGGCGGCGACGATGGCGACGGCGGCGAGGGCGGAGACGACTGCCGCGACATCACGACGACGACGACGGCGGCACCCGCGACCGCGGCGGCGAGCAGGCCGGCCCCGAGCAGCAGGCCCTTGCGCGCGGGCTTCGCGGCGCCCTGCGCGGTCGGCACCGTCGCACGCGCGGCAATCTGCAGTGTCGTCGGCACCGGCGACTGGCCGACGGCCATCGTGTCCGCGGTGCCCATCGCGGGCGCGAGCAGCGAGCGGGCGAGGGCGGCCTGGCCGCGCGCCTGCGGGCCGCCGAACACGGCGAGGGCCTGCGCGAACGCGCCGATGTCGGGGAAGCGCTGCGCGGGATCCTTCTCGAGGCACCGCAGGATCACGGCGCGCAGGTTCGGATCGACGTCGATCGGATCGGGCGGATCCATCACGCTCTTCACGGCGAACTCGGTGATGCTGTTTGCGGGGAACGGGAGGCGGCCCGAGAGCGCTTGATACAGGATCACGCCGAGGGCCCAGATGTCGGCGCGGGCGTCGGCGTCGCGCGTCGAGCGGAGCTGCTCGGGGGCCATGTAGCCGGGCGTGCCCATCACGGCCTGCGTCTGCGTGAGGCCGGTCGCGGCCTGCGCGGGCGCCTTCGCGATGCCGAAGTCGAGGACCTTGATCAGCGGGCTGCCGTCGAGGCGGCGCGTGACGAACAGGTTGGCCGGCTTGAGGTCGCGGTGGACGATGCCGTGCGCGTGCGCTTCGGCGAGGCCGATGCAGGCCTGGAGGATCACGTCGATCGCGTGGACCGGCTGCAGCGCGCCGCGCGACAAGAGAGCCGCGAGGTCCTGGCCCTCGAGCAGCTCCATGACGATGTACGGCGCGCCGTTGTCGAGCTGGCCGACGTCGGTGACGTGACAGATGTTCTCGCTGCGCAGCTTGGCGGCGGCGCGCGCCTCGCGCATGAACCGCTGCACGGCGGCGGGGTCGGCGGCGGCCTGCTCGTGCAGGACTTTCAGCGCGACGCGCTGATCGAGCTGCAGGTGCGTGGCGACGGCAACGATGCCCATGCCGCCGCTGCCGAGCACGCGCTCGATGCGGAACTTGCCCGCGACAGTCGCACCCGGCTGCAGCACCCCGATGAGTCTACTGCTGGTCGAGCAGGTAGACCATCAGATACCCCTCGGCGGTGCGGCGAGGGCCGGGCGCGCCGCTCATCAGCCGGAAGTCCGCGGCGAGCTGGCGGCGCTGGTAGCTGCGATAGAGCGCCATCGGATCGATCTCGTGGCTGTGCTCGAGGTCCTCGATCTGGCGCTGGAGGACTTCGGCCGCCCACGCGGGCGACGCCGCGGAGACGTGCTGCTGCTGCATCGCGCGGCGCAGCGTGGCGAGCTCCTCGCTCGTCATGTTGAACAGGAACTCTTCGAACGCTGCCGACTCGTCCGCGCTCATGCCGTCGCGGCCGAAGAACTCGAGCACCTCGGGCGAGCAGTCTTCGGTGACGAGGCGGAACGTCTCGGTGGCCCCGAGCAGCGTGCCGTACGCGGTGTTGATGCGGTTGCGCGCGTGCCAGGCGCTCTCGAGGAGCGGCGCGAAGTCGTCGATCTCGAGCGCGGCGTCGTCCCAGATCGTGATCAACTGATCGGCGGCGCGCTGCTTGGTGCGCTTGGAGACGTCGGGCTTGCGCAGCAGCGCGAGGAACAGCTCCTCGGCGAGCAGCGTGTAGATCGACTGGGCGACTTCCTCGCGGAGGTCGTGCGTCATCTTCGCGGCCTGCGGCGTGTCGCCGAGCGCGGCGGTCGCCTTCACGAAGCCGCGCAGGAAGTTGATCTTCGTCAGCAGGTGCGTGCGCGACAGCGTCGCCTTGAGCGGCAGCGCGAGGTCGCCCGACAGACCGTCGAGCGAGCACAGGTGATCGATCAGCGTGTTCTCGTCGCGGGCCTCGCCGCCGAGCGCGGTCGGGCGGCGCAGCGGGCGCTGGCGATCGAGCAGCTCGGAGGTCGAGCGCAGCTCGGTGATCAGGTTCTGCAGGATCGTGGAATCGCCCGGCGACCGGGCGGCCACGGCGGCCAGCGCGGCCTCGACCAGCTCCGACTCGTGCCGGTCGAGCACGCTCACCGTGAATGCCTGGGCCGTGACCGACGCCATGCTGGGAGAACCTAGCACGGGGGTTGCCGACGGTGCCCCAGGCACGGGAGTGCCGGGCGGGATGGTCGGGGTACGTCCGGGGTACGACACGGTTCTAGGACCAGGGTAGTAACTCAGGGCTTCAAGTGTTCGTCAATCGGAGGGGTTCTCACCGGCGCCTTGCTCCCGCCGCCGACGTAGCACGAATCTCAGACCGAGGGCGAGCAAGACCGCGAGGATCGCCACCCCGATGAGCAAGTCCACGTGCTTGAGCTTCTCGGCGATGGTCGCCCAGTTGCCGAGCTCGTAGCCAATGAAGATCAGGACCGAACCCCAGATCGTCGCGCCGATGAACGTCTGCAGGAAAAAGCCGGGGAGCGGCATCCGCGCGATACCGGCCGGAATCGAGATGATGTGGCGGACGACCGGCAAGAACCTCCCGATGAGGATGGTCGCCTTGCCGTGTCGCGAGAAATACGCCTCGGTGCGGTCGATGTCCTTGCGACGGACCCCGATGAACTTGCCGTACTTGACGAGCAGCGGCTTGCCGCCCGCCATGCCGATCCAGTAGCAGAGGCCCGAGCCGACCAGCGCCGCGACACTGTTGATGACGAGGATCACAGGGAGGCTGAACTCACCCGTATGGGCGAGGTAGCCCGCGAACGGCATCACCAGCTCCGACGGAATCGGCACCAGCGTGCTCTCGAGCATGATCAGCACGAACAGGCCGGGATAGCCCATCGACTGCACGACGTGCTGGACGAATTCGACAACAGACTTCAGCAATGGTCAGCCCTGGCTCAAGAAGGAGAAGTAGCGCTCGGGGAAATCGTTGAAGGCCATCGCGCCGCCGCACTCGGGGCAGGTCATCGGCGGTGGCTCGAGCCTAGCGAGCCCCTGCGCGTTGGCAACCGCGTCGACGAGCAGCGACTCCTCGCGGCCGCACTTGTCGCACGCGTAGGGCGCAAAAAACGACGTCACGCGCGCGGTGCCGCGGGTCGCGATGATCATGTTGAGCTGGTGAATCAGCACCTCGGCGACGCGCCGGAGCTCGACCTGCAAGCCCTGCTGCGTCGCGGTCGACTGGAACCGGATCCAGTCGCGCACGCCGAGCGAGTTGATGAACGTGACGCCCGCGAGGTCGAGCGCGAGCCGGCCGCCCTGCGCACGGCCGAGCAGCGACATCAGATCGGCGGTCTCGTCGATCGCGCCGGCGAGCATGAGCGCGTCGCCTTGGGGCGTGACGGTGAGGCGACTCATTGCTTCTCCACGAACACGTTGTACGACGAAGCGGACATCCGCTCCGCCGGAGGATAGCGGACATCGACGAGCGCGATGATCTCGGTGCGCTTGCCCGGCGCGAGGTTGAACACGAGGTGGTCGCAGCTGCGATAGGCGAGGGCGATACCCATGCCGGCGCCGCCGCCCTCGTCGCGCACGTCCTGCTTGCCGAGCGAGGCGAGGATCGTATCGCGCGAGAGGCTGCCGAACTGGTCGCTCACTTCGATCGCGATATACCGCGCATCGCAGCCCCAGCGCAGCCGCACCGAATCGCGGCCGTCGAGCGCGATGTCGAGGTCGCGTGCGAGGTCCTTGCGGAAGTGCACGCCCTTGCCGTCGACCGGCGCGTTGTGGACCGCGTTGCTGATCAGCTCGTCGGCGACCAGCATCGCCATCGACGCGACCCGCGCACTCTGCCCGCGCGCGCGCACCGCATCGGCGATCTCCTGCACGACGTGCGGCCGCTGCTGCGAGCGCGTGATCGGCCGGTCGTAGAGCTCGGTGCCCCACAGTAGATATTTCTCGGCGCCGAATAGGTCGCGCCGGATCAGCTTCTGCGCGGTGACCGTCAGCTCCTCGGCGAGCACGGGCATCGGGTGGACGAGCAGGTTCGTCACCGCGCCGAGCCCGAGGATCTTCGGCACGTGATCGACCGCGCCGGGGCCGATCAGCGTCATCACCGACTCGGTGCCGGCCGCCTCGAGCGCGCCGAAGAACGCATCGGCCTGCGGCGACAGCGCGGTGCTCGAATCGACGACGACGAGGATCGGCGGGTGATGCTGGACGACGCGCAGGCCCTGCTCGACGTCGTCGACGATGTCGATGCGATGCCCGGTGACGCCGAGGATGCGCTGCACGGTCCGCTGGGTCTTGCGGTCCGGGTGGACGATGAGGATCGCTGCGTCACCCACGCAGGAGCACGGTATCAGATTCCGTTGCCGCCCCGCTTGTTTCGGTAGACGAGCAGGCCGCAGAACGCCGCGCCGAGCGCCGCGCAGCCGAGCAGCAGACCGAAGATGACCTCGAGGCTCTTCTTCGGATCGTAGAGGTGGGCGATCACGAGCTCCTGGACGATCGAGCCCATCGAGCCGAAGCCCGAGATCACGGCGGCGGCGAACGTCGCGCCGCGGCGGCCGCCGATGTCCATCGCACCGGCACCGGTGAGCAGCGCGTCAGGGCCGTAGCAGGTGAAGCCGATCGCCGCGAGCAGCAGCGTGAAGATCCAGACGTTGGCGTCGTAGAAGATGAACAGCAGCGTCGTCGCGGCCGTGACGCCGAGCATCATCAGCGCCGCGATGCCCGCGCGCCGGCTCGCGAAGTACTTGTCGCTGAGCCAGCCGGTCGCATACACGCCGGGCAGGCCGAGCAGATCGAACGACGTCGCGAGCCAGTTCGCGGTGCCCTGCGGCTTGAAGTAGTGCTCGTGCAGGAAGAACGGCGCCCACGACCAGATCGCGTAGCGGATGAACTTGACGAAGAAGTAGAAGCCCGCGACGAGCATCAGGTTCGTCCACTGCGAGCCCGACAGGCCCATGAATCCCTGCGGCGGTGGATCAGGCTCCTTCGATTCGTCGACGGCGGTCTCCGGATCATCGACGGGCGCGAGCCCGACATCCTCGGGACGATTGCGCTGGAACGCGTAGAACAGGATCCACACCGCGGTCAGGAACGCGGCCCCCGCGAAGTAGCAGCGGCGCCACGGCGCCGGCGTTGCCATGCCGAGGATCCACGCGATCACCCAGCCGCTCGTCAGTGACCCGATGTTGAAGTTCGTCGACCACGCGCCCATCACGCGGCCGCGCTCGTGCCGGTGGAACCAGCCCGCCATCGACCCGACGTTTCCCGACCAGCCCGTCGCCTGCGAGAGGCCGAGCAGGATCATCAGGCCCATCATGACGTTCTGGTCGAGGGAGAACGGCATCGCTACCGTCACCGCGATCGACACCGCCATGCCGATGAGCACGTTGCGGCGCGGCCCGAGCTTCGTGCCCATGTACGACGCGAGGAATTGCCCGGCCGCGTACGCGATCAGATAGGCGGCGCCGATGTTGCCGAGGACCGTCGCGTCCCAGTGCGCCTCGGCGCCGATCGCGCTCTTCGTCGCCGAGAACGGCTTGCGGCAAAAGTAGAAGCCGACGTACGAGAGCCAGGTCGCCGCGAACACCTTGATACGCCACGAGCGATGCTGTGGCGTCAGCGGTGTCACCGCGGCACCAGGCGTTCGAACGCGCGGCCGAGCGCATCGGCGAGCTTGCCGAGGTCGGCGAGACCATCGTCGCTGCCGAACGGATCTCCGACGGCGAGCACGGCGGCCGGCAGACCTTTGACGAGCACCGGCGCGGCCGCGGGCGTCGCCGCATTGGCGAGCGCGTGCTTGAGGCCGGCCTGCGCCGGGCCGACGGCGCTCTGGATCGACGGCTTCTTCGTCTCGATCGCTTTCGCGACCGTCGACGGCTGCGTCAGCGCGATCGTCAGCGTCTCGGGCAGCTTGACGTTATGGCCGCGCACACCGACCGCTTGCTGATCGCGGACGAGCAGGACGATGCCGGCCTGCCAGCGGCCGCCGATGAAGGCGATCGCGGTGTCGATCGCGGCCTCGCGCGTCGTCGCGCGCTCGATGCTTACCTTCGCGACGTCGTACGACATCGGGCCGGGCGGGGCCGTCGTCGCGCGCGGCAGGGCGAACTGGCCGCTCTGCGACGGATCCTTGTCGACGCGTGCGTCGTCGAGATCGGTCAGCGCGAGGCGCACGCTGTCGGGATCGAGCGCGTCCATGTCAGGCAGCGGCGGCGCGACCTCGACGGCCGACGAGAAGTCGACATCGAACTCGTCGTGCGCGGCGGCGCCGTACTCCTTCGTGATCAGCGTCTCGAGCCGCTGGATCGGCGAGACGACCATCAGCACTTCGACCTTGGCGGCTGCCTCGAGCGCCTTGCGCAGCGCCGGCTGTGGATCGGCGCATGCGACGATCAGCGCGCCACCACTCGTGCGCCCGAGCGGCAACGCGCACGACTCTCGGCCGAGCGTCGCCGGGATCAGCTTCGCGAGCGCCGGATCGCGGCCGGCGAGGTGCTTGCTCAGCGCGGCCGGCACGCCGTGTTGCCCGCCGAGCGCGCGCGCGCCGTCATCGAAGTCCAGCAGGCCGCGTGCGATCAACGTCGACACCAGGCGGCGGTCGGCCGGCTTCTCCGCGAGCACGCGGTCGAGATCGGAGCGCCGGAGCGTCTTCTGCTCGACCAGCAGCTCGCCGATACGCATGGCGGTGATCAGTGTGCCACGGCTCGATGTGAGATAGTCACTCGGTGCGGGTGCATCGTCTGTCGTTGTCGCTGCTCGTGCTGGTGGCGCTGTGTGCGACGGCGTCGGCTCAGGGAGATCCTGACCAGGGCTCCGCTGCCGGCAGCGACGCCACGGCCGCACCGCCACCACCCGCCGCTCCGACGACCGGCGCGATCACGGGCACCGTCGAGGCACCGGACCTCGACGCCCCACTTGCGGGCGCGACCGTGACGATCGTCGGGACGAAGATCTCGACGACTACCGACGACGCCGGCAACTACACGCTCGATGCCGCGCCCGGCGTGCTGCACGTGCGCGCCGACTTCACGGGATTTCGCAGCGAGGAGCGCGTCGTCAACGTGACGGCCGGCGCTTCCGCGAAGCTCGACTTCGCACTCGCGACCGCTCCGGTGCTGACGCAGACGATCGTCGCCGTCGGTTCGCGCACGCCGCGCACGAACGTCGATTCGCCGGTCGCTGTCGACGTGATCACGGCCGAGGACGTGTCGCGCAGCGGCCGCACCGAGACCGGCCGCGTGCTCAGCCAGCTCGAGCCGAGCTACCTGAGTGTGCCGCAGACGATCGCCGATGGCACCGACCACGTCGATCCGGCGTCGCTGCGCGGGCTCGGTCCCGACCAGGTGCTCGTGCTCGTCAACGGCAAGCGCCGCCATCGCAGCGCGCTCTTGCACGTCAACGGTACGTTTGGGCGCGGCACGGTCGGCACCGATCTCAACGCGTATCCGCTCGGCGCGATCAAGCGCATCGAGGTCCTGCGCGACGGCGCCGCCTCGCAGTACGGCTCCGATGCGATCGCGGGCGTGATCAACATCGTCACGAAGGACTCGACCGACAAGCTCGAGGTGTCCAACGAGGCGGGCATCACCGCGAGCGGCGATGGCCTGCAGCTCTACAGCGCCGCGAACTATGGCTTCAAGGTCGGCGAGAAGGGCTTCGTCAACGTCACCGGCGAGTTCCTCCAGCGCGACGCGACGAACCGCACCGGCGCGTACACGGGGCCCGTCTACTCGAACGACATGACGCTCGACAACCAGATGCTCGCCGCCAACGGCCTGACGCGCGACCAGTTCAAGATGCGGATCGGCGAGGCCGCCGCGACGACGGGCATGGGCGAGTTCGATCTCGAGATGCCGTTCTCGGGCGACGCGACGTTCTACAGCTTCGGCGACGTCTCGCACCGCCGCGGCGATGCGGGCGGCTTCTATCGGTTCCCGGTGCAGGAGACGCAGAACGTCCCCGAGTTCTACGCGAACGGCTTTCTGCCGCTGATCCGCCCCGTGATGGACGACCAGTCGATCACGATCGGCATCCGCAAGAAGGGACCATGGAACGTCGACGCGAGCCTGACGCACGGAACGAGCGCGTTCCGGTTCGACATCGAGAACAGCGTCAACGCATCGCTCGGCACCGCGAGCCCCACCACGTTCGATGCCGGCACGCTGTCGTCGAGCGAGACCGTCGCGAACCTCGATCTGCTGCACAAGCTCGAGACCGACGCCGTGAAGTCGCTCGCGATCGTGCTCGGCAGCGAGCTGCGCGTCGAGAACTACCGCATCCAGGCCGGCGACCTCGCGAGCTACCAGCTCGGCACCGCGACGACGCCTGCGGGCGCCCCGAAGCTGCCCGGCGCGCAGGTGTTCCCGGGCTTCCAGCCGAGCAACGAGGTCGATCGCACGCGCGACAACATCGGCATCTACGGCGGCCTCGAGAGCGAATTGAACAAGGCGATCGCGCTCGACGTCGGCGGCCGCTTCGAGAACTACTCCGACTTCGGCCAGTCGGTGATCGGCAAGGCGGCCGCGCGCGCCAAGCTCGGCGGCGGGCTGTCGCTGCGCGCTGCCGTCAACACGGGCTTTCGCGCGCCGTCGCTGCAGCAGCTGTGGTTTTCCAACGTCTCGACGCAGTTCTTGCCCGACGCGATGGGCAACTTGCAGCCGACGCAGGTGCTGACGTCGAACAACGAGAGCCCGGTCACCAAGGCGTTCGGCATTCCGAAGCTGCACGAGGAGAAATCGACGAACTTCTCCACCGGCGTCGGCTATCGACCGCTCGACAACCTCTCGATCACTGCCGACGGCTACTTCATCCGCATCCGCG